>CAJBTJ010000361.1 GCA_903958565.1 uncultured beta proteobacterium
GATGACGCGATTGGTCAGCGGAGCAACGGTTAAACGAACCGCTTGGGGTAACACAACATAAAGCATGCTTTGAAGCCAATTCAAACCCGTAGAGCGTGCTGCTTCAGATTGTCCTTTGGGTACTGAGACGATACCTGCCCAGCAAATTTCTTCGACAAAGGCCGCAAGAACCAAAGATAGTGCGATCCATGTCGCAGTAAACGCCGACATAGAAACTTGGATATACGGAAACGCAAAGAACAACATCATGATGACGACCAGCGGTGGGAGCGCACGCATGATGTCGGCAAAACAAATGATGAAAAAATTAACAGGCTTAAGCTGTAGCGCGCGAAGCACGGCAAGCAGCATGCCAAAAAATAAGCCCGTCACGGCGACAACGATACCGAGTTCAACAGTAACGACCATGCCCTTCAAAATGTCTGGCAAGTATTCCCAGGCAATCTCAAGGTTGAAAAACGAAAAGACAAGCGCTTTTAAATCCATTAGCGTCAATCGCTCGCTGTTAAGCCGAGTGCTCGCTCATGCGAGCGAGGAAGGCTTGGGTACGAGGCTGTGTGGGTGCGCCAAAAATCTGCTGCGGTGTGCCTTGCTCGACAATCAGTCCGGCATCCATGAAGACGACGTGGTCTGCGGCCGCTCGGGCGAAGCCCATCTCGTGACTGACGACCACCATGGTCATGCCATCGTCTTTGAGCTCGCGCATGACTTTCAGTACATCGCCAACAAGTTCGGGATCCAGTGCACTTGTAGGTTCGTCAAATAAAACAACTTTAGGACGCAGCGCGAGCGAGCGCGCAATCCCCACACGTTGCTGTTGGCCGCCTGACAATTGATCTGGAAAGGCTTTGGCCTTATCGAGAAGACCGACACGCTTGAGCGCATCAAGACCTCGCTCGTTCGCTTGCTCTTTCGACAGCTTCTGCACCTTACGCAGTGCGAGCGTCACGTTGTCGAGTACCGACATATGACGGTAAAGATTAAAGTGTTGGAACACCATGCCAATATTTTGGCGAATGCGATTGAGATCGGCTGCGGGAGCGGTGAGGTCTTCACCGTCCACCAGAATCGTGCCTGCGCTCGGTTCTTCGAGCCGGTTACAGCAGCGCAGCAACGTGCTTTTGCCGGAGCCAGACGGCCCGATCATGAAAACCAACTGTCCTTTGTTGACACTCAAGTCGATGCCCTTGAGGACCTCGTTATCACCAAAGGATTTATGTAGGCCAGTAATTTTCAGAATCGGGCTTTGCATCATGCGGTCCAGGCTTATATCAGCACTTTAGGTTAACAGGCGTTGGATCGTAGCCAGGCATATTTGGCACGCCTTGTCCTGGGGTGATCGTGACGGCTGCAGAGCCCGGGGCAGGCGTGAAGCCAAACCACTTTTGCGCCAGTTTCGACACGGTGCCGTTTTGCTTCAGGCACTTCAGTGCGCTCGAAATGCGGTCGCGACCTTCTTTGTCATCGAGACGGAACGCAAGCGACCATACGAGCCCTGTCGTCATTACATAAGTCATTTTGACAGCAGGGTTTTGCTTGGCAGCCCAGGCAGCAACGGTGTTGCCTGCCATGTTTGCGTACGCACGACCAGACTGCACGGCTTGGATGGCATCTGCGTTGGTTGCGTACACGTCAAATTTGAAGCCATACTTGGCTGCGTTATCACGTGCCCAAGTCTCGTAAGCAGAACCTTTGTTTACGGAAATCGTTTTACCCTTGAGGTCGTCAAGCGACTTCATGTCCGCAGTCTTCTTGTCTTGCACGAAAGCGAAGTCAGTGTTCAGGTAGCCTTCCGAGAACAGCAAAGCTTTGGCACGCGCTTCCGTCACAGTGGTCGGTGCCAAGACGAAGTCGTATTTCTTTGCATTCAGCCCGGGGATTAGCGCAGAGAATTCTGTGCCATCGATGGTGATCGTCGTGCCGAGCTGTTTGGCTAAAGCGTGGCCGAGCTCAACGTTGAAGCCGTCAATGCCACCGCCAAGCTTTGGCATGGCGTGCGGAGCAAACGTCGCATCCACACCTGTGGCGAGTGGCTTGTTTGCCCAAGCGGCGGAGGCGCAGACTGCGCTCAAGGCTAACGCTAGACCAAAACGTCCGGCGCGATTCGATAATGAAGTAAAGCGAGTCATCGTGAGTCCTTTTTAGAGCAGTGGAGGTTTACCCAGGGCGGCACCGGCCCCTACGCGCTCGGTGATGAGCGAGTAGTGTTCGGGACGCCGATGGGCGGCAAAATTAAAAATGTGCTGCTTAAACGTATCACCAAGTGCAAGATCC
>CAJBTJ010000362.1 GCA_903958565.1 uncultured beta proteobacterium
CCTAATCCTAGGGCAGCGATTTCGTGGGTGGAGTGTTGTGAAATATCGCGGCCCATAAAGCGCAGCTGGCCTCGACGCTTGTCGATTAAGCCCATAATAGATTTCATGGTGGTTGATTTTCCAGCACCATTACGCCCCATCAGTGCCACGACTTCACCGCGTTCTACATTTAGGTCTACGTCATACAATATTTTTGCAGCACCGTACCAGGCTTGTAAACCGGACACTGTGAGCAGCGCTTGAGAGATCATTGCGCTGCCTCCGTCGCCTTCAGGGACGTGCGCGCAAAAGTGCTGCCCCCACCGAAATAGACTTCCTGAACGTTACGGTCATCGCGTATTGCATCTGGCGTGCCATGCGCAATCAGTCGACCGCGGGCCAGCACGCTAATGCGATCTGCATAGGCGAAGACGACATCCATGCTGTGTTCGGTGAACAGCACAGCGATGCCTCGCTCGATCACCAAACGCTTGGTCATGGCCATCATGTCATTCCGCTCTTTGGGCGCCATTCCAGCAGTTGGCTCGTCCATTAGAAGCAGTTTTGGATCGTTCGCTAATGCAATCGCAAGTTCAACGCGTTTGACGTCGCTGTAGGCGAGCTCGCTACACGGACGATCTGCTTGCTCTTGCATGCCCACCTGGCTCAATAACTGCAATGCTTTGTCTCGTGCGTGATCTGCCGCAGACTTAAAGAAAGAAAAGAGCTGCCTGTCGTAAGACAATAATGCCATTTGAACGTTTTCAATCACGGTGAGCGAGGAAAAGGTTTCTGCGATCTGAAAGCATCTCCCCACACCTAACCGCCAAATCGCCCGCGGCTGAAGTCCGATGAGCTCAGTGCCCTCAAGCTTGATCGTGCCTCGATCCGCCTTCAGCTGACCATTGACCATATTGAACGTAGTCGATTTTCCAGCACCGTTCGGTCCAATAAGAGCGAGTAGTTCACCCGCCTTCAGATCAAAATCAATGCCGTCTACCGCCTTGACTCCCCCAAACGACTTGCCGAGTCCGCGTACGGTGAGCAGTGTCATACCGCCTCCTTACGCAGGGTTTTGAGGCGGGCAGTGATTTGTGCGGCAAAACCAGCGATCCCTTGTGGAAAGAGCAACACGAGTAAAAGAATGATTCCTCCGAGCATCGCACGCCAGTATTCGGTGTTCCGTGCAACGGTATCCTGGAGCCAGGTAAAGGTGAACGCCCCGACGATCGGACCTGCAAGCGTCTGAATTCCGCCTAGTAGCACCATGACGAGTCCGTCAATCGAACGACCAACATGCAGGCTCTCAGGGGAAATGCTTCCTTTTGAGAAAGCGAACAGCGCCCCAGCAAGGCCTGCAAATGTCCCTGCAACAATGAACGCAACCCACTGTGTGCGCTTGACGTCGATGCCAATGGCATCGGCTCGAAGAGGAGAGTCACGTCCGGCACGCAACGCATAGCCAAACGGTGAATAAAGTAGCCGACGCATGACATACACCGCTACGACAACCAGTCCCAGCGTTAGAAAATAATAGTTCTTCTTGTCTTGCAGCCACGGTGCCGGCCAAACGCCCGTTAAGCCGTTGCTTCCGCCTGTGAAGGCATCCCATTGATACACAATGGCCCACGTAATCTGTGCAAAGGCGAGGGTGAGCATCGCGAGATACACACCTGAGAGGCGGACACAAAACCAGCCATAGAGAAAAGCGCCAAGTGCCGCAACGAGTGGTGCCAGCATAAGAGCCGCTTCCATCGGCAAACCAAGGCCGCGAATAAGCAGTGCTGCACCGTAGGCGCCCAAGCCAAAATAGGCGGCATGGCCAAACGAGTGTAGACCGGCCGGTCCCATGATGAAGTGCAGGCTGGCGGCAAAGAGTACGGCGATCAATAGATCGATCAATAAGACCGTGACATAAGGCGATTGCGCGGAAAGCCAGGGCATGGCGATCAAGGTCAATAGAACCAAACCACTTCCAAGCTTGTAGGGACTAGAGGCGCGGCGTAGGGGCATTTCGATTTCGGCGGCGTTGCGTGAGGCGGGTTGAGCGCGCCCTAAGAGCCCCCAGGGTCTGAACACCAAAACGATGGCCATCACGAGAAATTCAACCACGAGTGTTAATTTTGAAAACGATATTTGCACGCCAGCAATTTCGACTAATCCAAGCCAGATGCAAATGGCTTTGAGCTCTGCAATCAGTAAAGCGGCGACATACGCGCCGGGAATGGAGCCCATGCCACCCACCACCACCACCACGAAGGCAGCGCCAATCGTATGCAAGTCCATCTCGAGGTTGGCGGGTTCGCGGGGAAGCTGAAGCGCACCGCCCAACCCTGCGAGTAACGCGCCGAGTGCAAACACTGCCGTAAACAGCCAGACTTGATTGACCCCGAGCGCTGCGACCATGTCGCGGTCTTGCGTTGCCGCACGGACTAAGGTGCCCCAACGTGTGCGCGTGAGTAGTAGCCAGAGCAGTCCGAGTAAGACAGGTCCCACCACAATCAGGAACAAGTCGTAGGAGGGGAAGTTGCGACTGAGGATTTCGACAGAACCTTTTAACCCCGGAGCGCGTGGTCCGAGCAGTTCTTCTGGACCCCAAATCCAAAGTACAGCATCTTTGATGACGAGCACTAAGGCAAAGGTGGCAAGAAGTTGGAATAACTCCGGCGCGCGATAAATGCGGCGAAGCAGGGTGATCTCAATGAGTGCGCCAAGCACGCCCACGACGAGCGGTGCAAGCAAGAGTGCTGGCCAAAATCCAATGCTTGAAGAGAGCTTTTCAACAAGCGTATACGCAACATAGATGCCCACCATGAAAAACGAACCATGGGCAAAGTTAACAATTCGAGTGACCCCGAAAATTAAGGAAAGCCCTGCCGCCACCAAAAAAAGTGACGACGCACCCGCTAGACCATTGAGCAATTGGACAATTAAGCTTGATAGGTCCATGCGAGCAGGGCTCCCTCGTTAAACCGTAAACCGCTTAGTCGGCAGGACGAAGCTTTTTCACTTCTTCGGCTGAGGGCAATACCGATGCGCCATCGATGTAGCGGAAGGTTCCCATCACCCCCTTGCCATTCTCAAGTTTGGTGCGGCCGACATAACCACCCATTGTTGACTGGTGGTCTTCGGGGCGGTAAGTAATGCTGCCAAACGGGGACATTAGTGTCAGACCGCGAAACGCAGTGATGAGTTTTTCGGTCTCGGTGCTTTGGGCTTTTGTGATGCCTGCAGCCAGAGACATGATTGCGCTGTAGCCGACGACTGAGCCAAGTCTTGGATAGTCCTTGTACTTGGCTTCATAGGCATTCTTAAAGGCATCGTGCTCTGGCGTCTTGATGGCGTACCAGGGGTAGCCTGTCACCAACCAACCTGTTGGACTTTCATCTTTTAGTGGATCCAGATACTCGGGCTCGCCCGTCAATAAGCTCACGACTTCGCGCCCTTTGAAGAGACCGCGCGTATTGCCTTCGCGCACAAAGCGCGACAGGTCTGCACCAAACAGAACGTTAAAGATCGCGTCAGGCTTGGCATCACCGAGCGCTTGCACCACGCTGCCCGCATCGACTTTGCCCAATGGCGTCGCCTGTTCGGCGACAAACTCGATGTCTGGCTGTGCGGCCTTCATCAGCGTCTTAAAGGTCGCTGCTGCAGACTGACCATATTCGTAGTTTGGATACACAATCGCCCAGCGCTTCTTCTTCATTGCACTCGCTTCTGGGACAAGCATGGCGACTTGCATGTGGGTCGAGGGGCGTAAGCGGAAGGTATAGCGGTTGCCGTTTTGCCAGACAATCTTGTCAGTCAGTGGCTCGCTAGCCAAGAAAAACACTTTTTTCTGCTTGGCGAAATCTGTCAGCGCCAAACCAATATGCGA
>CAJBTJ010000363.1 GCA_903958565.1 uncultured beta proteobacterium
CCAAGCCCGAGGCCCCCTGCATGGCATGGTGGTTAATCTAAAAGATAATATCGATTTAGCCGGAAGCGTAACGACCGCCGCCTCCGTCATCCTGAAAGATAATGTCGCACAACGCAATGCTTTTATTACTGATCGCCTCCTCGAGGCGGGCGCTGTCATTATTGGCAAATCCAACTTACACGAATGGGTCTTTGGTCCGACGAGTCAAAGCAAACATTTTGGACCAGTCAAAAACCCGTGGGATCCTTCTCGCATCCCAGGCGGCTCGAGTGGCGGTTCGGGAGCCTCTGTCGCAGCCGAAATGTGCACCGTGTCAATTGGCAGCGACACGGCAGGGTCGATCCGAATCCCCTCCGCGTTTAACGGACTGGCCGGTTTACGGCCTTCTGTTGGCAGAATATCTTGCGCGGGTAGTGTCGGTGTCAGCCCTCCTTTCGACGTGCTTGGCCCTCTAGGGAAATCCGTCTCGGATGTCGCTCGCGTTTTTCAGGTGATTGCGGGCTATGACCCTGCAGATCCCATGTCCATCGACCGTCCCGTACCAGATGCGTTGAGCACCTTGAATGACAGCGTTCGCGGTAAGCGCATTGGCTTCATGCGCCGTTGGTACTTTGATCACATCTCTACAGAATTACAAGCCGCGATTGACAATGCGCTAGACGTTTATAAAAGCTTGGGTGTCGAAATCGTTGAGGTGGACCTAGGAGACGTTGATCGCGCACAAGAGATGTTAGGGTTTCGGTTAATTTTGGCTGACGCTTTCGAGAAGCATCGAGAACAACTCGCTCAACGACCCAACGATTATGGCGAAGACATCCAAATGCGACTTGCCATCGGAGGTCGCTTAAGCGGCCCAGATTACGCCCAAGCGCTGCGTTGGACCGAGGCTTGGCGACACCGCCTTTCTGGTCTATTCACCCAAGTTGACGCGATGTTGTGTCCCACGACGCCCATACTGCCGCCTTTAAGAGCGGACTTAGAGTTTGCCCAAGCGATTCGCGCGATTCCGAAATTTACTTGCGTCTATGCGGCCGCCAGCGTTCCAAGTCTTGCGCTTCCATGCGGGTTCTCGGCCGAAGGCCTGCCGTTGTCGATGGAGCTCGCGGGCCCTGCCTTTGGTGAAGCTGCGATCTTACAGTTGGGCCATGCTTTTCAGACAGTCACCGCGCATCACTTGCAACGACCTGCGCTTGTTTCCTAAGCTTTACCTTAAAGAGATTTATTAGTAAGTTTTAAGTAAAGATTGGCCTTGACCGACGATTGATTTTTGCATTAGATTAAATCCGTTCCAAGATAATTCCTATAACTTTGGAGAACCAAACCATGAGACCTGTTTCCCTAATTCATTCCATCTTGCTTACCGCCGGTCTATCGATCGCTGCGTTCAGTGTTTCAGCCCAACCAACAATGAAATTAAAGGTGGCCTCTAATTACCCAGCCACCTCTCTTTTTAGCAAAGTACAGCAACACTATTTCGACGAAGTCACTAAGCGCACAAACGGTCGCGTGACGTTTGAATACTATTATGGTGGCGTGCTACTCAAAGCATCCGACGTATATCCAGGCCTCAGCCGTGGCGCAGTGGATATCGGCTATACGGTACCGGCAGCCTTTAACCCTCGCGAGTATCCCTTGGCAGGCGTCACGCTGCCCTTTGTCACGGAAAATGTGCAAGCCGCAAGCTACGCGTTTCGCGATTGGTACAACAACACACCTGAGGTTCAAAAAGAATTTCAGCGCAACAATGTTCATGTCCTCCTGACAATCCCAGCAGCAGAGAATGTATTGTGGAGCATGAAAAAAGTCACCACGGCTGCAGATCTTAAAGGCATGCGTATTCGCACCTTGCTCGGGCCTGGCGATGCACTCGTTGCTCTGGGCGCAACAGCAGTAACAGTGCCTTATACCGACGCGATCGATTTGCTAACGAGAGGCGGCGTCGATGCCATTTCGACGACACCTTTCGAGCAAGGCGTCAAAGACGGACTTCCTGAAATGGTTAACTATCTGTCGCCTGCCGCGCGCATGGGCATCTTTGCCACAGTCATCACTTCAATCAATCTGGATAAGTGGAAGGCGATGCCTAAAGATCTCCAGGAGATATTTACAAGTTCAGCCAATAACGCTTTGAAGTTTTATGCCACTGAGCAAGGCAAAGAGGTAGACGAGTCCGTCGAAATATTGCTCAAGGCTAAAAAGGTTCAAGTCGTTCCGATGGATGCCGCCGAGGAAAAAAGATGGCGTGAAGCCACAAACGACGTCATCGTTAAAAAATATAATGCTCAGGTCGCGCGCGTTGGTGGAGATGGCACAGCACTCTTAGCCTCGTACACAGCTTTAGTACGCAAATATGAAAAAGAATACCCCTACGTCACGGGTATCGATCGTTTCGTAGCGCGTAAAAAATGACGTTAAGAACCGCCTGTCAGAAGTTAATTACGACCTCGCGGTCGGTCACGCTGGCCATGGCTGGCGTGACCGGTTTATTGACGATCGTCATGATACTCGGGGTTGTGGTCGATGCCTCCCTGCGGGGAACTGCAGGGATCGCAGTCTGGGGGGTGCTTGAGCTATGCACCCTTTTACTGCTTGCAATGATTTATTTTGGCTTGCCGTCGACGCAGAGCGAACGAGAGAACTTTCGTGTCTCGATCATCACTGACCTCATGCCGATGAAACTCAATCTGTTCATCAGTGGCGTGTTGTTATTGTTACAAATAACAGTCTTGGGCTTGCTTTGCTGGTTTACATGGCGTGCTGCAATATTTTCATTTAACCGCGACGAGACCATCAACAAGAAGGCCAAGAACGTCCTCAAAGCCGGTCTCAAGGCCATCGTCTGCGTGGGGG
>CAJBTJ010000364.1 GCA_903958565.1 uncultured beta proteobacterium
GATTGATCCTCTCTTCGAAAAACTGAAACGGGTACCCAAAATCCGCCTTGTTGTGTTGCTGCAGACATTTGCGCATCCAGCGCTTGCGTCGCCAACTCTGCGCCGCGCAACTTCGCCTCAGAGGGCATACAGGCAGTGATATCACTCACCCCGTCTGGAATGTAGCTTCGTCTGAGCAAAGCGCTATGCGATAGGCCACCCGTGGCAAGAATCACTGCTTTGTCTGCGATGATGTCCTGTGAGCCCTCTCGCGCATCGACGCGCACACCCGTCACACGACCACGATCCGGCGTCGTCAACAGCTCGATCACGGAGGTCTCTAGCTTGACCGTCACACCCAGCGCCAGAACCGACTTGTACAGGCGCCCCGCCAACGCATTACCGAGATACAGGGTCGTTCCGCGCTGGTGCGTCAGTCTCTGCAAGGCATACCGAGCGACTAATTTGATTGCATGAACGGTCGAGCGTAGCGAATGGCCCACACGACGCAAATGGGGAATATCCTCTCGGCTCACCATCATCGCGCCGAACAACATAAACTCCGGCAACGGCCATCTCAGGTCTGCGAAATGACTCCCTAGCTCACGTCCATCAAAGGGCACCGGCTCAAGGACACGGCCACCAAGCGTTGCGCCAGATAGCTCTGGATAGTAATCAGGGTACCGTTTAACAGGACGCAATTTGAGGGCTGTATGCTGCTCAAGGTAGCGAATCGCTTGATCAGATTCGTTTAAAAACGCATCCATACGGTCGCTTGAATCTGGAACAGTCTGCTTAAGATACTTGACGGCAGACTCAAGGCTGTCCTCCAGACCAACAGCGCTCATCTTATGGTTTGCAGGCATCCAGACCATCCCACCAGAAATGGCCGTGGTGCCTCCGATACTCTTTGCCGACTCCAACAGCAATACGGTTTGTCCTTCACTCGCAGCAACGGCAGCGGCACAAAGCCCAGCCGCTCCGCTGCCAATCACGATGACATCGTATCTGTTACGCATACACGTAATTTAGACCAGTCCACCATTCGGCTGAATGATCTGACCGTGAATCCATGAGGCGCGATTCGAGGCCAAGAACGCCACCACATCGGCCACCTCAGCGGTTTGACCAATACGATTGAAGGGGCTCATTGAGGCGGCACGTTGCTTCTGTTCCTCAGTCTTACCGGCACGGAACAAATCCGTATCCACAGCGCCTGGCGCCACACCATTGACACGCACACCGCGCGGCCCGAGTTCCTTTCCCATGGATCGTAAGAGCGATTCAACCGCAGCCTTGGTCGCCGTGTAAGGACCGCCGCCAGGCACCGCATTTCGCACCATGGAGGTTGTGATGCCGATAATCGATCCACCATCCAGCACTTCTTTCGCCGCCTCGGTCAGGACGTTAAACGCACCGAACACATTCACCTCCATCAACCTACGGAAGTTGTCGTGCGTGAACTGTCCCATGGGGACATAAGGCTGATTAATCCCTGCATTGACCACAACCGTCTGGGGACGCGTACCAAAATCCTTAGCCGCTTGTGCAAATACACCTTGCACGGCGGCCGGATCGCATACATCAGCCGCATAGGCCTTAATCTGTCCTGTTTTTTCTTGTGCTTTGGCTTCGTCAGGCTTGGATACATACGTAAACGCCACGCGGAATCCATCCTGGGCTAAAGCCTGCACACAAGCAGCACCGATTCCGCGCGAGCCACCAAACACTAAAGCTAAAGGTTTTGTCATTTTTTGTCCCGAATCATGTTGTCGTAACCGTAGATTATCAACGAAATGACAGATCAAACAAGCTTAGTCCTGTCGCTTTTATGTTTTTCCAACATCCGAGGACTATTTTCTTACTATCGCGGCTTCTTGAGCCTACTTGATGTGCTCGCGTTCCCAGTCCTCAAAACTGGGCACAACCATTTCAAAATGATCCCGGGTACGCGTGTATAACTTCCCAAACATTCGGCCAACAGGTCGATAGAGCTCGGGGTTAATGTAATTCGTCACGGGATCCAGCAAGCCGTCGCGCACGTGCATCCTAACGACCCTACCAATTGCGATATTGCGGGTAGGTCCAATTTGAATCATTGCAATTTTTTCGCACTCAAAGGCAATCGGAGCCTCAACAATACGCTTAGGGCGCACCAGGCGCGACGCGGTCAGCGTGAGCCCGGCTTGTTCCACCTCTGAAATATTGCTGGGAAAATCGATGGCACAAATATTCATCGCTTCGGCCATCGGCTCATCTACGAGATGGATCACGAACTGTCCGTTATCGCGAATATTGACGGTTGTATCCTTTAACGCTTGATTATGACGCTTGGTCTCTAAGCCAAGAACCATGACGGGCGGATTCTCACCCATGCAGTTAAAGAAACTATACGGCGCAGCGTTATCTCCAAACTGATCGGATATCGTAGTCACCAAAGCAATAGGCCGAGGCACAACGGTCGATGACAACAACTTATATTGCTCTGCCGGCGACAAGGCATTGATATCGATTTCCATTCGTCCAGCCTATTCAATGTTGAATTAAAAAATATCTATTCAGAAAAGTAGTTTGTGCGAGCGTGAAGCCACTCAGCGTAATCGTCCATGACCTGGGGCAACTCGTACGCTGCCTTAAAGCCGAGGTCTTCTTTAATACGACGGGCATCCAGACTGGCTCGATCTCGCAGGTCGTAATAATCAATCGTTGCAGCTTGCCCTTCCTGCTGGTGTGACCAAACAAAAGCAGGGAAACGTTTTGCCAAGGCATGACACCACGCCTCTGGCGTCTCGTCCCACTTTGTATTGCAAGAAAGGTTATAGGTATCGTGCGATAACTGTGGGGCAAACATGAGCAGCACCAGCGCTTGCGCTAAGTCACGGCTGTAGATCATCTCGCGCCGCGGATACACGCTCGGCAAAATCACCGGCTTACCTAGCACGCAGGCTCGTGCAATCTGTGCGAGCGGACTGACGAGATCTCTCACTCCCGTTGTAGTCTCCCAAGGACCAAACACTGCTCCTATTCGGGCTGTCACAGCCTCGATATTCAAAAGCGAGGCCATCCGCAACACCATGCGCTCACCCGCGTACTTTGTGATCCCATATAAGCCCTCTGGGATAGGTGGTGTGCTCGCTTCCTGACACACGATCCGATCAAACAGACTCGCTCCGTACACAGTTAACGAGCTGGGGAACACGACGCGACGAACCTTCGCTTGCCCACACGCGCGCAACACATTCAGATTGCCGAGTAAATTCACCTCGATCACCGAATGCGGATCAGCCAGTTCGCGCGCCGGGCCCGCTGTGATGGCAGCACCCAGAAAAACATGTGAAATCGTATGACGTGCAAACACTCCATCGACAACATCTTGATGACACACATCGCCAGACTCAAGACAAATCAGACTTTGTTTCGCGCCGATCGTTTTTAAAAATTCCTCGGGCAGTGGTCGGCGATCGAGCACAACAACATGCTCACCCCGATTGAGCAATGTCTCAATAACATTCAAGCCAACAAAACCCGTCCCACCAGTCACTAAGGCACTCATGCTGCTCTCGATGCGAATTATGGTTCTTCGATAGTGCCCGGCGGCAAGGAGGTGACATGATCATATATTTCACCGGGCCGAGTGATCCAGACCTTGTCACGTAAAGGATGGTTCACAATATGCTCGAGCGCCTTACGCAAGGCATGTAGCCTATAAGGTTGCCCAAAAATCATTGTGTGCAAGGCGATCCCAAGAACCAAAGGCTGCTTGGTTGATTGGTGAAGCATCTCCTCGAATTGATGGACAATCATGGTGGAAAATTCTTCTGCCGTGTGATGACGAACTAGGATCTGGGGTGAGTCATTGATCTCAAGGGAGTAAGGAATCGACATCAGCTTTCCCTTTCTCGTTTTCATCCAGATCGGCTGGTCGTCACACGGCCAGTCCATTTCATAGGAGTAGCCCGCTTCCTGCAGC
>CAJBTJ010000365.1 GCA_903958565.1 uncultured beta proteobacterium
CGCCTAATCTTGTTGACGACACGCTGCGCGCGCTTACGCTGGCGGCGATCGAACGTCATAGGCCCACGATCGTATTGCTATCGGTTCCGTTTCCCGGCACCGTCTATGCGGCCTTTCGTATTGCGCAGACAATTAAGTCGCTTCATCTAAACATTACCATCGTGCTGGGTGGTGGGTTTGTGAATACCGAACTGCGCGAGCTGTCAGACCCTAGAGTGTTCGATTATGTGGATTTTGTAACGCTTGATTCCGGCGAGCGACCTTTACTGTGCTTATTAGAATATTTGGCAGGTAAGCGTTCGAGTCAGCGACTGGTTCGCACGTATTTGCGCGATCCGTCTAGTGGTGTCGTGCGCTACGTCAATATGGTCGAACCGGAGGTGCCCTTTGAGGAGGTCGGCACGCCCACTTGGGATGGCCTGCCCCTAGATGACTATTTGTCTTTGTTGGATATGCTGAATCCGATGCATCGACTCTGGAGTGATGGTCGCTGGAATAAGCTGACCGTGGCGCATGGTTGTTATTGGAAAAAATGTAGTTTCTGTGATGTCAGTCTTGATTACATCAGTCGTTACGAAACGGCCTCGGCGAGCTTATTGGTAGATCGCGTGCATGCCATCGTGCAAGAAACAGGACAAACAGGTTTTCATTTCGTTGATGAGGCGGCCCCGCCCAAGGCGCTCAAGTCACTAGCAACCGAGTTGATCGCGCGGGATATTGGTATTTCGTGGTGGGGCAATATCCGTTTTGAGAAAACCTTCACGCCTGAGTTGAGCCGCTTGTTGGCACAAAGCGGGTGTATCGCCGTTTCGGGTGGGCTTGAGGTGGCCTCCGATCGTTTGTTGAAGCTGATGCAAAAGGGTGTATCCGTGGATCAGGTTGCTCGCGTCACGCGAGCGTTCAGTGATGCAGGTATTTTGGTGCACGCTTATTTGATGTATGGCTTTCCCACTCAAACGGTGCAAGACACCGTTGATGCGCTAGAGTTGGTACGCCAGTTGTTTATGAATGGTTGTATACAAAGTGGATTTTTTCATCGCTTCACTGCGACGGTCCATTCACCGGTCGGGAAAAATCCCTCTGAGTATGGCGTCACGCTCAAGCCACTCCCGCCCGTCACCTTCGCAAAAAATGATGTGGGGTTTGTTGATCCAACCGGCGTAGACCACGCAGCGCTCGGTGTTGGGCTAAAGAAAGCAATTTATAACTATATGCATGGGTTAGCGCTCGAAGAAGATGTGCGCACTTGGTTTTCGTTTAAAGTTCCACGTACGACTGTTGCTTTCGATCGTATCGAACGGGCATTGCAACAAGCGCATACAAATTAGGATCTGGAGTGTCGAATGTCTAATGCAAATCACAAAGCCGATTATGAAAGCCCGCTCGTGTGTAAATTACGCGAGGATCTAGCCTTAGCCCTCCGTGCAGCAGCTTTTCATGGTTTGTCGGAAGGCGTCTGTAATCACTTCAGCGTTGAAATTCCTGACAAGAGTGGGCGCTTCTTATTGAATCCACGTGGCTTGTTATGGAGTGAAGTGCAGGCCGAGGACATTGTCATGGTCGATACGGCGGGCGCTGCGCTTGCGGGACGGCATCCCGTGGAACCCACCGCCATGTTCATTCACGCGGCCGTGCATCAGATCGCTGGCAAGGCTTGCGTGCTCCACACGCATATGCCGTATGCGACAGCGTTAACCTTGACCGAGTGCAGAGTGTTGGACACCGCGTTATCC
>CAJBTJ010000366.1 GCA_903958565.1 uncultured beta proteobacterium
CTGGCACAAGCCCAGCACCTGCCACTCAAGCACAAACCGTTACTGTTAAGTCGGATGTATTAGCGCTCACCGTCGATCTTCAAGGCGCTCAGCTTATACGCGCCGACTTGCTTATGGTTCCTGGCAAAGACGACAAAAAACAACCCTTCGTGTTATTGAGTCGCGAGGCGGGTCATACCTATGTCGTCCAATCTGGCCTGACTGGCGCGCCTGCGGGCTCGCTTTATCCAACACATTTAGCCAACTATACGCTGGTGACCGACGCAAAAGAGTTAAGCGGAAACACGTTAGTGGTGAAGTTCGAGTCTGCGTCTAGCGGCGTCAAGCTGACAAAGACCTTCACGCTGACGCGTGGCAGTTACGCCATCGCAGTCGACCATCAAATTGAAAATCTGTCGGCACAGCCGGTTACGCCTTCCGTATATCTACAAATTTCGCGTGATGGCTCCGACCCAATGGGGCAAAGCAATACGCCTAGCTTCCTGCAAGGCCCCATCAGCTTCACGGGTCCAGCTGTTTATTCAGAGCAGGAAAAGTTTCAGAAAATTACCTTCCCTGAGATTGAAAAGCGCAAGGCCCAATACATCAAACAAGCCGACAACGGCTGGTTTGCTATGGTTCAACACTATTTCGTGACCGCATGGGTGCCCCCACAAGGAAAGGCACGCACTTATGAAGTCACCGAGCTCGAGAAAAACCTGTTCGCCGTACGAAGTATTGAAGCAGTTGGCACCATTAATCCAGGAAGCCAGGTCTCTGTCCCCACGAAATTGTGGGTTGGCCCCCAAGACCAATCTGAACTTGAAGCGGTTGCTCCAGGCTTAGAGCTTGTCGTCGACTACGGCTTGTTAACGATCATTGCCAAGCCCGTGTTTACCTTGATGACCTGGCTATTTTCCTTGCTCGGCAATTGGGGTTGGACGATCGTTGCGCTAACCTTTTTGATTAAAGCCGCGTTTTATCCCTTGTCCGCCGCTAGCTATCGCTCAATGGCGAAGATGAAGTTAGTCGCTCCACGCTTGCAAGCGCTACGAGAGAAGTTTGGTGATGACCGTCAAAAGCTCAATACTGCAATGATGGAGATGTATCGCACCGAAAAAATTAATCCGCTGGGTGGCTGTTTACCCATCGTGATTCAAATTCCTGTATTTATTTCTCTTTATTACGTATTGGGCTCGAGCGTTGAGCTTCGTGGCGCCCCTTGGGTTCTTTGGATTGAAGACCTGTCGGTACAAGATCCTTATTTCATCTTGCCCTTAATCATGATGGCAACCATGTTCATTCAGATGAAGCTCAATCCAACGCCTCCAGATCCTGTACAAGCGAAGGTCATGATGTTTATGCCGCTCGTTTTCGGTGGCATGATGTTCTTCTTCCCTTCCGGCTTGGTCTTGTATTGGTGCGTCAACAACATTTTGTCAATTGCGCAGCAGTGGTACATCACCAATACCATCGCAACGCAGGCCGCCGCCTCTCACCGGTAGCCCTTGCATGAAATATGACCCACTCTGTTAGCCAACCAATTGCTGCCATTGCCACCGCCCCTGGTCGGGGTGGCATCGGCATAGTCAGAGTGTCGGGCCCCTCTTTGGGGCCTTTTATTTTTGCTCTACTTGGCCGCACGTTAGCACCCCGCCACGCAAATTTTGGACCTTTTCCTGATGCTGAGGGTCAGGCCATCGATCAAGGCATTTCTATTTATTTTGCCGCCCCGAGTTCTTATACCGGAGAGGATGTTCTTGAGCTTCAAGGTCATGGCGGCCCGGCCGTCATGCAAGCCTTGCTCAAGCGTTGTTTACGCGTTGGTCAGCCCTATGGTCTGCGTCTGGCTGCTCCTGGCGAGTTCACGCTACGGGCGTTCTTAAACGACAAAATTGATCTCGCGCAGGCTGAGGCGGTTGCCGACCTAATTGATGCCTCGTCTGAAACCGCTGCGCGCGCTGCGATGGCCTCATATCGCGGCGACTTCTCTAAGCGGGTTGATAACATCGCAAACCAGATCGTTGAGCTACGCATGCTTGTTGAAGCAACCTTGGACTTTCCTGAAGAGGAGATCGAATTTCTTGAAAAATATCAAGCGAGAGCTCGCTTGATAAGCATTCAGAATGAACTTGGCGATGTGCTGGTTCAGAGCCAGCAAGGGATGGTGTTGCGCGAAGGGCTACACGTTGTGCTTGCGGGCGAACCAAACGTTGGTAAGTCTAGCTTATTGAATGCCCTCGCAGGCCAAGACCTGGCAATTGTTACCGACATAGCAGGCACCACCCGCGACAAGGTGTCTCAAGTGATACATCTGGATGGGGTTCCGATCACCATTATTGACACCGCTGGTTTGCGCGACACGGATGACAAAATAGAAGCGCTTGGGATCGCTCGAAGCTGGGCTGAAATCGAACGTGCGGATGTTGTATTGCACCTGTTAGATGTCCAACACCCTACGAGCCCGTTAGACAGCAAAATTGAATCGCATCGCTCAGCGAGGAGTGTTGTTCTTTCCGTGTTTAACAAGTGCGATCTTGTTGATTCCAACACACACTCTGTTTTAAACAATCATCAAGAAGCGCTCTTTGTCTCTGCAAAAACAGGAGACGGTTTGGCTGCCTTACGTTCGTGCTTACTTGCGTTGGCAGGCTGGCAGCCTAGTCAAGAGTCTCCTTGGCTCGCACGCCAGCGCCACATTGATGCTTTAACGTCCGCACAAGAGGCGTTACGTTGTGCGCAAGCGCATGCAGACCAAAATGATCGCGTATTAGATTTGTTTGCAGAAGAGTTGCGTCTTGCGCATGATCATCTCGGTAGCATTACCGGTCGAATGACGCCAGACGACTTATTAGGCGAGATTTTTTCTCGTTTTTGTATTGGTAAATAAATCGCTTTCAACATCAATTTAATTTTCAACTGTTGTTTTTCTGAGTGTTTTTACAGTTCGTAACAAAATAATTTACTGGGGATAACTACGGCATGAGGGGTGTGCATAAGTTGTGTGCAGTAAATGAACAACCAATTATTTTCTGATGTTGAAAATACTTGTTCATGGTAATTCACAAAAGTAAACAGACCTTACCCTCAGATAATTTGACCTTCAAGCTGATGATTTCTATATGCAATATTGAGTTGTTCTACTTATCCA
>CAJBTJ010000367.1 GCA_903958565.1 uncultured beta proteobacterium
GAAAAAAGGTGTTGTTTAAAGGTCATGAGGCGTTATTTTATCAACGCCCAGATGTTATACAAGGACTATCTTATAAACGCTTTCCCCTGATCAAGTGTCTATGCAACACCCCAAAATGCCCGTGACCAAGCCATTTCTTGGGGTTGCCTGCTTAATGTTATCCATGTTGGCACTCACTGGGCTCGATGCCACGGGTAAATGGGTGATGGCAACGGGCGTACCACTACTGTTCTTTTGCTGGATCAGATACATCGTTCATTTCCTTTTAGTTTTGGGTATCGCGACCCCCAGCCTTGGAATGACTGTCTTTAAAACCCAGCAGCCCACTCTACAACTGATACGTGCCGTGGCGATGCTACTCGCGACACTGACCTTTTTCACAACGCTTAGTCACCTTCATCAAGCCGAAGCGACGGCGCTAATCTTTATCGCACCCCTGCTCATGCTTTTGGTCGCGCCCTGGTTGCTTCGCGAACGGAGTTACCCCTCGCGCTGGATCGCAGCTGCCTTCGGACTGGTCGGTATTGTCATCGTTGCGCGACCAGGCGCCGGCCTGCCATGGGTAGGCGTTCTGTTTGGACTTATCACGGCTTGCCTCTTTACTGCTCAACACTTGGTGTCGCGCATGCTCGCCCGAGACAACGCCTTGACCACGTCATTACTGAGTGGCGCCTTCGGTGCAGTGATACTGACCTTGGCAATGCCTTTTGTCCTACCACAGGCCTGGGCGGTGATTTCAGCATTATCTTGGCCCATATGGGGGCTCATTTTTCTAGGAGGCGTGTGCGGCGGAATGGGCCAACTCTTGCAAATTCAGTCTTATCGTTTTGCGTCGGCCTCAATGCTCGCGCCCTTTATCTACTTACAAATAACCTTCGCTGCCACCTTTGGGTGGCTCATTTGGTCACATATGCCAGATGGCGTCACTTGGTTTGGAATCGGCATCATCTGCGCCAGCGGTGTCATCAACAGCGTAATGGAGTGGCGCAGAAGTCAACGCGCCTGACTGTCAGCATGACCAACCGATGACCTGACGAGGCGACCGCCTTGCATCACGAGTTGTCGCTCACAACGAGAAGCCAACTTTGGATCGTGCGTGACCAACACCAGAGTGGTTTGCTGCATCCGCTGAAATTCAAACATCAAGTCTATTATTTTGCCGCCGGTGACCTCGTCCAAACTGCCCGTTGGTTCGTCGGCAAAGAGAACAGACGGTTGCTGCACAAACGCTCTGGCCAACGATACCCGTTGTTGCTCTCCCCCAGAAAGGGTCGAGGGAAAATGATGAAGACGCTCGCCCAACCCAACCTGTTGCAGCAGCGCAGTCGCGGGCCCCAAAGCCTCTCGGCCCGCTAACTCTAGTGGCAGCATCACGTTCTCAAGCGCACTCAAATTAGGGAGTAGATGAAACGACTGAAAGACAAACCCAATGTTTTTCGCACGCAAGGCTGCACGACCATCCTCATCGAGCGCAAAGATCGACTGCCCGAGCAAATTGACCTGTCCTGCCGTGGGGGTATCTAGGCCAGCCAACAACCCCAACAGGGTAGACTTACCAGAACCTGAAGCGCCTGTGATGGCTAACGAATCGCCGGCACGTAAGGAAAACGTGATGTCATCTAAAATCGTCAACACCCCAGCCGCGTCTTGAACGCGCTTGCTCAGTTGTGTGACTTCTATTGCGTTGATTTCAGCACCCATGTATTCTTTTTCTCAACTCCGTCAATACGTCAGTCTAGTTCTTTTCAGCGTGCTGACCGCTATCACCCTCACGGCTTGGGGGCAAATAGCAACGCCGTCAACCGCTCGCATTTTAGTCGTCGGAGATAGCCTTTCGTCAGAATATGGAATTGCCCGGGGCACGGGTTGGGTCAATTTACTTAAACAGTCACTGACCAGCGCACAGATCGACACAGACATCTTGAATGCAAGCATTAGTGGCGACACAACCAGTGGTGGCGTAACCCGTTTTAAACGACTGCTAGACAAACATCATCCAAGCGTGGTCATCATTGAGCTTGGAGGCAACGATGCGCTCCGAGGTCTACCGCTTGATTTGACACGTAAGAACTTGAGCACCATGGCGAGCCAAGCGCGATCAAGTGGTGCCCAGGTGGTGATTGTGGGCATGCAGATCCCGCCAAACTATGGGCGAGAATACACGACCGGTTTCAAAGATATGTTTGAAACCGTTGCAAAACAACACGATGCGAGCCTTGTGCCATTTCTACTTGAAGGGGTCGCAGCAGACCCCAAGTATTTACAAGCAGACAACCTCCATCCTAATGAGCTCGCACAGCCGCAAATGATGCGAAATGTGCTGGAGGTTATCCTGCCGTTAGTAAAGCGCTAATTACAGCTTTGCTGCGTCGAGCTCACCGCTGATGACACGGGCGGCATCAGGCAGGACCTTGACCTTATAGGCCTGTCGCAAAATCTTCAGTGCGGCCTGCTCTTCTGCAGCACCCCAAGCTTGGGCAAGCTGGGCTTGCAGTTGCATGACCTGAGCGGCATCAGGCGCAGAAGCCTCTTCGACCTTGGTCAACATCAGGAGGCTGTACTGATTGCTGCCCTTGACGCCCAAATAGACGGGTAAGGTTTTGGTACTGGCAGACATGACTGCTTCAAGTTCCTCGCGCGTGAGCTTATCGGGTGACTGGCGCGTCACGGTCATGGCCGGCGCAAAGCCGCTAGGCTCTGCAGGCTTGTCCGCCTTGAGTGTCGCTAGCTCTTTGCTGCCGGCAGCCTCGGCAGCGGCGAGCGCACGTTCTGCAACTAAGGTGTCACGGATGCGCGAGGACACGCTGTCTAACGCAGGCACGCGCGCAGGATGCAAAGCGTCCACACGCACAGCAATGAGCACATCGAGCGAAAGTTCAATCACACCGGAATTGAGCTTCTCTTTCAGCACATCATTTGAAAACACGGTTTGACGTACTTTAGGATTACCAAGAAGCGTTTGCTCTGCCTCCGTCGGCATGCTTGAGCCGTCGCGCTGCTCAGCTGATAACAAACCCTCTCGGCTCAGACCCTTGACGGTGTTGATCTTCAGGTTCAACGCCTCGGCGATTGGCCTGAGGCTATCGCGTTGATCGTAGACCAGGTTCGTCAGCTTACCCGCCATATCGGCGAAACGCTCGGCAGCCAGCTGTTTACGAATCTCGAGCGTTACATCTTCCTTCACGTCCGCGAGTGGTTTAACAGAGGCGGTTTGAAGCTCAAGGACATTAAGCACATGGAAGCCAAACGGGCTTTCAATGACACCGGAAATCTTTCCGGTCTCGAGCCCAAACACCGCCTGCTCAACTTGTGGGACCAGCATATTCTTACTAATCCAGCCCAGGTCACCACCCTGGCTCGCGGAGCCGCTGTCTTGGGAAAACTCTTTGGCAAGCGCCGGAAAGTCTTTGGGCGAGGCGGCAGCGCGTTTGGCAACATCTTCGGCACGCGCCAGCGCTTTGGCCTTTGTCGGTTCATCCGCCGATGCAGGCACTTCGATCAAAATGTGGCTCACGCGGCGGCGTTCCGGCTGACCGTAGCGCGCTTGATTCTGTTTGTAGAAGCTTTCAATATCGGCATCTGAAATGTTGACATCTTTGGTCGCAGCCTCTTCGTTCAACACGAGATACTGCACGTCAACGTTCTCAGGGATCCGCAATTGATCTTGATTGGCGTCGTACCAGTTCTTGATGTCCGCATCGCTTACTTCCACGCCCTTGGCAAAGCTATCGGCTGCAAACACCTGACGCGAAACCACACGTTTCTCAGTGACAAGTGCCAAGATGTTTTTCGCGACCTCGACTGGCACGCGCGCTGTCAGCCCAATCGGCTGCAACACCTGTGCAATCGCAAGATCGCGCCGCAGACTAAGTTCGAACGATGCGGGTGTCAGGCCTTGCGCAGCGAGGACTTGCCGGTAGCGCTCAGACGAAAACTGACCATCCTGCTGCACAGCCGGTATGCTGGCAATCGTACGACGCAAGGTTTCATCGGAGACTGAATATTTACCCTTGCTTGCCGCAACGGCAATCGTCCGCTGATCAACGAGAGAATTCAATAATTGCTCACGGAAAATAGGCGTATCGAAGGCCGCCGCATCGAACTGCGGGCCCAGAGCGGAGCGATATTGCTCAAGCTGAGCGGTTCGGGCGCGGTTGAATTCGCCTAGCGTGATGCCTTGCCCATCCACGGAGGCCAATTCAGGCTCCTTGGACATGAAACTGGTATAGCCTTCCATGCCAAAAAATACGAATGACGGCAGAATGAGCAGCAACAAAATCAGCTGCATCCAACGCTTATGATTGCGGATAAAGTCAAACATGTAGAAGTCGCTTACCTAAAGACTGAGCGGGGGAAGTTTACCACCCAGTGCGTTATGCTTGCAGCCTCAGCCCTTATGACGTCATTTTTTTCTATGACCACCGCCAAACCTTGGAATTACCCCTTATTTGTCGCCCACCGAGGCGGCGGCGTATTGGCGCCGGAAAATACCCTGAGCGCCCTGCGAACAGGTACCCAATTTGGCTACAAAATGGCCGAATACGACGTCAAACTGTCACGCGACGGGGTCGCGATCCTGCTGCACGACACTGGTCTAGAGCGAACGACAAACGGCCAAGGGGCTGCCGGTGCGTTGGATTTTGCTCAACTCGCGCGCCTGGACGCGGGTACTTGGTTCAACCCAAAATTCGCCGGTGAACCCATCCCGACTCTCGAAGCGATCGCGCGTTATACCCAAGCCGTTGGCATGGCCAGCAATATTGAAATTAAGCCCACTCCAGGCCTCGAGGCCCTGACAGGCCGAGGCGTGGCCGAGCTCGCTCAGACCCTCTGGTCAACCGCATCCGTGCCCCCTCTCCTGTCGTCCTTTTCAATCGACAGTCTGCGCACAGCACGGGATGCGGCCCCGACCTTGCCCAGAGGGTGGATTACCGACTCTCTTGATTCCGGCTGGCAACGCGCCATCGCTGAGCTCGATTGCGTCTCGATTCACCTCAAGCACACGCTCGTCACAAAGCCCTTGATCGCCGAATTAAGAGAGATGGGTCTGCGAATCGCCGTCTGGACGGTCAACGACCCTGATCGGGCCCGCGAGTTGCTAGACTGGGGCATTGATGCCCTGATTACCGATGCCCTTGATCGCATTCAACCCACGTAGTTTTTTGCCTTATCCGCACCGGAGAACACTTTGTTTAGTTATCGCCACGGCTTTCACGCTGGCAATCATGCGGATGTACTCAAACACATCGTACTGACCCAAATTCTCCGTTATTTCAATCAAAAGGAAACGCCTTACTGGTTCATCGACCTCCATGCGGGCGCAGGTCTGTATGACCTAGAGGGCCAATGGGCGCAAAAGAAAGGCGAATACTTAGGCGGTATTGCTCCAGTGTGGGAGGCTAACAATCCGCCTGCGGCCGTGCTCCATTATCTCGATCTGATTAAGGGGCTGAATCCTGACGGAGAGTTGCGAATCTACCCCGGCTCCCCTTGGGTCGCCTTAGAAAGCTGTCGCGAACAAGACAAGTTACGGCTCTTCGAGTTGCACCCGAGTGAAGCCGACATCCTAAGGTTAAATCTTGAGCATCGCGGCTCACGTAGCCTGCGCCAAACCAATCTCTATCCGGAGGATGGCTTCGCTGGGCTCAAAGCCCACATCCCGCCGCCAAGCAGACGAGCGATCGTTTTAATCGATCCCTCGTATGAAGATAAAAATGATTATCGACAGGTTGTCGTGACGCTAAAAGATGCCATGCAGCGCTTTCCCACAGGCTGCTACGCCGTCTGGTACCCACAGGTGTTGCGTCGCGAAGCACAAGACCTCCCTCGCCAGCTCGAGCGCATCGCTGGAAACAGCTGGACGCACGCTAGCCTATCGATACAGAAACCAGCGCCTGACGGGCTCGGGCTCTACGGCAGCGGCATGTTCGTGATAAATCCACCCTGGACACTCAATGCCGAGCTGAAACAAACGCTGCCGTGGCTAGTGAGCACCTTGGGGGTCGATGCGCGGGCCGCCTACAAATTAGATTTTCTTGACAAATAGAAACAGCTAAATTGTCCGTGTCGACCACACGCGCTAAAAGCTCTCGTGTTGTCCTAAGTAGCGCCATTGTCCCACCGGCAAGTCTGCCAACATCACGCGGCCGATACGCACGCGCTTAAGCCCCAGAACGGTTAAGCCCACGAGCTCACACATGCGTCGAATCTGACGTTTCTTGCCTTCGCGCAACACAAATCGCAGTTGATCGTCATTCTGCCACTCCACCAGTGCACGCTTCAAACGCTTACCGTCGAGTGAGAGCCCCTCGTTCAAAAGCTCGAGCGCGCCGGGCCGCAACTTGCCTTGCACCCGAACCAGATACTCTTTTTCAATTTCCGAGTCTTCCCCGATGAGGGTGCGTGCAACACGACCATCTTGAGTCAATACGAGTAGGCCGGTGGAATCAATATCCAGACGACCGGCCACGGCGAGCCCCCGCAGCTGGCTTCGATCAAACTTGATGGGACTGCGGTCCGTGCGGGCACGGTTGGCCGCGATGACAAGTGCCACGGCGGGGATATACCCATCTTCGGCCTGACCCGACACATAGGCCATGGGCTTATTGATCAGAATCGTTACCCGCGCGCTTTGCTGCGACGCAACATTTTTATCTAACGTGATCGTTTGCTCAGCGGTTGCGCGCTCACCAAGGGTTGCCACGACGCCATCCACTTTGACCCAGCCTCGTTCGATGTAGCTGTCCGCCTCACGACGGGAGCACATACCGCGCTCCGCCATCAATTTAGAAATCCGCACTTTTTCCATAAGTTGCGATAATACAGCCATGCCGCAACCCGATACAGACCAGCGCTGGCGCCGGACTCCACCACCAGCCTTAAGCCACACGCAAAAAGATTGGCTCATGCGTCCTGGCGCCTTGACCTCAGCCCTTCGGCAGGTAGGCAAACTTGAATTACGCGTCTTAACCGAGAAGGTTCGTAGCCTGCCTCGAGAAGATAGCCGCTTGGTCGGACTGCCCGCGGGTCAACCCGTTTGGGTCAGAGAAATTGCCATGCGCCTGGATGGCGTCGACTGCATCGTTGCGCGCAGCCTGACGCCTTTGCGCGCCTCCCACGGTGTATGGCAAGGTATTAGGAGGTTACGTACCAGGCCATTGGCTGACATGCTCTATCACGACGTCTCAATCCAGCGTTCTGACTTCGAAGTGGCCCGCTTAGCCCGGCGATCTGCGCTATTGCAGACCGTGCGTCACAACCTGTCGGTCCCGGCTGCTCGGCCTCTGCTCGCGCGACGTTCTGTCTTCTGGCGCAATGGGCAAGCGTTGCTCGTCTCTGAAGCCTTCTTACCCGCGTTCTGGGAAAACGTTCAGTAGACCAATACCTTGCAATCTGGCGCGAGTGATTCTTCCAACATACTGACCATTCCGATGATCTCTGTCGCCTCAGGAATCATGTCAGAGGGCGCTAAGTGACGATCTCGCATCGCGGTTGAGCATAAAGCCACGCGTGCCCCACTGCGTAACGCATCGTCTACATAGGCTGACAAAGGGCGACCAAGCGGAGCCACAGGGAGATCGCGTGCGGAATTCTTGCGTTGAAATAACTCTACGCTCGCACCCAGGGCATGAATACTTACCTCTACATCCATCGCTGCAGCGCTGGCAGCAATCATAAAAGGTGTAGCGGCATGTTGAGGATCATGCGTTCCAGTCTGCCAAAGTTGAATAACCAGTTTCATCAAGTGCCCTGACCAGGCTTGAAATCTGCAAACGATGTCATCTGATGTAAATCCATCAGTTCATTAGCTCGCACCGAAACTTCCGTACCTTTTAGCAGCAACGTTTGTGCGGCGGCCATGTCTTGTACCGAAAGTCGTGACAGCCAATTCGTGTAGGGACTGCGGCTAATCTTCGTCGGAGTACCCACGAGGGGCTCGTTGATCTCAAGAACTTCACACGCAAAAGGCGCACGAACAGAGAGCACTGTCTTGGCGACTTCAACCAACGCAAAGGCTTTTCCCTCTTCAATCTCACGCCCAACCGGGCGCGGATTAAACATATACAAGTCGCCAACGAGCGCTAAGCCGAAGGCAGTGAGCCCCGCCTCAAGCCGACCCGCCCCGACATCCTTGAACCAGACATTGAGTTCTTGGTCGTAACTTAAATCATCGGGAAACTCGCAACCACGCACGTCAGCCACAGACACACTCCGTCAAGCGAAAGATTGGCGGAAGAGTATGGGAGTCGAACCCACCAAGGACTGTACGACAGCCCTTCCCGGATTTGAAGTCCGGACGTCCCACCCGGGAGCGACACTCTTCCTTCTTGCACAACACATCAACTCATCAACACACGCGACCGCTACCTAGCTTATCTACTTGCAAGATATAACGATGCGTTTCTCAGTATTCTATGATCCTTTTCCGTCACGCGACTAGAACGACCCAAGCTCACGAGGCGGCGCGTCAACCCCACGCGATCAAAGCACTCCAGTATCTGGATCGCACGCTTGCGTCCGATCCCCAACTTGTCGCGAAAGCTCACCACACTGACAAAGCCTTGCTCAGCCACGGTTTCTCGAATCATATCCGCCATCCGAACCATGGTGGCGTCTGGATAGAACAGATCCTTCACCAACTGCGTGAGTGCCGAAGTCCGCGCCTGCTTCTTAAACAGTAAACGAATTTCTTCATCGTTCGCACCCACCAAAGCGGCCACATCGCGTACCCAAGGGGGATCAAACCCTGCATCCAGCAGCTTGGGTAACGCTCTTTCCCACAAGATGCGCTCGGGTCCAGAGAGCTCGACCTTATGGCCAACAGCGTGAATAAAGTTTCCCGTTAACGCAAACACCCCTGCAGTGACCTGAACCGCTAACCACGCCTTAAACACAGAAGCGTCGAGCTCTGGCACCGCCATGCGCCGCAAACGCTCGTGGGCAAGCCCTGGCTCATCAGGATCAGATATATGAAATGCGTCCAGACAGGCTTGTACACGCGAAGAAAGTTCATCTTGGGCGGCCGCACCCAGAATCAGATCATGCGTTCCGTTCTGCAGTTGGATCGCGAGGTGTGGCGCCAACCCTTGCAATAGCTCATGACTGCTGCGGTTCATCGCTGCAGCCCAATGGGTCAGGTCAAGCGGTACGCGGGCGTGCTCCATAAGACTGGTCAACGCCTGCACAGGATCACGCTCACGCAACCGGGACAACACGTCAAAACGTTCCAACTTTTTACGACCGCGGACTGGTGGGGCGAGATCCATCACTAGCGCACCCGCGAGCGTATGTCGCGCACTTGCATCGCGCAATACGAGTCGATCATGCCAGCACAGCGCAAGGGGGCGGTCTAGAACGATTTGCGCCCAAGCCTCCTCCCCTGCACCCACTTGCCCACGGTTCAAAAGAATCAAACGCGCAGCGACTTGCTGACAACCGTGATGCAACAACACCAGTTCACCGTCTTTGAGTCCGCGCTCCGCATCATGGGGAACAGTGATCAAACAGTCGGCACGTGCAGACTGCAACGCCAGTTCGGGCGCAACCAGCCAGTCACCGCGTGACACGTGTTCAAGTTCCACACCTGACAAAACAATACCGCATCGTTCACCGACACCTGCCAGTTGGGCCGATTGGTTTTGTGCATGAATCGAACGCACGCGTGCGTCAAACCCGGCATGGGCCAGTCGTACCCGATCACCGACCGCCACACGACCCGCAATCACGGCACCCGTGACCGCAACCCCCATCCCCTTGACGACGAACACACGGTCAATCGCCAAACGAAAATAAGTGGGTGCCTCAGATACCTGCGGCAAGGCAAGTGCAAACAAGGCATCCCGTAGCGCCTCAACACCTTGTTGCGCACGAACCGAAACCGGAAATGCAGGGACCTCACCGAAACGCGTTGACGCAACATAGTCCAGCACTTGCTGTGTCACGACCGATACGCGTTGCGCATCGACAAGATCCGTTTTCGTGATGGCGACCGCTAGTTGGGGAACGCCTAATAAATCCAGAATGCGCAAATGCTCTCGTGTCTGGGGCATCAAACCATCATCGGCTGCCACCACCAACAACCCGTGATCCATGCCGATTGCACCGGCTGCCATCGTATGGACAAATTTTTCATGGCCCGGCACGTCAACAAAGCCCACAACCGAGCCCGACGCCGTAGGCGCGTACGCGAAGCCCAGGTCAATGGTAATGCCACGCGCCTTTTCTTCAGGCAGCCGGTCTGCATTGACGCCAGTCAAGGCCTCAACAAGAGAGGTTTTGCCGTGATCAATATGACCAGCGGTACCGATAATCATTTTGAGGTGGCCAAACGCTGTGCAGCAGCCAGCATCGTTTCGCGCAACACCGAGACTTTATCTTCGGTGAGGCAACGCAAATCTAACAGCAAGGTCTTATCGGACAGACGCCCGATCACCGCAATGTCTGAGCCTCTTAAGAGCCGCTCTAGGCGAACGACTCTTTTCTCGTGGACACGATCAACCGCTGAGATCGCCAGCGCAACAGAAGGCAGGCGCTCGACAGGCAAAGAACCTGAACCAATTTGAGACTTCACCGCCTGCGCGGCAATGCTTAACCCGCAGCCAGCAAGCGCCTCCTGTAGAACGGGAATCAGACCATCCGCTTGTGCTTGCATCGACGACGCCGGGCGCGTCAATAACTGAATGACCTTCACACGTTCGGGCAAGGTCGCAGGATTTCGGTACATCCGCAACACAGACTCCAGCGCAGCCAGCGTGACCTTTCCGACACGCAAGATACGCTTGAGCGGATTTTTTTTGATGCGCTGGATAAGATCCTTACGACCGACCAGAATGCCCGCCTGCGGTCCACCTAGCAATTTATCGCAACTAAAGGTGACCAAATCGGCGCCGTCGGCAATCGCCTCCGCAGGGGTGCGCTCTTTCGGCAACCCGAACTGCGTCAGATCGACCAACGTACCCGAACCCAGATCCACCACAAAGGGCACATCTTTATCATGTGCAATATTTGCGAGTTCAGCCTCAGGCACTTCCGCCGTGAAGCCTTGTACAACGTAGTTACTCGTGTGCACTTTCATCACCAGCGCAGTCTTAGCCCCGATGGCCTCGGCGAAATCTCGCGGGTGCGTACGATTGGTTGTCCCCACCTCAACGAGGCGAGCGCCCGCCCGCTTCATGATGTCTGGGATACGAAATGCGCCACCGATCTCGATGAGCTCGCCGCGTGAAACGATCGTCTCCTTTCGGTTCGATAAGGCATTGAGCAACAAAAAAACCGCAGCGGCGTTGTTGTTCACCACTGTTGCGGCTTCCGCCCCCGTTAGCTCGCAGAGGAGTTCCTCAACCAGCTCATCGCGATCACCGCGCTTACCTTCACCGAGGTCGTACTCAAGTGCGCACGGCTCTGCGGCAGCGCTCGCCATCGCAGCGATCACCTCATCTGGCATGACCGCGCGCCCTAAATTCGTGTGCAGCACTGTCCCAGTGAGGTTAATCACACGACGCAGATTGGGTCGTGCACGCGCAACCAAACGTGCATCAATCAGCGCATGCAAGGACTGCTCAGAGGGCACGGCATCGAGATCGTTAGAAGTAATTTTTTTGCGGATCTCGTCAAAAACCAGACGAATACAACGCAATAACTCATCACGCCCGTATGTAGATATCCATTCACTGGCTGACGCACACAGCAGCAGCTTGTCGACAGAAGGAAGTTGGGCGAGTAACACTGACACGGGCGCACGCGCCACGGACTGAGGTTTCATATTAGGATCACATGTTGATGGGTAGACTATTCACCAGTCGATGGTTCGTTATGACCTGTTACAAAAAACAAGTTTCTGCCGGTCCGCTGATACCCCTCTGAGGCCAAAGCCAGGTCGAGATTGAGCGTTGCCAAATCATCTGCACCGGGATCCATCAACGGATCTTTAGATTGAAACATGATTTTGATGTAACCACCACAATCATCACAGCACTCGCCTTGCACCAGGCTATCAGGTGTTTCGCCGAGACGAGAGACTTCTTTCGGGGTGTCGCAATTGGTACAGCGCGCGCGGGGGGCATACCACTCGGACGCACACAAGGAGCAAACCAGATAGCGATGACCATCCCGATCGCCCACGCGCAAGACGCTTGCAACGGGATGCGAACCACACACCGGGCATAGACCGTTCTCTCCTTTATGCAACTGCGTAAAACTCGACACAAGCTTGGCTTCGCGTGTCCAGAGCAGTTGCAAGGTCGCGCCGATAAACGGTGCAAGATCAGCCGCAACAAGTTGTTCTTCGGCCGCCAGCAAGGCTTGCGCCTGTTTGTGTTGCTCGGCCAGCGGCAACGCGACTAAACGATCGAGCGCTGCGCGCACACCGTCGGGCAGCGTTTGCTTACGCATGGCCGCCTCGAGCGCGCCCATGACCGTCTGCCAACGCGCGTCAGGCTTCCAAGTGGAAATGGATAAAGGCGGAACCGAATGCTTAAAAGACTCTTGAACAACCGTCTCGTCTAGCGCGACCGTTTCGACAGACCCTAGCGCGTCGACTTGGGCCTGTGCCAGTTGCGCGCAAAATCCCAACCAGGCTGAATCCGCGTGCGTGGCGGCTAACTGCGCCAGACGTGTCGCGCGATCCTGGAAAACTTGCCGTGCGTCCATGACCACCAATAACGGTGTGTCATCTTCAGGCATTCCCTGAATTTCACCGGGTTGAATCAACTTAATCGCAGATACAGTCATTTCTTCATCTCAATCACTAAAAAGAACAAGGGGAAGAATATCAGTCTTCCCCTTGATTTCCCTACTCGTCCGCAAAGCGGATCGGATTACTTACCGCCTGTAACTTCCTTGAACCAGCCTGGGTGGTGCTTGCGCGCCCAAGCACGGCTCACGATACCCGTGCGCATCGCGCCAATCGTACCTTGAACCCAAATTGCCGCATACACATGCACAATGATGGTCAGGATCAAGACCCAGGCCGACAATGCATGCACGAGCGCAGCAACACGATTCACATCAACAGGAACGTAATGTGAAAAGTATGGGCGCCAAAAGGCAAAGCCAGACACGGTGAGCAATAGCATCGAAATGACCATTACCCAAAACGCAAGCTTTTGTCCGCCGTTGTATCGACCCACCTCAGGCAGCTTCTCGTGATGTCCATTGAGCACATCGCCGATCTGGCCTAGCCATTTACGGTCATTCGCATTCAGGACATTGTGATGCCAGAACTTGAACATGATGCCCACAAACAAGACAAACATCGAGACCCCGATGAAAGGGTGCAAGATGCGTGTCCAAGAGCCACCGCCGAACAGGCCGGTTAGGAAGTACATGGAAGGATGAAAGAGCGCGAGGCCCGACAACCCAGCCAGAACGAACAGCAGCGCGACGATC
>CAJBTJ010000368.1 GCA_903958565.1 uncultured beta proteobacterium
CAGCCCACATGCATTGCAAAGAACAGGGCAAGATTCGCAATCACCCCGACGACGGCAGCTGTTACACCGGTCAATGCGGTCGTGAACGCTAATTTCCCGTGTGTGCTCTCGATAAACGGCGCTCCGGCCAGAATAAAAATAAAAGAGGGTAAGAAGGTGAACCAGGTCACGACTAGGGCAGCGATGACGCCTGACAGCACGGCTTGATCTGGGCCTAGGGCGCTTTGCACAAAGGCACCGACAAAACCGACAAACGCAACAATCATGATGAGCGGACCAGGTGTGGTTTCACCGAGCGCCAAGCCATCAATCATTTGTGTGGGCGTGAGCCACGCGAAGGTTTCTACTGCGGCTTGATACACGTAAGGCAGCACTGCGTAGGCGCCTCCGAAGGTCAGTAGGGCGGCTTTGGTGAAGAACCAGCCCATCTGTGTAATCGTATGGCCCCAGCCCCAAAGGGACGTCATTGCAAGCATAGGCAGGCACCAGAGCGCTGCAGCAGCGCTTAAAACCATGAATAGTCGCGGATAACTAAACTGTGTATGGAGTGGCCTTGGGGTGTGGTCGTCGATAATCGCTGTGGTTAACGCGTTCTTTGGCGCAGAGTTGGCGTGCTGCACGGAAAAAGTTGACGGCGAAAGCTTTCCGCCAAGCCATCCGATGACTGCCGCGAGAGTAATGATTAAGGGGAAAGGTAGGCTCAACACAAACAGTGCAAAGAAAGATAAGAGCGCAATCGCCCAGAGCCAAGGATTGCGTAGCGTACGCGAACCAATGCGATAACTGGCTTGGATCACCAACACAGTGACCGCAGGTTTGATTCCGTAAAAAATCCCGGCGACGATCGTGGTATCACCGTAGACCATATAGATCCAAGATAGCAAGACTATCAAGATGAGCGATGGGAATATAAACAGCACGCCTGCGACGACCCCGCCCCAAGTGCGATGCATCAGCCATCCTAGGTAGGTAGCGAGTTGTTGCGCTTCAGGGCCGGGCAACACCATACAAAAGTTCAGCGCATGCAGAAAGCGTTTGTCGGAAATCCAGCGACGCTTATCCACCAACTCGGTGTGCATTAAGGCGATTTGTCCCGCAGGCCCACCAAAGCTTAAAAAACCTAATTTGAACCAAAACCAGAAGGCCTCGCGCCGACTGATGGAGCGAGTAGTCGCGTGGTTAGTGAGTGAGTTGTCTGCGTTGTGGTTGGACATTGTCGCGCGATCCAAGATTCATGCACTATTTTAGGTCGGCTTTTGAACCATGTTGGTGCAAATTAAGCGGAGACTAAATCAAACGATTTTCAGAGATAGAAAGTGGTCGCTAACTCATCTATTTAGGTATGCTTTCGGGCATCATACTTGCTTATGCATGAGATATGTTTCCTTACGAACAGGCACGCTGGCCAAAGCGATCTTCTCCGATGAGCGAAGACAATTTTTGGTCGTCATGGCAGGCTCGCTTAGAGCTGAACTTCAGTTTAGCTCCGACCCCGGAGCTCGGCAAAACACGCCTACACCACAAGCATATTGGTCCGTTACGCATTCAAAAGGCCTTGTATCCGGAAGGCGATGCGCCTTGTCACGCTATTATTGTGCACCCACCGGGTGGCATCGCTGCAGGAGATCGGTTAGAGGTTCGTGTGGACTGCGAGGCCAATAGCCATGGCCTGGTGACGACGCCTTCGGCGGCGAAATGGTATGGCAGTGACTCCGGCGCCTTCGCTTCGCAACAGATTGATATGGCACTCGATGGTTTCTTTGAATGGTTACCGCAAGAGACCATTCTTTTTAATCGTGCGCGTGTTGCCTCCGATATCAATATCCGTGTTTCTGGGCAGGGGGCGATGATTGGTTGGGATCACTTGATCTTCGGGCGCCAGGCTTCGGGCGAGACCTTCGCAGAAGGAAGCTTCAAGCAAACGCTCCGTCTTGATATCGAGGATCGCACCGTGTGGTTAGATCGTATGGTGCTGGAGGGTAACGACCCCTTGTTTTTGTCACCGATTGGACTGCGCGGACATTTTGCGTTTGCAACGGTTTGGGCTGTATTGCCCGACACAAAAACCTGGAGTGAAGAAACATTGCAAGTCGTACGGCAAGAG
>CAJBTJ010000369.1 GCA_903958565.1 uncultured beta proteobacterium
CATCCCAAAACGGAAGTTGACCGCCAAGCCTATGCAAAGGTCATGGCGAATCTTCCGTATGGGCGAATGGGAAAGCCAGAGGAGGTCGCAAGCCTAGCCGTATTTTTGGCTTCTGACGCGGCCAAATACATCAGCGGTGATGTGATCTCGGTCGATGCGGGCACGCGCTTTCGCGCGTAGCCCGACCCGGCTTATTCGGGCTTGATGCCGATCTGCTTGACCAGATCGCCCCAGACTTTGTCCTCTTTTTCGAGAAACTTAGCGAATTGTTGAGGTGTATCGGTGCTGCTCTGCGCACCGATCTCGGCGATACGCTTGACCATCGCAGGAGAGGCCATGACTTTCATGACTTCTGCGTAAAGTCGATCGACGATTGGTTTTGGAGTGCCTGCAGGCAAGAAGAGTGCGTACCACTCATACAATTCAAAGCCTGGGAAACCTGACTCCGCGATCGTTGGGATATCCTTTAAAGCCTCAGGTCGTGTGGCCCCCGTCGTTGCGATAGGACGAAGCTTTCCACTCTTAACGTGTGGGATCGTGGAGGTTGGGCTATTGATCAGCATCTGGATATGTCCAGCAAGCAGATCGGTGAGCGCTGGACCGCCACCCTTGTAGCCGATCTCGGTGATGTCTACGGCGGCAAGCTTAATCAGGTATTGCATAGAGAGCTGACCCGAGGTCAGGCCACCTGGCGTACCGTAAGCCAAAGTTCCTGGTTTCGCTTTTGCGAGAGCAACGAGTTCTTGTAGATTCTTGACGGGCACACTAGGGTTGACGGTAAGAATGCCAGGCATCAGCGCGAGCATCGCAAGGGGAGTGAAATCCTTCTTGCTGTCGTAAGGCAGGCTCTTGGTGATGTGTGGATTAATGGCATGGGCGCTAATGAACAGACCAATTGTGTTTCCATCAGGCGCTGACCTTGCAACCTCTCGGGTCGCAATTGTGCTGTTCGCACCGGGTTTATTCACTACGAGCACGGGCTGTCCGAGTGCTTTGGAGAGATCGGGAGCGATCGCTCTGGCCAGTACATCTGAGGTGCCGCCAGGCGCAAAGGTAACGATGATTTGGATTGGCTTATTTGGCCAGTCAGTTTGTGCGAAGCTTGAGAGCGCGAAACTGCTCGCTGCAAGTGCAAATAAGAACTTAATTTTTTTCATTTGAAGTCTCCAAGTGTTATCTGTTTTAGTTTTTATGGTCTGTTATGTATCTTATTTCAAAACCTCTTGTGTGTGTGCACCCAGTGCAGGACTGGTGTTGTCGGGGTTTTCGCTTAAGAAGACTGCGCTAATCGGTGTTGGCAAGGCTGGCATACGTTGTCCGCTTGCGGCAATGAGTCCACGATTAAAGACACCACGCGCCTTAAAGTGTGGATCTGACACGGCTTGCTCAAGTCCAATGACCTCTGTGACGCAAGTGTCTTTTCCTTCAAATTTCTCGAGCCAGTACGCCGCCGGCTGTTGAGCGATGGTTTTTGCGATATTGGCTTTCACAAGCGCTGGATTGTCGAGATGTTCAAGTTCAGATAAATCAAGAATCGACAGAAAGTTATTCCAAAACTTATCCTCCAGTGGAGCGGCTGTAAGATACTTATCGTCTGCGGTTTGATAGATCTGATACCGAGGGCTGCCGCCCGTCACTAGCTCGTCACCCGCTTTGGGCCACTCACCCGCTGCCCAGCCCGCTCCCAGCCCCCAGTACATGAGGGGGAACAGATTGTCGGACATCGATATATCAAGATGACACCCCACGCCGGTTTGATCACAGTGGCGCAGTCCTAACAAAATATTCATCACGGCTGGGTAAGCGCCGGCTGCGAGGTCTGCGGTAAGGACAGGGGGCACGAAGGGCGCACCAGACTGATCACTGCCAAGACGCACCATACCGGTACGCGCTTGATAATTCATGTCATGCGCTGCCACTTGAGCATAGGGACCATACTGTCCAAAACCCGTGATCGAGCAGTAAATGATGCGTGGGTTAATCGCTTTCGCAGCCTCGTAGCCTAAACCGAGGCGATCCATCACGCCAGGTCTAAATTGTTCAACGATGACATCCGCCTCTGCAATCAGGCTTTGAATTTTTTTGCGTATGACCGGATCTTTTAGATCTGCAACAATCGATTTTTTTCCACGATTCAACAAACAGAAATTGACGCTGTCAGCACCCACCTTGGGTGCGTAGTCGCGCATGTCATCGCCGGATGCGCGTTCAATCTTAATAACGTCAGCCCCTGCGTCAGCCAAGAGCAGCGTACACATGGGTCCTGGCAACAGCGTACTGAAGTCCAGTACTTTGACTCCCTCAAGCGGCTGCATCGTCGTCCTCGATCAAAAGATTCTGTTTTAACCAAGCGTTGCGCGCGCGACGAGCTGGCGCATAGGCTTCCTGGCCGAGCTGCTCGTACAAATCTTGGGTGACTTCGAAATGATGGTGTAACCCCGAGCGATTTAACAGTGCGATTGGACCATCGGGATAGCCCAGACCGAGTCTGAGCGTCATATCCATATCGTTCGCGGAAGCGAGACCTTCATCTAGACGGCGCAGAGCGGCGTTGTAATACGGTCGAATCAATCTATTTAGAATTCGACCCGGAAAGTCGTGGCACACGGCCACGACAAGACCCGCCGCTTCAAAGGCGGTACGCGCAGCGGCGAGTGCTTGAGCGCTGGTGTAGGGCTTGCGCACGAGCTCCACGAGTTTGGTGGGCGCGTCGTCACCTAAGCGAAAGCGCGCAAATCCCACGATATTCGCAGGACCATCGTCGTCGTCAATATGGACACCTAAACATTCGGTCCCTAACTCAATGGCGATGAATGCGGCACGCGCATGCTCAAACACTGAATGGGCAAATGCTTCAGCAGCATCTTGCCCGATATAGACCAAACTCGAACCCTGTGCGTCCGCCTGAGTAATGAAGGCGTGCTTATCTGGAAAAGAGTGACTCTCGCCAGCCGCAATGATTTGATAACTCATCCTGTCAGGCTCCGAAAATCTTGTTACTGTCATAGGTGTGAAAGCCCTTACCGGTTTTACGACCCAAGCGGCCTGCACCAATCATGCGCTTGACGAGCGGTGGGCAGGCTGCCCGCGGCTCATTGGTCACGCCGTGAAGCGCCTCGCAGAGTAAGAGTTGGGTATCCATACCCACCATATCGAGCAGTTCGAGGGGGCCCAGTGGATAGCCGAGCGCAGTTTTGACAGCAAGGTCGATGTCAGCGGGGTCGGCAACACCTTGGTCGACTAGATTAATCACATCGTTATGCCAGGGGACAAGAAAGTAATTGAGGATAAATCCAGGGGTATCACGGGTGCGCACAGGACGCTGCCCTAAGGCTTCACATAATTTCCACGCTTTGTCGAAGGTCTCGTCCGAGGTATTCATTCCAGGCGACATTTCAACCAGTTTCATCAACTGTGCAGGAAGGCAAAAATGCATGCCAACAAAACGATCGTCGCGCCCGGTTCCACCCGCGATTTCGGTAATCGATATGGTCGACGTATTGGAAGCAAAAATAGTGTGGGATGGGCAGACATCATTGAGCTGTTTAAAGATAGCGTGCTTGACCTTAAGATCTTCAAACACCGCCTCGATGACTAA
>CAJBTJ010000370.1 GCA_903958565.1 uncultured beta proteobacterium
AAACCGATCCCGTTCACAAGGTCACGATTATCCCTCGTGGGCGTGCGCTCGGTGTCACGATGCAGTTGCCTGAAGGTGACCGCTACAGCATGGACAAAGAGCGGATGTTGTGCACGATCGCCGTGTTGTTTGGTGGTCGTATCGCCGAGGAATTGTTCATGCATCAAATGACGACAGGCGCCTCGAACGATTTCGAACGTGCCACGGCGATGGCGCGTGACATGGTGACGCGTTACGGGATGTCTGAAGAGCTCGGCCCCATGGTGTACGCAGAAAATGAGGGCGAGGTGTTCTTGGGCCGTAGCGTGACTAAAACTACGCACATGTCCGAAGATACGATGCAAAAAGTCGATCGACAGATTCGCAAGATCATCGATGAGCAATATGCAGTGGCCCACGCGATTCTTGAAAACAATCGCGAGAAAGTTGAAGTGATGGCGAAAACCTTGCTTGAATGGGAAACCATTGACGCGGATCAAATCAACGACATCATCGAAGGCCGTCCCCCGCGTGCTCCGAAAGTCCCTGATGTACCCATGGACTCGACCGGTACGCCGCCAAGCGGAACTGCGCCAGGCACGACTGATCCTGCTGCGGTGGTCTAACTGACGGTGCCAAGTTCGATGTCTGGACACTGGATTTGCGGGCGCTTTGAGTTCAATCTCGAGCGCCCGATTCTTATGGGGATCGTAAACGTCACTCCGGATTCGTTTTCCGACGGGGGGCAGCATGATCAAACAGACTCCGCCATTGCACATGCGCGACAACTGATCGCTCAAGGCGCGCACATCCTCGATATCGGCGGTGAGTCTACGCGTCCCGGTGCTGCACCAGTCACGTTAGAAATCGAGCTGGCTCGGATTATGCCGATTCTGGAAGCGGTAAAAGACAGCGGTGTCGCTATTTCCATCGATACGTGTAAAGCCGAGGTCATGCACACGGTCCTCGCAGAGGGCGCTGACATGATCAATGATGTGACGGGTATGCGCACAGCGCAAGCGCGCGCGGTCGTCGTGCAGCATCCTAACTGCGGTGTGTGTGTGATGCATATGCAGGGTGAGCCACGTACGATGCAACAAAACCCGCACTACAAAGACGTCGTGCGTGAGGTGCATCAAGCTTTATTGCATCAGGCGCATACGTTGCAGGAGTCAGGCGTTGACCGCTCCCGAATTAGTATCGATCCGGGTCTCGGGTTTGGGAAAACGCTTGCTCAAAATTATCATTTAATCGCCGAGTTGGAGACTATTGCCTCAAGCGGTTATCCTGTTGTTTTTGGCGCATCGCGTAAATCCATGCTGGGGACCGTAACGGGCAAACCAGTTGACCAACGTTTGGCGGGGAGCCTTGCCGCTGCGCTAGCAGGTGTTGCACATGGGGCGAAAGTGCTGCGTGTGCATGATGTAGCGGAAACCCGTGATGCACTCATGGTTTGGCAGTCGGTCAAGAATCCAGGGAATTTGTGATGACAAAACGTAAGTATTTTGGCACCGATGGCGTACGCGGCGAAGTAGGCGGCGACGTGATCAACGCCGCTTTCGCTTTGCGCTTAGGGTATGCCGCCGGCATGGTGTTAGCGAAAGAGCATTCGCGGCGCCGTGGTCGGCCGACCGTGCTGATTGGCAAAGACACGCGTATCAGTGGCTATATGCTGGAGTCCGCGCTTGAGGCTGGGTTTGCTGCGGCGGGCGTTGAGGTGTTGCTTGCAGGGCCCCTTCCGACGCCTGCGGTTGCTTACTTGACGCGCACGTGGCGGTTGGTTGC
>CAJBTJ010000371.1 GCA_903958565.1 uncultured beta proteobacterium
CTGAGGCTGCACGAAAAATGATGACCAAGGTTGCTGTCATCCACAAGGCAATCGGAAAATGAACCAATACGACGTGATAGGGGGCCATTATTACGCTCCTTGCTTGCGCGTGAGTAACTGATTAAAGGCAATACCAAAGGCAAGGATCATCAACACCCCGGCAAACAGCGTCAACAACCACTGCCGACGAATGTCTTGCGCGAACTCTGCTTCGACGCCGTAATGCTTGAGTTGTTCGACACTGTGATGTGTCGTGACGGGTTGGCCTTTTCGGATGTACTTTGCCCCCGCGTGCTTCGTGCTATTTAAGTGCGGCCAGCTCACCTGACCGGGATAGAACAACTCAACCTTGGTCCACTTGTCACCCCACACCGGCACCTCGCCGACAAACTTGGTCGCGACAATATCGCCCGATCGCTCTAGGCCGAGCGAAAAGGGCAGAGACACGTAGTGCCACCGCGTGCCCGTCGCCAAGCGGTGGATTGCGAAGGCAACCGCGTACGCGCCTCTGTCTTTCAAGATCTTGTCATCTAACGGATGACCCGTATCGAGCTTGCGCGTAAGCGTCACGTCCCAGTACCCGTCGGCCCATCGACCCTTTCCCTGTACCGCGATGTCGGCCATTGAGCCTTCAGGAGTTCGCAACAACCGCCTTGGCAAGGTGTCGCCCTCCATCCAGTCCGCTTGCGGATCAAAAGGGACGACATCTCCTTCACGCAAAAAATATGTCGACTCTTGACCGATCTTTCCTGACTGGATGTCATCCCAGTGCAAAGCCTTGTAGCCCGTTTGGGCGGGATTAAACATCCATTGCGGCTGATTTTTCTTGGCGTCCCAATTGCCTGTCGCAGCGCTTTTGCCACTATCACTCAAGCGTGCCTCGGCGATCAGCTGATCGTCAGACATTTCTATCGGGTTTGAGCGGTGCCCACGCCAATGCCATAGATCAAGAAAGTAGCCCGCCTTGCGCTGCGCCTTCAGCGTCTCCTCAGACTGCACACTTGACCAATCATTTTGATCGATACGCGTTTCGGGCATCGACTTGGACACTTCCTCTTGCTTAAGTTTTTTTCCTAGGTAGGGGTGCGCCATCACTTCTTTATCGCTGGCGTGCTGGGTAAAGCTTGCAATGCCAGAACCAATGGCCATATACCCACCATAGCGCGCAAACTCGGGCACACTCCCATCATCGAGCATCATCGCTACGCGATCCTCATGCATCCCGTCTTTCTCTGTGCCAGGATTACCTTTCCCTTTTCGAACCCACTTTCCGCCTTCATACACAACAACGTCATGGAAGATGCTCGGCTTTGCTGCCGGCCAACGATAGCGAAAGAAGATATCCTTATCGTTGTAGGTCGCCTGCACCTGAAAAGGAACTGTCAACTGTTTTGGAATGCTAATGCCCCGCTTGGGATCGTCTTGAACCGTTCCTATCCCATGCGTCATCCAAGACAACACTAACCCCCCGCCGAACAGCGCCAAAGCGGCAATCAAGCCTGCGCGTTGCAATGCACTCTTCATCTGTCTTCCTTAAAAGCCACATCATTGCTGTGGTCTTTTCACCTTAGCACCCGCCTACTTCGTTGCTATTGATGTGGATCAAGTCCCACCGAATGAGAGGCGCTTGGGTGCGGCGTACTCGCGCCAACGAGTCCAATGACGCCTTGCACACCAGCTTTCAGTAAGGCGCTCGCTCCTGCCTCCAAGGTACTTCCCGTTGTCACCACGTCATCGACAAGCCCCACCCACACCCTCGGCAAGGACTGGGGGCTTTGATACAGCGCATGCACACTTTTTTTGCGAGCCGCGCGATCCAACGACTTTTGACTCTCAGCACTGCGCGTGCGCGATAGCCACAGACGCTTCACCGGCAAGCGCGATAGCCTTGAAAGCTCTACAGCGATTTCGCACGCAGGGTTAAAGCCGCGACGCTGCGCGGCGCGC
>CAJBTJ010000372.1 GCA_903958565.1 uncultured beta proteobacterium
AACCCAACATAATCCGACGCGTTCTGTCGGCGGCCACGCCAATAAATATCTCTGGCGATGCGATCGTCTCCCACCCTGCTGAATGATGCTCGCCAATCCAAGCCTCGTCGTAGCCAAGATGATCCAACCATTCAACGAGCTCTAAGTCGCGGGCAAGCGCGAGTGTCGGATTATCCCCCAAGCGATGAAACGGAGCCAAAAAGATTCCGAACCTCAACCCTGCGTGCGCCATCAATGTCACCTGTCTTAGTCTTATTTTCCGCTTTTATAGCACGAGGTTACTTGTCGAATCCCTTCTAGCTCTTAGGAGGCGTCCGGCTCATCGCCAATCCATGCAATGCGCAACAAGTTGGTCGAACCCGGCACGCCAAACGGCGTTCCCGCAATGATCAACAACGCTTGCCCAGGGCGACCAAATCCGTTTTTTTCGGCAGCCTGTGTCGCACGCATGACGATCTCTTCGGTACTGTCTACGTCGGCCGCTTGAATCGAGTGAACCCCCCACACCAAGGAAAGTCTGCGCGCGGCTGCCGCCACTGGAGTCATACTCAAAATTGGCGCGCGTGGTCGCTCGTGGGCAACACGCAACGTCGTCGCACCTGACGAGGTATAGGCAACCGTGGCAGCAACCGGTAAGGTTTCCGCAACCGTTCGAATTGCGGCCGATATCGCGTCACGCGCGTCATTCTTTCTGTGCGAATGCACCGCATCCATCATGATCCGCTGCAGCGGATCTGCTTCAGTGCTTTTAAGAATGCGGTCCATCATGGTGACGGCCTCAATCGGGTACGAACCCGAGGCAGACTCCGCAGACAACATCACGGCATCCACGCCATCATAGACAGCCGTCGCAACGTCGCTGACTTCTGCACGCGTTGGTACCGGTGAAGTAATCATCGACTCCAGCATTTGTGTGGCGACGATGACTGGTTTTCCGGCCTGCCGACAGGCCCGCACAATCCGCTTCTGAATAACAGGCACATCTTCGGGCGGTAACTCAACCCCCAGATCTCCCCTGGCCACCATGACACCATCTGCGGCTGCAACGATGGCCTCGAGTGAATCGATCGCCGAGGGTTTCTCGAGTTTGGCCATCACCCAGGCACGATTACCAACAATCGCTTTAAGCTCCGCAATATCTTCGGGGCGCTGAACAAAGGACAAGGCAATCCAATCCACCCCGATACTCAAACCAAAATCAAGATCCTCTCTATCCTTAGTGGTCAATGCGGACAGAGGAAGAATGGCACCGGGCACATTCACACCCTTACGATCAGAGATCACACCCGCGTTCAAGGCCTCCACGTCTGCAAAGGTAGGACTAGACGCCAGCACACGCAAACGCACTTTCCCATCATCGATCAACAAGTCATCGCCCGGCTTGATCGCTGCAAAAATTTCAGGGTGCAGCAAAGGCACACGGATTAACGTGCCAGGTGTGGGGTCTAAGTCTAGGCGCAGTTTCTGCCCGATGGCGAGCGATAGCTTTCCATCGACAATCTTACCTAGACGCAGTTTTGGTCCTTGCAAGTCCATCAAAATTCCGACGGGGCGACCCACATCGGCCTCGATCTGGCGAATCGCGTCATAGCGTGCCTGGTGGTCCGCGTGCGTACCGTGGCTGAAGTTCAACCGAAACACATCAACGCCTGCGTCGAACAGGCTTCGAATCATGGCTGGTTCGCTACTGGCAGGCCCAAGAGTGGCTACAATTTTGGTGTTACGGTCGCGGTGCGAGATCGCATCGAGTTTCATGTATTCGAGCCTTTAACGTATCGGTTTATTTTGCTGAATTCGGTCAGTCAGAGATGTGATTTCAGGCATACTATTGCCACCATAATACCCGCCCCCAAAGATAAACACTATTGGAGTCTTACTATGTCTGTCGCCACCCAGAACTCATTAGCCACGTTGCGTGTAAATGGCACCCGCCTCTGGGACTCTTTAATGGAACTCGCCAAGATTGGTGCCACGCCTAAAGGTGGGGTGTGCCGTCTTGCACTGACGGACCTGGATCGGCAGGGGCGAGACTTTTTTGTGGCACAGGCCAAGGCGGCAGGCTGTACGATCCGTATCGATGCCGTTGGCAATATATTTGCTCGAAGAGCAGGCCTTAATAACGCCCTACCGGCGATTTCAACCGGCAGCCATATCGACACGCAGCCAACTGGCGGGAGATTCGACGGAAACTACGGCGTCTTGGCGGGCATAGAAGTCATACAAACACTGAATGATGCGGGTATCGAGACGCAAGCGCCCCTCGAGGTAATCGTTTGGACGAATGAGGAAGGATCACGTTTTGTCCCGGTCATGATGGGCTCGGGTGCCTTTATCGGCGAATTTAAAACCGCTGACATCTTGGCACAAAAAGACAAGGCAGGCACCACCGTCGGTGAGGCTCTCGCTTCGATCGGCTATGCAGGAAAAGATGTACTTGACCCAAAGACTTTTGGGGCCTATTTCGAAGCGCATATTGAGCAGGGGCCTGTTTTGGAATCCAATGACATCACGATTGGCGTAGTGACGGGTGCTCTCGGCCAGCGTTGGTTTGATGTGGTGGTCACAGGCTCAGAAGCCCATGCAGGCCCCACCCCAATGGCCTTGCGACAAGACGCCTTGCTCGCGGCCTCTCGTGTCATTCAAGCGGTGAATCAGATCGCACTAGATTACGCACCCAATGCGCGGGGGACGGTTGGGATGCTAGACAACTATCCGAACTCACGTAACGTGATCCCCGGTACGGTTAAGTTTTCGGTAGATTTCCGCGCAGATACGGATGCGACACTCACAAAAATGGTTGACAGCCTTCAGGCTCAAGCCAAGAGCATCGCGACACAAGGGAAAGTCAGCATCGATATTAAGCAAGTGGTGTATTTCCCTCCCCAAGCGTTCGCAGCAGAGCTTGTCAATGCCGTGCGCAGTGGGGCACAAACCATCGGTTTAAGCGAAATGGACGTGGTGAGTGGTGCGGGGCACGATGCCGTGTATATGGCGCGTGTTGCGCCTACAGCAATGATCTTTGTTCCGTGCAAAGACGGTATCAGTCACAATGAAATCGAAGACGCCCGCCCTGAGCATCTTGAGGCGGGCTGCAACGTTCTGTTGCATGCGATGCTGGATCGCGCCCGCCGCTGAAAGCCTAGCTCAGTCGTGATTCGAACGCAGCTCTGATTTTTAAGAGATGCGAGGGAAGACCATGGGCTAATTTTTCAAACAGCTCATCGTGAAGCTTAAACTCTTGCTTCCAGGCTCCGACGTCGATCGACGTGATCTTCTTGAACTTATCTGCTGAAAAATCCATTCCAGACCAATCGATATCTTCGTAGCGTGGGGTGATACCGAAGACGTGTTCGCTGCCCTGCGCATCGCCTTCGATACAGAT
>CAJBTJ010000373.1 GCA_903958565.1 uncultured beta proteobacterium
CCCCACTCTGGATGGGTTTATTGAGGCCATCGTGTTGTGCCTCATGAGTGACCAGCGCTTTGATGCGCGCTATAACCCTGGGCTAGTGAGGCATCAGCCGAGCGGCTGGGGGCCAGTGTTGGTGGCTAGTTTCACCCTCTTGATCGGTACCGTCGCGTTTATGTTCGGGATCGCGATGATCGTGATTTACGTCTGGTCCGCACTCGGCTGGTTAGACGGTCTCGACCTAAACGGCTAAATACTGATGTTGGTTGTTTGAGGGCAGACCCAACGCGCATGTTCACGCGTGAGATCGATACAGCCGCCTTCCCCATACACACCGACTGGCGCGCGGTATTGCATCATCTGAGTCAAAATACTTTTTTTAACGGTGGCATCTAGCGCTGATGCCTCGATCATTTCTTTGACGCGATCTTCGTTCATACGCAATGCACCTGTTGCAGTATGTTCGACGCAGTGACGCCAATGATAGATTTCCAAGCATTTGGTTTCGATTGGATAGGGTTCGACTTTGTCCCAAAGATTGACGAACTTCCCGGCGCCCATGTACACCACCCAGGAACCTTCAAACCCATCTACGTCCGTCGAGTATTCGTCGGGATTCTTAAACCAGACGCGGCTTCCGGGGACGTAATGATGCTTGGGGAAGGGTCGCTCACGCGAGCCGCGCTCCATTAAAAATGCGTTAATGAATGAATCTCCGCGAAGGGGAGCATGCGCCCAGCGGTTTTCAATGGCTTCAAGTAATTCTGGGTTGGTTGTCTCGAGCTCCTGCACCAAGCCCGCCAACATCAAATACTCAGAAGCTTGTCGACAAGCGAAACCGTAGCGTTGTCCCGTCATGTCTGGACAGAGGGAGTACTCGAGTGCGCGGGGTAGTGATTGGCCCGCAATCAACGCGAAACCGTCCGTACTGAGTTGTCTCCAGTGGGTGGTCGGGCGAGTGTCTTCATCAATACTGAACCATAGCTCGGTCCGGCGCGCAATCAATGCGATGTTGCGACGAATGCGGATTGCGGCAAACAGCTCGTCGATGCTCGGAAAGCTCGATGCAACTGGACTAATCGCTTTAGATAAGAAGATCTCGCGTAGCAAGTCGTGCTCGGGACCTGTGGTCGAGAAGCCAAAGTTAGATGCGAGCAGACGCATATCGGCATCGGGCGCGCTCTCGTGGAGCAATGCATTGGCTTGGACATGCACGATGGTAGTGTCTTGGAAACGTAGCGGTTCAATCGTGACGAATTCGCGTACCCGCATCTCATCGCACCATTGCCCAAGCGCGCGAATGACCGATGCGTTTTGTGCGTTATCTTGCGCGATAACGCAAATGCCTCCTAAGGGCTCAAACTGAACGGGATCGAACATAATTGGTCTCGGGTCCAAGGATTCCAGAGCTTAGTTGTACGTCAATCCTTGTTTTGCATCAAGCCCTCAATGTCCCTAATTTCTACGGGTACACCCCTACTAATCAATTCACACCCGTTCTGCGTGACAACGGCGTCGTCTTCAATGCGAATGCCAATATTCCAGAATACCTCCGGCACATCTGGCGCAGGCGTGACATACAGGCCAGGTTCTATCGTCAACACCATGCCTGGCGACAGCGTTCGCCACGCACGTTCTCCTGAGTCTGCAGGAGGTGTCCGATAATCACCTACGTCATGGACGTCCATACCAAGCCAATGCCCAGTTCGATGCATGTAAAAGCGTTTGAAACTTTCGGTTTCGATATTTTTTTCAAGCGAGCCTGTGAGAAGTTTTTCGTCAAGGAGACCTTGAGTCAAGACACGCACCGCCGCCTCATGGGCAGCATTCCAATGATGCGCGGGGGACACGCACGCTGTGGCAGCACGTTGGGCGGCTAGAACAATTTCGTAAAGCGCACGTTGCGCAGCCGAAAAACGGCCGTTCGCCGGGAACGTGCGCGTGATGTCCGAGGCGTAGCCGTCGAGTTCGCAACCCGCATCAATGAGGACTAGATCGCCATCGCGCATGACCGTATTGCCTGCGCGGTAATGCAAGGTACACGCATTACCGCCGGCCGCAACGATGCTGTTATAGGCGATAGACTGCGCACCGTTCTTGCGAAAGACATATAAAAGCTCAGCCTCAAGTTCGTACTCATGCCGTCCAGGTTGCGCGGTCTGCATCGCGCGGATATGCCCGAGCGCCGATATTGCGGCCGCACGCCGCATCGTGTCGAGCTCGTGCGCATCTTTGACTAAGCGCATTTCGCTAAGTGGTTCGCCGATATCGAGCCATTGGGTGGGTGTGGCGCGTGTGCCCCGCAACGTCGTTTGTGCGGTGCTGATCCAAGCATGCAGTTGCGTGAGATATTGAGGACTACGACTGCGCGAGGTGTTGGCGAACAGATTTTTTAAGCCCGTCATGAGCAGGGGAATTTGCGTTTCGAGCTCGTTCACGGCGAAGGCTTGATCAAACTCAAAGTGTTCCGCTGCTGCAGTGGGCCCCCAGCGTTTTCCGGTCCAGGTCTCCATGAGCGGATCTTTCGGCTCGCAAAACAAAATGCTTTGATCTGTTTCGCCTGCGATCAGCACGAGCCAGGCATTCGCTTCGGTAAAGCCCGTGAGATAGAAAAAGTCGCTGTCGTATCGGAACGCGTAATGGTGATCTCGGTTACGCGAAACTTCAGGACCCGTGGGCAAAATAGCGATTCCGCCGCCCAAGCTGCGCATCCAGCTCAGAATTTGCTGGCGGCGACGATGAAAGGGGCTGACTGTAGTGTGCGCGTGGGTCATGAGGCCTGGGTTCTTAGCGAAAAGAGATCGACGTTGGTTGCGGCGGCGATTGATCTGATGGGTTGTCCCCAACATACTACAATCCCTAGCGTGGATTGTGCGCCGATCTCCGATCATTTGAAAGGTTGTGTGATGGACTGGCTGAGTTGGCTTAAGCCCTGGGAGTTGTCGCCCGTTTTGGTGTTGTGCTTCGTGCTAAGCGCCTGGCTCTTCGTGCGCGGCGCACGTGTGCGTCGCGTGTCGCGCACACGTCAAATTTTCTTTTGGAGCGGGTGGGTCATGTTGTATTTGTCGATGCACACGATGCTCGACTATTACGCCGAGCGCATGTTTTTTATGCATCGGATCCAACACCTTGTGCTGCACCACCTTGGACCATTAGTGGTGATGGCGGCCTATCCCGGTTCGGTGATGCGTGCGGGCCTGCCGCGTGCGCTGCGGCAGGCGCTGTTTAGATTCACTCAAACGATCTGGGGACGAGGGACCGTCTCCCTACTGACCAACCCCATATTCGTACCCGCTTTATTTGTATTTTTGGTCGTGATTTGGTTGATTCCGTCGGTTCAGTTTTATTCGATGTTGGACTGGAGGCTGTACCGCCTGATGAACTGGTCGGTTGTGATCACTGGCTTCATGTACTGGAATTTAATTTTGGATCGCCGGCCGAATCCGCCTGCCGCCATGACGCCTGGCGGGCGCGTGATTTCTCCGATTTTGACGATGGCCCCGCAGATGGTCGCGGGCGCGGTAATCGCCTTTACCGAACGTGATTTGTACCCCTTGTTTGATTTGTGTGGACGCGCCATCCCCATGGCCGCGCAGACCGATCAGATGATCGGTGGCTTGACCATGTGGATCCCGGCTGCGATGACCGAAGTGATCGGTCTCTTGGTTGCCTTGCGCACCTTGATGCGGCTTTCTGCCAAGGGACGCTGGGGAGTCGCCAAGCGTATCAGGGTATAAGGCCGTGGTACTTGCGACCGAGCGCGATCGTTGCTTTAAACATGCCTTCTTTGTTGCCGCAGTCGTAGCGGATCCCGTCATAGCGATGTGCGAACACGGCTTGCTCTTTGAGTAAGGAAGCGATCCCGTCTGTCAGTTGAATCTCGCCACCTGCGCCCGCTTGTGTTTGGCGTAAGTGCGCGAAGATGCGCGCGTCTAAAACATATCGACCCACGACCGCAAGCGTGGAAGGTGCGACCTCTGGCTTGGGCTTCTCGACGATGTGTCGCACACGCTCGGTACGTGGGCCGGCTGGATCTGTGGCCACAATACCGTATCGGTCGGTATCGCTCAGCGGGACTTCTTGTACCCCCAAAATACTACCTTGGTAGGTGAGGGCTGCATCAATGAGCTGCCCGATGACAGGACGTTCTGCGTCGAGCAAGTCGTCCGCCAACAGCACGGCGAAAGGTTCGTCGCCGACGATGGGGGCCGCCGTCAGGACAGCATGGCCGAGTCCAAGCGGGGCCGATTGTCGAATGTAGATACAACTCACATTCGAGGGCAAGATGCCCTGAACAATGGCAAGTAACTCGGCTTTGCCTTTGCGGGCCAATTCATTTTCCATCTCTGGTGCGGAATCGAAATGATCCTCGATGGCACGCTTGTGACGCCCGGTGACAAAAATCAAATCAGTGATCCCGGCCGCTACAGCCTCTTCGACCGCATACTGGATGAGGGGCTTGTCCACCACGGGTAGCATCTCTTTGGGCATAGCCTTGGTAGCTGGTAAAAAACGGGTACCAAGTCCGGCGACGGGGAAAACCGCTTTGCGTACTGGGCGCATTTTTTGATTCCTTGCAAAAATTCGCCCAGAGGGCGGAACATATCTCGACACCCGCTATCATAAGCGTATGGCCTACCAACATACAAAATCTCGTCAAATTCCATCGTCATCCAGGTGTCTTATTTGGGTGGTAACCGCACTGTTCTGTGCTCCGCCTGCGGCCTGGTCTCAACCCGCTGCGGTCCCAACCTTGGGTTCTCCGTCGTCGGCCGAGTTATCTCCTTCGGTAGAGCGTCGTCTGGGCGAGGCCATCATGGTGCAGGGTCGCCGGGATCCTGAATACATCAATGACCCGGATCTCAGTCAGTATCTGAACGAAATGGGTCGAAAAATTGCCGCCTTCGCGCCTGGTGGTGCGCCTCAGGTGGACGTGTTCGGTGTACGCAACCCGATCGTCAATGCGTTTGCCATGCCAGGAGGCTTTATTGGTATACAGACCGGGCTGATTGTCTTGTCGGGTGCCGAGTCGGAGCTTGCGGGTGTCGTGGCGCACGAAATCGCACACGTGACGCAGCGACATATTGCGCGAGGCTTGACCCAGCAAGCGCAGGGCGGTCACCTTGCCTTGGCGACCTTGGCTGCAGCGATCTTGGCGGCGATGATTCCCGGCGGAGGCCAGGCTGCGATGGGCATCGCAGCGTTTGGTCAAGCCGCCATGATCGATCGTCAACTTGGTTTTTCGCGTGATGCCGAGCAGGAAGCGGACCGCACTGGTGTGGAAATGTTGCGTAAGGCGGGTTATGACCCAAACGGCATGGCCTTGATGTTTGGCAGACTGATGAGCGCGTCTTCCCTGAACGAAGGGCGTGGCGGTGGTGTGTATGCCACCACGCATCCGTTGAGTATTCAGCGGATGACGGACATGCAAAACCGCGTACGACAATTCCCGGCAAGCAAATCTCAGGCCTCGGATGAGTTCTGGTTTGTGCGGGCGAAGGCGCGGGTTTTACAAGCGCTGGATCCACGGGCGTTGCGCCAGGCGCTCGATCAGATGGAAGAGGAAGCCCGTGCGCCGAGCGGTGAAGTGGGCGCGAGTGAGGCACAGGGACGCCGCGCTGCCGCGTGGTATGGGGTTTCGTTGGCCGCACTCGCCCGACAGGATCCCGCGGCTGCCGCAACGGCTTTACAGCAGGCACAGTCATTTAAGATCTCATCGCCTTATTTGGATTTGCAGAAAATCGACATTGATATTGCAAATCGGCAATACGCAGCAGCCTTGGCTGGGGCTCAGGCGGGCAGCAAACGTTGGCCCACTCGCCGCTCTTTCGCGATGCGGATGGCGCAAACCTTGCAAGGTACAAACAAGGACACAGAGGCCGCAAACTTCCTCAAGGCTCAAATCAAACGGTGGCCAAACGAAGAGCCGGATTTTTACAAGATGCTCGCCGCATCCCAGGATCGGCTTGGCGAGCCGATTGCAGCCAAGCAATCGATGGCCGCTTATTACGAACGCGTGGGAGCGTTACCGGCGGCGGTGACACAACTGCAGCAGGCGCGTGCGCAGTCACAAGATTTTTATGTGCAGTCGCAGATTGATGGTCAGATCCGAACCCTGACAACCAAAATAGCAGACGATCGACGCTTGCTTGAGCGGTTTAAATAGCTGACCCGCTGGCCTAGCGAGACTTGAAGAAGGTTTCGATGCGTTGAGGCAGCCACCGAAGGTGGCCAGGCCAGACGCCTGTCACGAAACTAACGTGCCCACCCTGGGCGGGTTGATGCAGTTCGACCTGTGCGCTGCCATAAGTCGGACCTGGTAAGGTCGCTTCGGGTAAGAAGGGGTCGTTGCGTGCATTGAGTACGAGTGTCGGCGTGCGGATATGGGCGAGCCAGCGTTTGCTCGAACATTGTGTCCAGTAATCCAGCGCGTCCGAAAATCCATGCATGGGTGCTGTATAGGCGTTATCAAAGTCACGCAGGTCGCGCGCTTGCTGGATGCGTATCGTGTCAATGACGCCGGGGAAGCGTTCGGCTTTCTTGAGTACTTTGGGGCGCAGGGTGCGCAGGAAGTGGCGCGAATAGATCTCGCGGTTAAAGCGGTCGTCTGATAAGTGATTACCTACGGCGACGAGATCTAGCGGTGCCGAGATCGCGGCCGCGGCGTTGAGCCACGTAACTTCTTGGGGAGACTCTCCCATGTACTTAAGTAAGGCGTTGCCGCCAAGCGAGATGCCGACCGCATGCCAGTCACCCGCAGGAAATCGGGTGCGTACCGTCTCAAGTATGAAACGAATTTCAGCCGAGTCACCCGAGTAATAGGCGCGCGCTAAACGGTTTGCAAAACCGGAGCATCCTCTGAAGTGCGCGACAACAACTGTCCACCCTGCTTGCCGGAAGTACTGCGTGATCGACTGCGCGTACCGGCTGTTACTACTGCCCTCTAGGCCATGCAGAAGTACCAGCGCGGGCGCAGCCGATGCGACGCCTAGCGCTTGGCGTCCGGCTTCGTCAAGCCAATCTGTTGCGGCCGTGTGGGTCAGTGTGGCGTCCTGTGCGCGTTTTGGCGCGCGTGGCAGGTTGGGTGCGTTCCAGTCAAAGTCGATGAAGTCGCCGTCCGGCGTCTCGATCCGATCACGAAAAAAACGGATGCGATGAGTGGGCGCAAGCAAAGCGCCGAATAAGGTTTGTGCGTGTCGTTCGGGAAGCCACCAAGGGGTCGGACAAGGGGAGAGGTCGAGGAGGGCGCTCACGGGTTGGTGCTTAATGCAAAAGCCCAGGCTTGTCGTGTAGATCTAGAATGCCGGCCTCACCCGGTGCTGCAGAGGCGTGATGCATCACTAGTTTCCATCCGGTTGGACCCTTGTGGTAGACGTTGGTTGCATAGCAATGCGCCACTTCGGTGCTGTCCGCGTTTTTCACTGAAATTTGTTCGATCAGGGAGTGGACCACCCCCATCATGCTGTGCAGGGCCACCGTCAAGGACGGTCGAATGCGTAAACCGCCATTGGCCAGGATCTCTTGCCAGGACTCTTTGACAGCGTGTAGCCCGACGATTCGCAAACCACCTGGATGCACGCAGATGATTTCTTCATCTTCGGCCCAGACTTGCATCAAGCGAGGTAGGTCGGCACGCTCGAGCGCATCATAAAAAGCGAGCTCTGCTTCTTCTGGGGTGGCAAAGATGATTGGCAAGATGGGCAGCCTAGTGGGCGTGCACAGTCGCGCCGGGTGCCAGTCGGTACTCCGTGCTGCAGTAGGGGCATTTAGCTAGGCCCGTTTTGGCCACATCAAGAAAGACGCGTGGGTGCATGCTCCAGAGAGGAGCTTTGGGACCTGGGCAATGTAGCGGTAAATCGTCGCCCGTCAGCGTGATCGCTAGTGGGTTCTCAGTGGAGCCTGATGCTTGAGTCATTGCGCGTCTCATGAAAATAACGTGTTGTGCGGATTGTAACAACTGCACGGTCTACAATAGAGGGAACAAAAGATAAAAAAATTTCCTCAACCTATGCCTTGTTGTTTGTTGTTGAACCGATTACGTGACTGCTGCCTTGTCTGACCGGATCGCTTTACGTGCATTAAGACGACGCGCGTTTATCGACGGTGCCCGAACCATTTCCCCGGGTCTCGTTGCGCTCGCGATTTGGGGGATCGTAACGGGGGTGGCGATGGTGAAGTCGGGGCTAAGCGTCACGGCGGCCGCGATCATGTCTCTGCTTGTGTATGCCGGGTCGGCCCAGCTCACCGCGATCCCTTTGTTGGTTGTGGGTGCGCCGTTGTGGCTGATTTTTGGTGCGGGCATCATCGTAAACCTGCGGTTTGTGATTTTTGGCGCCGCTCTGCAGCCTTACTTTAAGCACATGCCTTGGCCCAAGCGCTTGTTCCTGGGGTTCATGAATGTTGACATTGTTTTTGTGACATTCATGGGGCGCTTTGGTAGCGCACCTCAAAAGGGCAACACCGAGCAACTCTGGTTTTTTATTGGTGCCACGATCCCCTGCTGGCTCATGTGGCAACTGACCTCTCTCATTGGCATTACGCTCAGCGCGTCGGTGCCTGAGTCTTGGTCTCTTGAGTTTGCGGCAGTTTTGGCGTTGATGGCGTTGATGTTGCCCTTAATCAAGACCCGACCAGCGGTCATTTCGGTGGTGGCTGCGGGGGTGACGGCTTGGCTCACGCAGCCGTGGCCGCTACGAATCGGCTTGGTGGCAGCCACCGTGGTGGGGATTGCTGCGGGAATGTGGGCCGAGTCACAGATTGCAAAAAACGCTCAACCAGGGAGCACGGAGTCTTGATTAGCCAGTCTTGGTATGTTTATTCAGCCATCCTCTTGCTCGCCGCAACGAGCGTGATCTGCCGAACGGGCTATGTCCTGTTCGGACATCTTTTGCCGCTACCCGATCGTTTGCAGCGTGCGCTGCGTTATGCGCCGCTTGCGGCGCTCACAGGAATCATCGTGCCAGAGCTCCTGCCTTGGCACCCCGAGGTAGGACCTCAGGTCGATTTAAGGCTGTTTGCCGCCGTGATCGCGACGGCCTTGTTTTGCTGGACACGCAATAGTTTTCTCTTAATTGCCTCGGGAATGGTGGTGCTTTGGACCGCTCGCTGGGTGTTTCCGAGTTGAAACCCTCGGTTTAGTGAGCCAGCTGCGGTACACTGGTGGGTGATTTCTTAAATAATTCAATGACTTCAAACACTCAAACCGCCATACAGCCCGAGCCGGCGATCTCTACTTTTGCCGAGATTGGCTTGCATCCTGCCCTATTGCAGGCGGTATCGGATACCGGATACATCACGCCCACCCCGATCCAGGCGCAGGCCTTGCCCTCGGTCATGGCGGGTAACGATGTCATGGGTGCCGCGCAGACGGGAACAGGTAAGACAGCCGCCTTCACGCTGCCGATTCTGCATCGCCTGATGCAACACGCGAATTCGAGTGCCTCTCCCGCCCGACATCCCGTACGGGCATTGATTTTGACTCCCACGCGCGAGCTCGCCGATCAAGTGGCTGAAAGCGTTAAGCGTTATGGTAAACAAACGACGCTGCGTTCTGCCGTCGTGTTTGGTGGTGTGGATATCGGTCCACAAAAAGAGGCGTTGCGTAATGGCTGCGAAGTCTTGATTGCAACGCCGGGACGACTGCTTGACCATGTCGAGCAGCGTAATGTGAATCTCGGCCAGGTGGGTATTTTGGTCTTGGATGAGGCCGATCGCATGCTAGACATGGGTTTCTTGCCTGACCTTGAGCGCATCATTCGTTTGTTGCCTGCTCAGCGCCAAACATTGTTGTTTTCGGCGACGTTTAGTAACGAAATTCGCAAGCTTGCTCGTACATATCTCAATAGCCCCGTCGAACTCGAAGTCGCCCAGCGAAACGCCACGGCTGACACGGTCACGCAGATCGCGTA
>CAJBTJ010000374.1 GCA_903958565.1 uncultured beta proteobacterium
AGGAACCGATTCAAGACCTACTCAAAGAGAAAGATGCCTTAATCAGAAACTTATCTACCAGCACAGCATTGATTGAAAGCGGTGCGTTATCCGCGGGCTTGGCGCACGAATTCAATCAATTTTTAACACGTATTGAAATGAATGCAGACGAAGCGTTGCGTCTCGTCGATAGCTCGAATGCAAAGTCCGACGATCTAAAACGACCGCTAAGCAATATTCGAAAAGCGAATCACTCAGCCGCTAAGCTGGTTATAAATCTAAAAAAACTTTTTCAAGGCGACTCCGAACAGTCTGATTTTTGTAATATGGATGACTTAGTGCGTGATATTGTTTCGCTCTATACAAATCGATTCAACCAATCTAATATTCAAATTGAATTGAACTTGCAAGTGAGGGAGCAACTATCGATTTGGGAGCATTTGTTTCGGCAAGTCGTGGTTAACTTGCTTTCGAATGCAATTGAGGCGCTCAATGCCAGCAGCCAATCGAATAAATTGATTCGGATTAAAAGTAGCTTTCACCAACAGGGACAATACTGTCTAGTAATCACCGATAACGGTCCTGGGATTCGCCCCGAGCAAGAGGCGCAAATGTTCAATATGTTCGCAACGTCTAAACCTACTGGGACCGGTGTGGGCCTTTGGTTATCGCGCTATATCGTGGAACGCCATCAGGGATCGCTCACGTACGAAAATTTGCCGAGTCAGGGTGGAGTGAGCTTTATGATCTCAATACCTGTGGGGAGCATACCGCGATGAATCCTTCGATCAAGACGGGTACCCCTGCTGGTCAGCCATTCGTTTTTTTAGTTGAAGATGACGAAGACTTGAGGTCTGATTTAGAGCACGCCTTACAGGTCTCCGGCTACACCACGTTCGCCTTCGCTAATCCTGAGCAGTTTTTAAGCGAGTTCGAGCCTTTGGTGCCCGCGGTCTTGGTCACAGACATGCGTATGCCAAAAAAAAGCGGCGTTCAGTTGCAAGCTGATTTACTTGAAAAAGGTCATCAACTCCCGATTATTTTTATTAGTGGTGCGAGCTCAGATGAGCAAATCGTCAAAGCATTTAAGAATGGTGCCTTTGATTTTTTATTAAAACCGTTTGGCCGTGATGCGCTGTTGAGTGCGGTCGCACGCGCGATGGAGCAGAGCAAGACTGTCATGCATGAGGCGGATCGTCAGACCCGCCTTGCTGCCGCCTTCAAAACGCTGACCCCGCGTGAGAGGCAGGTGTTTAGTCTGATGGCAAAAGGCTATGACAATAAACTGCTCGTCAACGAACTCGGGCTCGCACTGCCAACCGTCAAGCAATACAAGTCTGAAGTGATGGAAAAGCTCTGTTTGTCCTCACTTGCGGAGCTAATTGCTTTAAGCGCCAGCATTGACAGCAAGTAAACGCGTAAAACCTCGCAAAATACCTGTTTTTTCTTCCGCACTCCTACGATCGTAGGATGGCAAGCCCATCTTCTATCCGCACAATGCTCACACGTTAACTAGCGACGACCTTCCGGTCGCCGCAGTCATGGCACGCGAAGAACGCATCGCCTGATGTTATGCCATTCACTCGAGAGCATAGATTGCATACCTACTCATCACGAACTATAAAATCGATACTTTCTAAGGTACAGCGAAACGGTTGGTCGCACCTAATGCTCCAGCTTGTAGCCGTGAGCTTTGTTACGGCTCATCCTCCTGCGACTGCTGGTGCAAACTGTGATTCTAGTATCACTACAGCAGTTTCGGCCTGCACCGTGACGTCTGGGTCTGTGGAGGTTGGTGCTGGGGGATCGGTTACTGGAAGTAATGCTATTGACGGCTCGCAGGGTTCAAATGGCATAGCCGCGACAGGAAACGTTAATCAAATTAATATCTCGAGCAATATTGTCCCGGCAGTTGTCGGAGGTATTGGGGGTGCGGGTAGTGCTGGTTCCTTTGGGGCGCCTATGGGCGGGAGTGGTGGTGATGGTTTTTCAGGAGGCTATGGTCTCTATAACACTAGCACAATCACAAATTTAGTGAATTCGGGTCAAATCAAAGGTGGCGCTGGTGGGGTAGGTGGACCCGGTGGACCCGGCGTAATGTTTGGTGGCACTGGTGGTTACGGCGGCGTGGGTGGCCCCGGAATTTTTAACTCGGGCACCATCACCAACCTCACCAATACCGGTTCTATCCTTATGGGTGCGGGGGGGGCTGGAGGAAGTGGTGGGCCTGGCGGCATGGGTTTTGGGTTCAGGGGCCAAACCCCGACTACAAATTACGGCATCAGAAATACCGGAGTCATCACCACACTTAACAACCAACAGGGAGCCAGCAGTAGCGCTCTAACGTATAGGGGTAACTTACCCGTTAATTACAACATCATCATTGCGAGTACCGCTGACTTCGGTAAATTGTCTGGAAACATTCCCGTAGGCACGATGACATTTGGAATTTCTTCCTTATCCACAGCGGATAGCTCTATCTTAAATACGACACTGAGTTCAGTATTGAGCGGTATCGCGGCAGAAAACCTTGTTAATACAAGTGGCACTTTTAACAGTCACACATTTGAGTTAACACAAACAACGCCGACGTCTGGAATCTGGAACTTATTCATCGCGACGTATGTATCAAATATCTCAAGCGGTACGAGTGTTGGGCTCGCTTCAATCGGCCCGAGCCCTGTCTTATCTGGAGGTACGCTTGAGCTATTGAACGGCGATAGCTCTAGCACGGCTTTTAGCGTGACTAACGCAAGTACCATTCAAGGCCCGAGCTCCGGTAGTGCCACGCTTTCGGGTACTTTTTCTGGAGTAGGTTCTTTAACGTTCACTGGCTCAGGTACGACAGTATTCAGTGGGGCGAATACCTACAGCGGTGGTACGACTGTCTCTTCGGGTACGTTGCAAGGCGACACCACTAGCCTGCAGGGCGCGATCGTCAACAATAGCCAAGTGGTGTTTGACCAAGCGTCGAATGGCACTTTCTCGGGCGCGATGTCTGGTTCGGGTGCACTCACTAAACAAAATGCGGGCACGCTG
>CAJBTJ010000375.1 GCA_903958565.1 uncultured beta proteobacterium
CATCAAGAAAGATGACCATGGTCGGCTTTCTGCAGGCTCAAAATTGCTCGATATATCCTGGAAGTTGGCGTCATGCCGCAACCATGACGGATTTCTTGACCCCTGAGTACTACCAGCGTATCGCTCGTGTGTTGGAAGAGGGGAAGTTTCATATGGCATTTTTCGACGATCGCTTAGCGATGCCGGATATTTATTCTGGAGATCATCGCGATACGGTCGCACATGGTATCCGTGCCACAAAGCTCGATCCAACCATCGTTTTGGGTGCAATGGCTGGAGTCACGACCAAACTTGGCTTGGGTGCAACGTACTCAACAACCTATTACGAACCGTTTCACGTTGCACGATTGTTTGCAACGCTCGATCTCATGACCAAAGGTCGAGTGGCTTGGAACGTGGTCACGTCACTCAATAATTCCGAGGCGGCAAACTTCGGCCAAGACAGCCATTTAGAGCATGATTTGCGCTATGACCGCGCTGACGAATTTCTTGAAACGACACTCGGCCATTGGGATACGTGGGAGGAAGAGTCATTAGTTGTTGACAAGGAAAGTGGCTTGTTTGCGCATCCCGACAAAGTTAAACGGCTGGATCATAAGGGGAAGTTCTTTAATTCGCGCGGGCCCTTTACAGTGCCAAGATCGCCCCAAGGCCAACCCGTATTGTTACAGGCCGGTCAGAGTGGGCGCGGTAAGGCCTTTGCAGCAAGATGGGCGGAACTTATTTTTGTCGTGTATCCGAATTTGAAGATTGCGAAAAAACAATATGCCGATATGAAAGCGACTATCGCAGAGGCAGGCCGTGATCCTGAAAAAGTACAAATAGCGACAGCCATATACGTAGTCGTTGCGGAAACGGATGAATTGGCTCAGAAGAAATTTGAGTACATTGACCAATTAGCAAAGCCTGAAGATGCGCTCGCATTAATTTGTGAGGTGTTGAACTACGATTTTTCAACACGCGATTATGAGGAGCCCATGTCTGATAATGATATGGCTGCTGTGTCCGGTTTACAGGCAATTAGGGACCGTGTCGTTACCCTGAGTGGCAAGTCGAATCCCTCCGTTCGTGATTTTGTTGAATATTCAAACCGCGCCAGGCTGAGAGAGCTCAATGTTTTTATTGGGTCACCTAAGACTGTGGCGGATGAAATGGAGCAATGGTTTAAAGAGGGCGGATGCGATGGCTTTGTCCTAGCGCCAACACACATGCCGGGGTCGTATGAGGACTTCGTGCGACTGGTTGTTCCGGAGCTGCAACGCAGAGGCCTCTACCGGACCGATTATGAGGGCGACACACTTAGATCGAATCTCGGCTTACCTTATGCAAATAGTGGGGACTGGAAGAAGCACGCATTTCCACAAAAGAAATAAGCTGCTGGGCAAACCGTGTTAATTTTGGTTCAAACGATCAAAAAATACGGGAGAGCTCATGAAAGGCGTTGTCGTGTGTCCGCAGCCGCGTGCTGCCGAGGTAGGGGCAGAGATACTAGAGAAGGGCGGTAACGCCTTTGATGCGGCGTTGGCAACAGCCTTCTCGCAGATGGTCAATGACCCGTTTATGTGCGGTTTGGGTGGCATGGGGACCTTGCATTACTTCCATGCGGCGACCGGTACAAGCGGGATGATCGATTTCTATAACCGCGCGGGCTCCAAAGTGCGTCCCGATATGTGGGAAAAAGACTGCAAAGGTCGCACCCCGATTTCTGGTTATAGCTTGTTCGATGATTTCCGCAGCGAGATCGGCTACACCGCCATCATGACGCCTGGTACACCCGCAGGTTTGGGTCGTTTTCATGAAAAGCTCGGTTCGATGCCTTGGGGGGATTTGATTGCCCCGGCGATTGCGCAAGCTAATGAAGGTGTTTTGGTGACACCTAACTTGGCGAGTGTCTGGAGTGGTTACGCCCAGCCGGGTATTCCGGATGGCCTCACACGTATCCGTAAGACAGCTGAGTGTGCGCGTGTCTATTTGCATCCCGACGGGCGTTTGTTCAAAGTC
>CAJBTJ010000376.1 GCA_903958565.1 uncultured beta proteobacterium
ATGACCACTCCGGCCTTTTCAGCCGCAAGTTTTTTCCCGTTAGGGGTACGCCCGACCGCTTGGAGCACGAGATCGTAACGTTGTGGCTCGGCAGGGGCATTTGCACCTTCAAACTTAACGTAGATACCATCTTTCTTGGCCTCCGCTGAAACCGTACGCGTTCCTAACATGATGTGGTCAAATCTTGGGGCATTAAACTTTTGCCATACTTTTACTAAGTCTCGATCCGCACCCTGCATCAAGCCATCTTGCATCTCCACAACATCGAGACGCGCGCCGAGTGCAGAGTAAACCGTCCCCATCTCTAAGCCGATGATGCCGCCGCCAATAATTAGCATGCGCTTAGGAATGCTGCGCAACAAAAGAGCACCAGTCGAATCGACGATGCGGTCATCTTCAGGCAAAAATGGCAGCTTCACAGACTGACTGCCCGCCGCAATGATGGCTTGCGAAAATTTGACGACGCTTGCACCAGCGTCCGAGGTAATCGTCAAGTGATTGGGGCTCAGAAAAGTACCGCTGCCCTGCAATACCGTCACTTTGCGTGCACGTGCCATTCCAGCCAAGCCGCCGGTCAGCTTACCAATCACGCCATCCTTAAAGGCGCGAAGCTTATCTAAATCGATCGTTGGCGCACCGAAACTAATTCCATGGGCAGCCAACGATTGCGCTTCCTCAAGGACTGCCGCGGTGTGCAGCAGCGCCTTAGATGGAATACATCCGACATTCAAACATACGCCACCGAGTGTCGAATAGCGCTCGACCAAAATAACTTTAAGTCCAAGGTCCGCAGCACGGAAGGCAGCCGAATAACCACCAGGCCCCGCACCCAACACAAGCAAATCACAATCATGGTCGGCCGACCCTGAGAATGTGCTGGCCGTGCTCGGAGTTGCCGCAGGTGTCGCCGTAGGTGCCGACGCTGGTGCAACCGTTGCTGCGACAGGCACAGACGCCGCTGCAGGCGTTGGTGTCGGCGCTGGTGCAGGCGCTTGCGCCGTGTTTGCGACGGCAGCAACCTGAGCAATAACACTCCCTTGCTTGACCTTGTCTCCCACCTTGACTGAGAGATTTGTGATGACACCGGCATGAGATGACGGGATCTCCATTGAGGCCTTATCTGACTCAACAGTAATCAACCCTTGATCCATGCGAACCGTATCGCCCACTTTAACCAGTAGTTCGATAACTTCGACGGTATCAAAATCACCGATATCCGGCACCGCGATATTGATTGAATCGCTCATCGTGGTTCCTTAAAGTGCGATACGACGGAAGTCCGCCAACAAACTGCACAGGTAGGCGTTGAAGCGTGCAGCAGCCGCGCCATCGATCACGCGATGGTCATACGACAAGGACAATGGCAACGTCAATTGGGGTCCGAACTGCTTGCCATCCCATACGGGCTTCATGAAAGACCGTGAGACACCAAGAATCGCGAGCTCCGGCGCATTGATGATTGGCGTGAAGTGTGTGCCGCCGATCCCACCGAGCGACGAAATCGAGAAACATCCGCCTTGCATTTCTGCGGGGGAGAGTTTGCCGTCACGCGCCTTCTTTGCGAGGTCGCTACTTTCTTGCGCGAGCTCAAGGATCCCCTTCTTATCGGCATCACGAATCACGGGCACCACTAACCCATTGGGCGTGTCCGCGGCGAAACCGATATGGAAATACTGTTTAAGTATGAGTTGGTCGCCGTCGATCGAGGCATTAAATTCTGGAAACTTCTTGAGTCCTGCCACGACCGCCTTGATCAGAAACGCCAGCATCGTGACTTTGACACCAGACTTTTCGTTCTCTTTGTTGAGCGTTATGCGCAACGCTTCAAGATCCGTGATGTTTGCTTCGTCATTATTCGTGACATGAGGAATCATGACCCAGTTGCGATGCAGATTCGCGCCAGAGATCTTTTTGATTCGCGATAATGGTTTAGGCGTCACTGCGCCAAACTTTGTGAAATCAACCTTCGGCCAGGGCAATAAGTCTAAGCCACCGCCAAGCGTCATGTTCGAAGCAGTCGCCGCACCTTTGCCCGCCAAGGCAGCTTTGACAAACCCTTGTACATCTTCTTGGGTGATCCGGCTCTTTGGCCCACTACCAGTCACGGCAGTCAAATCTACGCCAAGCTCACGCGCAAACTTTCGCACGGAGGGCGAGGCATGGGGCAACCCTGCCGTCGAGACCGGCACCTCAAGCTTTTCAGCCGCCACGGCTGGTGTCGAGGGCACAGACACCACTGCCGCTGCGACGGCAGTTGGCGCTTGAACGGATGGCGGTGTTGCGGGCGCTGCGCTCGTCACGACCGAGGGCGCAGGGGTAGCCGCGACTATCGCGGGCGCAGTGGCTGCGCTGGCTGCAGCAACCTCTACGTGCACGACCACGCTGCCCTGCTTAACTTTATCACCCACTTTCACGTCGATCGACTTCACGACACCACCATGAGAAGACGGAATCTCCATCGAGGCTTTATCAGACTCGACAGTAATCAAGCTTTGCTCAGCTTTAACGACGTCACCCACTTTAACGAGAACCTCAATGACTTCGACCGTGTCAAAGTCTCCGATATCGGGCACCTGAATGGCTGTTGTGTTGCTCATATTGAGTCTCTCTATCAAGCGTATTGTGGATTGGCTTTATTGGGATCGATGCCATACTTCTTTATCGCTGCGGCCACTTGCGCGACCGGCACTTTTCCTTCGTCAGCAAGAGCACGCAACGTTGCCAGCACAACGAAATGGCGATTCACCTCAAAGTGCTCGCGGAGACGATATCGGAAGTCAGACCTTCCAAACCCGTCTGTTCCAAGCACGCGATAGTGACGCCCATTCGGCACAAAAGGTCGAATCTGATCCGCAAACATCTTCATGTAGTCAGTCGAGGCAATGATAGGACCGTCAGTCTTATCTAAAACGCTGGTGACATAGGGCACTTGCGACTTGCCGGTTGGATGCAGCATGTTGTAGCGCTCACAATCCAAGCCCTCACGACGTAACTCCGTGAAACTCGTCACGCTCCAGATATCAGACGACACATTCCAATCTTGCTCCAGAAGCTCGGCTGCTGCCATCACTTCCCGCAAAATCGTGCCCGAGCCCAGTAATTGCGCACGCACCTTGCTCTTGCCACCCTTTTTCAACCGATACATACCGCGAATAATGCCGTCCTCATCACCTTTGGTCAGACCAGGTTGAGGATAGTTCTCATTCATCACCGTCAGGTAATAAAAAACGTTTTCCTGATCTTCCACCATCCGCTTAAGACCGTGCTGAATAATCACGGCCAACTCGTGCGCAAACGTTGGGTCGTACGACACACAATTCGGAATCGTGGCCGAGAAAATATGACTATGCCCGTCTTCGTGCTGCAAGCCCTCACCGTTCAATGTTGTTCGACCTGCCGTACCGCCCAGCAGAAACCCTCGGGCCTGCATGTCGCCCGCAGCCCAAGCCAAGTCGCCGACACGTTGAAACCCAAACATTGAGTAATAGATGTAGAACGGCACCATGATCCGGTTGTTTGTCGAATACGAAGTGGCTGCTGCGATCCAAGAACTAAAGGCACCCGCCTCGTTGATTCCTTCTTGTAGCAATTGACCGTCTGCCGCTTCGCGGTAATACATCACCTGATCCTTATCGACCGGAATATATTTTTGACCTTCAGGCGCATAAATACCGATCTGGCGAAACAAGCCTTCCATACCAAAAGTGCGAGACTCATCGGCGAGAATGGGAACGACGCGCGGACCAATGTCCTTATCACGCAAAACCTGATTCAGCACGCGCACAAACGCTTGCGTCGTAGAAATTTCCCTGCCTTCAGCGGTTGGCTCTAACACGGGTTTAAAGACCTCAAGCGCAGGCGCCTTGAGTTTTTCGTCGGCTTTCACACGGCGCTTGGGCAGATAGCCACCGAGCGCCTTACGTCGCTCATGCAAGTACAACATTTCAGGCGAATCTTCTGCCGGCTTGTAGTAAGGGACTTCTTCAAGCTTCGCATCTGGAATCGGAATGTTGTAGCGATTACGGAACTCGCGAATCGTCTCGGTATCAAGCTTCTTCTGTTGATGCGAGGGATTCTTCGCCTGCACCAAATGCCCAACGCCATAGCCTTTAATCGTCTTGGCCAGGATGACAGTCGGCTGGCCTGTGTGTTTCGTGGCTGCAGAAAATGCTGCATACACTTTATGGGGATCATGGCCGCCGCGGTTTAAGCGCCAGACATCGTCGTCACTCATGCGAGAAACCATTTCGAGTAGTTTGGGATGTTTTCCAAAGAAATGATCGCGCACGAATTTTCCGTCGTTCGCTTTATAGGCCTGATATTCGCCGTCTACAGTGTCATCCATAATTTTTCGTAGGATGCCTTCCTTGTCACTCGCGAGCAGCGGATCCCAATACCCACCCCAGATCATCTTGATGACATTCCAGCCACTACCGCGGAAGTCGCCCTCGAGCTCCTGAATAATCTTACCGTTACCCCGCACAGGGCCATCTAGTCGCTGCAAGTTGCAGTTGATGACAAAGATCAAGTTATCGAGTTTTTCACGTGAGGCCAAACTGATCGCGCCGAGTGATTCTGGCTCATCCATTTCGCCATCACCGCAGAACACCCACACCTTGCGCTGGCTCGTATCGGCGATGCCGCGCGCATGCAAATACTTTAAAAATCTAGCTTGATAAATTGCCATTAATGGACCAAGGCCCATGGACACGGTAGGAAACTGCCAGAACTCTGG
>CAJBTJ010000377.1 GCA_903958565.1 uncultured beta proteobacterium
GAAGCTCGCCCACGCGCACGATTGGCGTGAAATCCTTGATGGGATCGTAGTTCAGCGTTTTGAACATCCACGGGTTCGCCGAGTGCGATGTATTGGTCGTCATGAACAGCGTGTAACCATCCGGTGCAGCCTTGGCGACAAACTGTGCGGCGATTTGCGCGCTTGCACCAGCCTTGTTGTCCACCACCACAGGCTGCTTAAGACGCTCAGAAAGTTTTTGGGCAACGGTGCGAGCGACAAAGTCCGTGCCGCTACCGGCGGCAAAAGGGATGACAAGGGTGATGGGCTTGTTCGGATAGGCCTGCGCCATCACACTGCTTGAGCAAACAAGTGCCGCGATTCCGATCCATTTTGTTATGAAATGCATGTATGTCTCCGTGTTTTAGCGTCTGTGTGTAAATGTTAACGCACTCTTAGCGCAGGCAGGCTTAAAATTAGGGGATGAATCCACACAAATTTCTGACTGTCGCCTTTTATAAATTTGTCGAGTTGCCGGATGTTGAATCCCGCAAGGGTCCGCTACTGGCATTCTGTGAGCAGCAGGGTGTTAAAGGGCTTATTTTGCTGGCGCGTGAGGGCATTAACAGCACGATTGCTGGTCCTGAGGGCGCGATCCGAGCTGTCATCGCGTATTTGCGAGCAGACCCAAAGTTTGCAGACTTGCAACCCAAGGAGTCTTGGTCAGCGTTACCCCCATTTCGACGCATGCGCGTTCGACTGAAAAAAGAAATTGTGACGTCTGGGGTACCGGAGGTGAGTCCAAGCACCATGGCCGGAACTTACGTGAAGCCAGAAGATTGGAATGCGTTGATTAGCGATCCGGCTGTGGTGTTAATTGATACACGCAACGATTATGAGGTCGAGCTTGGTACGTTCGAGCGAGCGATCGATCCCAAAGTACAGACCTTCTCTCAATTACCAACTTGGGTGAATGAAGCGGACGTGTTGAAGGCGGTCGACGGCAAACGACCGAAAGTTGCCATGTTTTGTACTGGCGGTATTCGTTGTGAAAAATCAACCGCAATGATGCGTGCCAAGGGTTATGAGGAGGTCTACCATCTAGAGGGCGGGATATTGAAGTATCTCGAAACCATCTCGCCTGAGAACAGTCTCTGGCGGGGTGAGTGTTTTGTGTTTGATGAGCGGGTGGCGGTGACGCATGGCCTTGAGCGTGGAGAAAGCCGCTTGTGTCGCTGCTGCCGACAACCGTTTCCGAAGGGGACCTTTGAGTCTGATCAGTACGAGCTCGGGGTTAGTTGCCCCAGATGTTTTGATCGCACAACACCCGAGCAAAAGCGCACTGCACGGGAGCGACAACGTCAGTGTGAGCTGGCAGACGCTAGGAAAAAGCAACATATTGGCGCTAAGATGCCATTGCATCAACAGCGATAAATTTAGACTGGAGTGAAAATGAAGAAAAACATGATGGCGGTACTTGTTGCAGCTGCAGCAAGCTTAGGTTTGATGGGCAGTCAGGTTTTGGCGCAGGAGTTTCCGCCGTCCAAAGGGGTCACGCTCTATGTTGGGTTTCCTCCGGGCGGTGCCAATGACATTGCCGCACGTATCATCGGCAAAAAACTCTCAGAAAACATGGGTATTAAAGTTGTCGTGGATAACAAGCCGGGTGCGGGCGGCAACATCGCGACCAATACCGTTGTGACTGGGCCCGCCGATGGTTCGGTCATTATGCTTGGTTCTATAGGTCCGTTGTCTATCGCTTCCCATTTGATGAAGATTCCTTACGACCCCGTTAAGGATATCGCACCGCTTGCGATGGGTGGAAGCTTTCCTAACGTGCTGTTGGTCTCTCCAGAGTCAGGTATTAAAACTTTGAAAGACTTGGTGGATCTCGCAAAAAAGGAGCCGGGTAAGTTGACCTTTGCTTCGACGGGTGCCGGTTCGGCCTCGCACTTGCAAGGTGAGTTGTTTAACCAGCGTGCTGGTGTTGATATCGTTCACGTACCCTACAAGGGTGGTGGCGCTGCAACCGTAGATGTCATCGGTAATCGTGTCACAGTGTATTACTCAGCGCTACCTTCATCGGTTGCGCACATCCGTTCGGGTAAGTTAATTCCGATCGCAGTGACTAGCGCGAAGCGCGCAGAGTTATTCCCTGAGATTCCAACAATCGCTGAGTCCGGCTATCCAGGCTTTGATGCGGACAACTGGTATGCCTTCATTGCGTCGGCCAAGACACCTCCCGCGATACTCGAACGTTGGAATCAGGAACTGATTAAAGTGATCACTGATCCAGTCACGTCAAAAGAGCTGCTTGAAAAAGGCTTGACACTGACACCAGGCTCGCGTGACGACTTAGCAAAATACATTGCTAAGGAATCGGACACCTGGGGCAAAATCATTCGTGATCGTAAGATCACCGTTCAGCAATAAGACGCAAGACTTAGTCTTCGAAACGTCCAAAACGTACGGTGGTTGCTCCCACACGTACGTTGGACGTTGACGGCATCACAAGCACGGTGTCGTCGTAGGGAGCGACAATACGTTGCTCGCCATCTGTAGCAATCAAATCCCCTTTCTTTGCGATCACTTCCAAGCCCGTGTAGGCCTTATTAAAGGTGAAGGCTGTGGATTTGGCGACAACGGCCTCTGTCACACGGATGATGCGTTGTCTAGCGGGTAGCGGTTGCCGCAAGTGGGCTTTTGCGAAGGCCGCATCGATTACACCGAAGTGTTCGAGAAACAGTAACAGTGAGTCGTTGGCAACATCAACGGATGACTTCTCCCAATGCTGACCGCACTCAATGAGCAGACCCGTGCGCGGGTCATTGGGCTTGCCGAAGCCAGCGCGTTCAATCATGCGCAGGCCAGCAGGGTGTCCGGTGTCGATCAGCAGGTTCTCTGGTAGCCCAAGCAGCTTAGAAAGTGCGGCGCTTTTCTCTCCGCCTTGTCCGGTTGCACCACACACCATAATAGGGGCACACGGCTCTGACATCGAGTGGATATCGAGCAGGTAATCACAGTCATCAACGAATGGGCGCAACGCACGAGCGCGTCGTAATTCAGCCGAATCACGACTACCCAGCAGGACGTCATCACCCCAGACGCGGTTGTAATCTTCGTCTACAAAACGACTTTTGCTGGGGTTTAACGGATCCCAGTTGGCAAAGGCCAGCATGTTGGCGAACGCGATTGTGAGTCGTCCCGCGTTGGGGCGTATATTTTGCCGCATGAACCAATCAACCACGATTGCGCCACAAATCTCGTTTCCGTGAGTGAGGGCTTGGACCATCACGTGCGGACCGGGTTTGCCGGAGTCGAAGCTCCAAACATAGGGCACGTCTGTGTTGGATTTCTCCCAGGCACTTAAGTCTGGAGCTTGTAATTCAACTGGATGTGTTCGTTTCATTATTTAGGCGATAGGATCGTTTAAGTGACAGGCTGACAGCCTTCCGGGACTAATCTCGCGCAGCATGGGCACTTCTTGCGCGCAGCGCGCTGTGGCGCTCGGGCAGCGCGGATGAAAATGACAGCCGGAGGGTGGTGCAAGCGGTGAGGGGATTTCACCCCTAATCGGTACAAATGTTCTGTGCGTTCGATCAATGCGCGGGATTTCCTGCAGCAAAGCCTGTGTGTACGGATGGTTAGGCTCTGCAAAGAGTTCTTCTGTCGGTGCAATTTCAGCGACACGACCGAGATACATCACCACCACACGATTCGAGAGGTGTCTCACTACGCCTAAATCGTGACTGATGAACATGTAAGTCAAACCGAGGTCGTCACGCAAATCCATGAACAGATTCAGGACTTGCGCCTGGATCGATACATCAAGCGCTGCGACAGCTTCGTCGCACACCAAGAACTCTGGTTTCACCGCCAGAGCGCGAGCAATGCCGATGCGCGCGCGTTGTCCGCCAGAAAACTGATGCGGATAGCGTTGCATATACGTCGGATCTAAGCCGACTTGCTTCAGTAAATTCGCCACGTAATCACTGACCTCTGCTCGGTCGATCAAACCGTGCACGCGTGGCGCTTCTCCAACAATATCAAGCACACGCATACGCGGATTAAGCGAGGCAAAGGGATCTTGAAAAATAAGTTGAATGGGTCGACGAATCCCGCTATGTGTTTCGAGTGGCAATCCGCGGTAGCGCACCGTGCCTTCAGTCGGGGTGTGTAAGCCGCAACCTAATCTGCCCAGCGTGGACTTGCCGCAGCCAGACTCCCCCACAAGACCAACAACTTCCCCATCATGAATACTGAATGACACGTGATCGACGGCATGCACGGTGTGGGCTTGAATATCTGCACCAATTGTTCGCGCAATTTTTTCAAAAATATCCAGCTTTCGACCAAAGCGCTTTGATACTTTTTCAAACGTTAATAATTCAGTCATCGCGCAACCTCGCTATGCTTAGTCACATGCCCAGGCATCAGAGGATGCCAACAGCGCACCTGATGTGCGCCAAGCGATGACATGTCTGGCATCTGAGTGCAGGCAGCTTGAACATAGCTACAGCGTGCAGCAAAGGCGCACGAGGCACCCAGTTCAGTGATAGAAGGTGTCGCGCCAGGAATTTGTCTTAAGCGCATGCCAGGGGTTGTCGTGGTGGGTACGGAGTCAAGCAGCCCGCGCGTATAGGGATGGCGCGGATCATTTAATACGGCTTCAGCCGTGCCGTACTCGACAATTCGTCCCGCGTACATCACGGCAATATGGTCTGCTAAGCCAGCCACCACCGCAAGATCGTGTGTAATCCAAATCAGGGCTGTGCCAGAGTTGCTAACTAACTGTTGCATCTCGTACAGAATTTGGCCTTGTACCGTGACATCCAGCGCAGTGGTTGGCTCGTCGGCGATGATGAGGTCTGGACGATGGAGCATTGCAATCGCGATCGCAACGCGTTGCCGCATCCCACCCGAAAACTGATGAGGATATTGTCCAATTCGCTCGGAAGGGGACGCGATGCCCACTTTACCTAAGACTTCAACCGCACGGCTGCGGGCAACCGCCTTACTGACAGTCTCATGTGCGAGCAC
>CAJBTJ010000378.1 GCA_903958565.1 uncultured beta proteobacterium
CTCTGGATAGTTCAGCGAAACCAATACCGCCTCCGGCACCCGACTTATTGGATATAACAATACGTGCGTTATTGCCCAAATATTTTTCGATATAGGGTGCGATCAGCCGCCCAACGAGGTCTGTGCCACCACCCGGTACGTAGGCGATGATCATGGTGATCGGCTTGTTCGGATACTGGGCGTGCGCACCAGTTGACCAAGCCAAGGCGGTCAACAAAACCAACCCAGTCAGACGACTAAATTTATGGATGAAACGAGTCATACACACTCCTTTTATTTTTTATGCTGCTGCGCATTGTGTTCCGTTTTTCTACAGCCAAACTGAATATAAAGCCCTTATGCCGCCTTGGATGCTATGACTTACCCGAACATCTTTTTGTAACGTTCGGCGAATACGGGCCAAACCTCGGGGTTCGCCATGCGTGGCGCACGCTCGCACCGCAACAGCCCCTCAATTTGTTCGGCTCCCATACGTGCTGCATTGCGGCGCGCCTCATGCGTCACCCCTGCTGTGTGATAGGTGGCTGTGACATTTGGCAAAGACAGTAGAGGGTTGTCGACCGCAGGTGGCTCGACCGTCCAAACGTCAAGTCCGGCACCTGACAAATGCTTATCGCGCAATGTCTCAGCCAGCGCGTTCTCATCATGAATCCCGCCACGCGCCGTAGAAAGGAACACAGCCCCTTTCTTCATTGCACGAAACTGCTGCGCCCCAAACAGGTTCAGTGTTTCAGGGGAGCGCGGGCAGTGCACGGACACCACGTCGGACTGGGTCACGAGCTGCTCAAAACTGACTGGTGTGGCGCCACGCTTACCGATTTCATCATCGGTAAGTTTTGGATCACACCCAATGACTTGCATGCCAAACGCCTTGGCCAGGTGTGCAACGCGTCTGCCGATATTGCCAACCCCGACGATACCGATGGTCAGGCCTTTGACTTCGTTTCCCATCAGATCTTCACGCGTCGTGTAAGCATTCGCGCGCATCACACGATCAGACTCTGCGATGCGATGCTTCACCGACAACAGCAAACCGATCGCATGCTCGGCCACAGAGTCGGCATTACAGCTGGATTGATTGACAACCAACACCCCATGGCGGTTACACGCCTCGAGGTCAATCGGATCAAAACCCGCGCCGGATGCGGAGGCACAGAGTAAGTTTGGCAACTGTTTAAGCAGCTCTTCGCCGAGCCACCATTGTTTTGGCACCTCGTCGCGTGCAGCGCAAATATGATAGATCTGCGCCTCCTTGAGTGCCGCCAACGTCTTTTTTTCGTCGTCAGCATACCGGCATATTGTCAAATCAATATCTTTAAATTTGGCGAGATGCTCATCAAAAACAGGGTTGATCCAAAAATCGAAGCGAACAACCTTTTTTTTCATTTCAAAACACCTTTAGCACGAAGGCTTTGATCCACCCACTTACGATCTAACGTCCCTTTAGCGATCTGCTTCAAGATATCTTTCTCTTTCTTTTCAACCGCCATCACTAACGCAGCCAACTCGTTAGCAATATCCGGACGAATAGCGAAGACACCATCATGGTCGCCAACAATAATGTCACCAGGGTGCACGACCATGCCGTCGACCGAGACCGTGACGTTGATTTCACCAGGACCTTCTTTGTATGGACCACGATGAGAAATCGCACGCGCAAAAACGGGGAAGCTGCTTTTACCGAGACTCTCCACGTCGCGGATTGGACCGTCAATCACAAAGCCAGCAATTTTTTTGCTCGCGGCGAGTGTGGACATGATCTCGCCAATGATCGCATTACGTTGCAGACCACCCGCATCCACTACGATCACATCGCCAGGCGCGGCCATATCAATCGCCTTGTGCACCATTAAGTTATCGCCAGGCGCAGTTTTGACTGTGAAAGCACGGCCTAGAATTCGACCACCCTTGTGAAACGGGCGCAGATCAACCGTGCCGTTTGTACGGCTCATGACGTCACTAATGTTTGCGACTGCGAGCTTGGCAAACTTTTTCAACGTTGCGTTGCTGACAGTGTGCTTGTGGGTATTAATTGAAAATCCGAGGCTAGACATAGTGACTCCACATAAAATGTAAAAAGAGAATGAGGTTTAATCTTTACGACCGACGTGTACTAAAAATTCAGGCGTCAACTCTTTAAGCGTATTGACACCCATCATGGCCATGTTGCGCGAGACTTCCTGTTCTAACAACGAAATTGCGTGATCAACACCTGCGGGACCACCCACTGCAGCCGCATAGTTAAAGGGCCGCCCCAAAAATACGCAACGTGCGCCCAAGGCAATCGCCTTGACGATATCACTGCCACGACGCACACCACTATCCAGCATCACAGGGCCGTCTTTGAAGGCATCCAGAATCTGAGGCAGAACTCTGAGAGGTGGGACGGCACCGTCTAACTGCCGAGCACCGTGATTGGACACAATCACGCCATCCATGCCGTACTCTTTGCACAGTGCCGCATCGGCCGGATGCAGGATTCCTTTAATGACCATCGGTCCCTTCCACTGCGCACGAATGGCACGCACATGGTCCCAGTGCAGGTGACCACGCGAAGAAAAATCTCGCATGACATTTGCCGACATAATCGGTGCACCGCGGGTAGCAAAGGAGTTCTCAAAATGCGGCATGCCGTGACGCACAAGCGTTTTCAAAAAAGTGCCAAATAACCAACGCGGGTGCGTAATTCCCTGCCACGCCAAGCGTACGCTCGGTCTGAGGGGTGTAGAGAAGCCCGAACGCACATTGTTTTCACGATTCGCCGAAGACGGCGTATCCACCGTAATCACTAATGTTTTGAAGCCCGCCGCGGCCACGCGGTCGATCAAGGGCGCGATTTGTTCCGTCTTCCCAGGCAAGTAAGCCTGGAACCACGCATCCGGGGCGCGTTCGACCAACTCTTCCATCCGTATCAACGAAGAGCCACTCATGATCATGGGAACATTCGCGCGTGCCGCCGCTTCGGCCAACACAACGTCTCCGCGATAGGCCGACATTGCCGTAATACCCATCGGAGCCATACCGAAGGGCGCGTTGTAGGTCTTTCCAAACACCTCCACTTGATGACTCCGCTTCGAGATGTCAACAAGAATACGTGTGAGAAGCTCATACTCTGCAAAGACATCGCGGTTCGCTCGCAAAGACTGACCGTCTTCACATGCACCCGCAACATACCCAAAAATCGGTCTGGGCAAACGCTTCTCAGCCTCTCGCTCAAAGTCTGCGAGGGATAGGATTTTGGATAATGCGGAATCTTGACTCATGAGATGCTGCCGTGTGAATACTCAGTTCTTAAGATGACTGGCCAACAGCAACTGAACGACTTGATTAGCCGCTGCAAACCCCATAGAAGCTGTGACATTAACGCTAGACCCGTAGCCGGCGCAAGACAGTCCTTGCAAGGGGTCGTTTTGTTGCCATGCAGCAGGCAAAATCGTGGGCTGATCCACCCAAAGTACCCGAACCCCCAATTTAGCGACACGCTTGCGAGGCTTGCCTTGCTCATCCACCGCCCGCGGGTACCCGTGGCTGCGTCGCAATACGTTGCGCAAGCGCGCTAACAAGGCATCGTGCGTCGCCTCAACCAAGTCTCCTGCGCGTAAGGCCAGAGAGTCGGTTTTCCCCCCCGCACCACCACAAACAATTAAAGGAGTCTTGCAGGCTCTTGCATGGAGCACCATCGCGACTTTCGCGGCCATCTGATCCGTGCAATCAATGACCGCATGGATACTGGTCGGCAAACAGGACGCGACATTCTCAGGCGTCAAAAAGTCATCGATCGCCGAGACCATGCACTGTGGATTGATCGCCAAGATGCGCTCCGCCATGGCAAGCACCTTAGACTGGCCAAGGGTTTGGGTCAGCGCATGCACCTGCCGATTCACATTAGACTCAGCGATATGATCAAGATCGACGAGCGTCAGGGCGCCAACGCCGCTACGCGCCAGCGCCTCAGCCGCCCAGGAACCTACGCCACCTACGCCAACCACCGCGACATGCGCCCTCCCCAAGTGACTCAGTGCTTGCGGTCCATACAAACGCATCAAGCCACCGAATCGGCGCTCAATATCGTCAGGGGTCACACACGCGGTTTCAGTCTGGGGCAAGGGCATTGACGCTCGGCAAAAAAGACAATGAATGATGCATTTTTGCATGTTCCGGAAAAAAACCGTCGTCTTTGCTCGACAACACGCCGAGAGAGGAACACAATTTAGCCCTAACACCGTGACCACGCCGCCCCTCAATCCTTCCTTCGCTAACGGACCGCCAAACTTTGCCGGTCCATTAATGCTATGCCTGTTGGTCATGCTGTCCCACATCGCGATTTCTGGGGGACGCGTCGCGGTATCGCTCACAGCACTGCAATTAGGTCAAGGTACCCTCGAAGTCGGCATCCTGATCGCCGTCTTTGCCTTGCTGCCCATGCTGTTCTCTATCCAAGCAGGCCGACTCATCGATGACATCGGTCCCTGGAAACCCATGCGGGCGAGCATCATTTTCGTGGTGATCGGAACGTCTCTGCCTGTCTTTTGGCAAAGTCTGACAGGCCTCATCATCGCAGCGACGCTTGTTGGCGTCGGGCATATGACCCTGCAAATCGCAGCCCAACGACAAATGGGCCTCAGCACGGGCGAGGAGCGCCTGCGCAACTTCTCCTGGCTTTCTTTGTCGATGGCAACCTCCGGGCTCATCGGACCTCTCGTCGCTGGCGTATCGATCGACTACCTAGGCTATCGCTCCGTCTTTGCCTTGCTCGCCGTCGCGCCGCTGATCGGACTCATCGGATTGCTGAGGATGCGGGGCTATCTCAAGGCCTCACACATCAAGTCAGCTCCTGTGACACAAAAGCAAAGCGTCAACGATTTGTTTAGTAGTCCATCGCTGCGCAAAGTCTTTATCGCCAACATGTTGCTTTCGGCAGCCAGGGATACCCACACGTTTGTCGTACCGATTTTTGGGGTACATGTGGGGTTATCGCCTACCACCATCGGCTTGATCCTGGCCTCCTTTGCCGCGGCAACCATCGTGATCC
>CAJBTJ010000379.1 GCA_903958565.1 uncultured beta proteobacterium
CCCGGCTTGGTTACTGATCAATTCACGACCAGAAAAAGTGCCATTATTAGTGATAGTTGTTATCGTGCCGTAGTTGTCGATGATGGGAGCATTAGGAGAACCAGAGGGTTCACCACTTCGAAGTGTGATCCCCGCACCCACAGTAAAGCTGCCGAGAGTACATCCACTGTCCTGTCCCAAATTAGCAATGGTAGGGGAGTTCACCTCGTAGGGATCGGGCGATAGACACGCCGCAGCGGCACCCGCATCGGCCGATAAATGACTTAACCCCAAGATCGCAACGCTCAGCAACAAAAGCCACTGACGTGGACCGAATTTACGCTGCCATGAATTCATCCAACTAGCCTTTTTAATTATCGGATTACGGTTTAACGAGTCTATCGCGTCATCCACGCTCTTTTTCTGCACAGCACAATACCATCACTTCAATGCAGCGTCCACCACCTCAATCCAGTGACGCACAGGGGTATTAGTCCCACTTTGCAGATGCCCAATACAACCAATGTTCGACGACAACATGATGTCAGGTTCTGCGGCGTTCAAATGACCCAGTTTGCGATCACGTAACGAGGTCGAGATTTCTGGTTGTAAGACCGAATAGGCACCCGCTGAGCCACAGCACAAATGGCTTTCAGTGAACGGTTGCAACGACAGCCCCAACTGCGTCAAGAGCTGTTCGCTTGCGGGACGCAAGCCTTGCCAGTGTTGCAGTGTGCAAGGCGGATGAAACACCGGGCGCTTAGGGAGCTTCTGTGGATCAAGCTGTTGCGCTAACTGCTCTGCGTAGGGCCCGACAATCTGTGCCACATCACGCACCAGCGCCACGATCTTTGCGGCCTTCGGTGCATAAACCGGATCATCACGCAGATGATGCGCGTACTCTGCCACCATCGCACCGCAGCCTGAAGCGTTCATCACGATCGCATCAATCTTGCCAGACTCAACATACGGTAACCAGGCATCAATGTTTGCGCGCATCTGACTGCGCGCCGTGTCTTGATCATCCAAATGGAAATTCAACGCGCCACAACAGCCCGCACCGGCAACAATTTGCGTACCAATGCCCAAACGATCTAAGACTCTAATCGTTGCCGCATCAATCGTTGGCATCATCGTGGGTTGCACGCAACCGGCTAACAGCAATACTTGCTTGGCGTGTGCTTGCGTCTGAGGTATCGCCCCCGCGGGACGTGCCTCAACAATCTTGCGTTGCAAGCTCTGCGGCAAGAACCCGCGCAGCGATTGGCCAAGCTTATAGGCTGGCGCAAAGAGCGGCGAGACCAAGCCTTTGCGAAGCAAAGTACGCTGCAAGCGCTGCATAAAAGGACGCTCAACTTTCTCTTCGACGATTTGTCGACCGATATCCACCAGATGCCCATACTGCACACCTGAAGGGCACGTCGTTTCGCAATTGCGGCACGTTAGGCAACGATCAAGATGCTGTTGCGTTGCCTGTGTGGGCTCCTTACCTTCCAGCACTTCTTTAATCAAATAGATGCGACCACGCGGGCTGTCGAGTTCATCTCCCAACACCTGATAGGTCGGACAGGTTGCGGTGCAAAACCCGCAGTGCACACAGCGACGCAGAATGTCGTCGGCTTCCTGGCCTAGTTTTGAATCGCGTGCCCATTCGGCAAGATTTGTCTGCATAGCGCTTAAGCCTTAGGGATCAAACGACCAGGGTTGAATAAACCCTGAGGATCGAATTCATTTTTGAGTCTTTGCGTAATGAGCGCCAAGCCCGGTGCGACGGGATGAAACACCCCCGATTGCAGATGCGCGCTCGACGCTTGCGCGCGGAACTGTGTCGCATGCCCACCAGCGCGTGCTGCTGTGTCGCGCACCACCGCAGCGTCTAACGATGCGGCAATCCAACGCTGACCACCACCCCACTCTATTAGCGTGGGACCTAAACCCAGCGGTCCGGTTCCTGGTGCGACAGCCACTCGCCAGAGCACCTCCGTTTTGAAGAACGGTAATTGTTGCTCGCGTAGCGCATTCCAGTAGGCCTGCGCTTGCTCTTGATCCACCACGGTACCGCCAAGCTTTTGGCGCGCCGAGCGCAGCGCCGCTGCAGCACCGGCTAGACGCACACGAAGGCGACCTGTTGCGCCCTGCGACTCCCACGCGGTGGCGGATACGGATAACGGGTGCGCACGCCAGCTATGGCAGCGCTTGAGTGACTCGGCTTCATCAAGCTCCCACTCGAGTGTGCAGGTCTCAAACGGCTTTGGCGCAACTTTGAGCGATAGCTGTGTCAACGCACCGAAGGAACCCATCGCACCGGCCAACAAACGCGAGACGTCATAGCCTGCCACGTTCTTCATGACCTCACCACCGAACTTGAGGATGCGTCCTTGCGCATCAAGCAGATGCGCACCTAGAACAAAATCTTTTAAAGGACCGACGGCAAGGCGCCCTGGCCCGAGACCTTCGATGTGGGCGGCGTGCTGCTCGCCCGGCCCTTCAAGATCG
>CAJBTJ010000380.1 GCA_903958565.1 uncultured beta proteobacterium
ATCCATCGCAGCGACAGCCTCACCGACATACTCAATCGCGATGTCATTTAAGCCTTCCGCACCGAAGCGACCTAACATCGCAAGCGTAATATCTTTTGCCCACACTCCAGGTGCAAGGCGGCCACGCAGATTGATACGAACGGTCTGGGGCACGCGAAACCACAGCTTGCTACTCATCATCACCGCGGACACGTCGGTTCCTTCAATGCCGGTGCCGAGCGCATTAAAGGCTCCATAGGTGACCGAGTGCGTGTCGGTACCCACCACGAGATCTCCGCAAGTTAAGTGCCCACCTTCAGGCAAAACTTGATGACAGATTCCATCGCCAATGTCATAAAGCTTCGTGCCACGCTGCGCGGCGAAACTGCGCATCTCGCTATGGATTTGAGCAGCCTCTACGCTTGGGGGTGGCGAATAGTGATCAAGCACCAACGCGGTATTTTTTGCAAACTGCAAGGGCTGTTCGCCAAACTTACCAATCATTTTGATGGTATTAACCGCACGTGTATCCGTCACCATCGCGAAATCGATATTTGCGACGACAACCTCTCCCGCACTAACGGATTCGCACCCCGCGTGTTTGGCTAGAATTTTTTCAACAATCGTACGGCCCATTCGTCATCTCAACATAGAAAATTAAAAATCAATGCGCGATGCAAAATTACCGCTTAAGCTGTAGTTTACGGACCACGTCACCCCAGGTCTCGTATTCCTTTTCCACGAAAGCGCGCATCTGCTCAGACGTCGAGGGATCAGGCTCCATCGCCTGAGTCTCTAAGCGCTCAATCGTCTTGGGGTCGCGTAAAGCGGCTACGATTGCCTCGTTGAGTTTTTTGACAATCGCGTCTGGCGTGCGCGCTGGTGCGACGAAGCTATACCAGTTGGTTGCTTGGTATCCTGGAAAACCGAGTTCAGCGACGGTAGGCACATCAGGTAAGGCCTGTGACCGCTGCGCGCCCGTAACGGCGAGTGCACGCAACTTCCCTCCTTTGACCTGCGGGATAGCCGTCGGAGCGCTTGCGAAGATCGCTTGAATATCACCCGCTAGCAAGGCTGTCATCGCAGGGCCACCACCTTTGTAGTTGATGTGCTCCGCAAACGTACCGGTCCGCGCTTGCAGTAACTCACCGGCCAAATGTCCCGCACTACCTAATCCGGGCGATCCATAAAACAGCGGTTTCTCTTTGTTCTTGGCCGCCGCAATATAGTCGGTCAATGTTTTGATATTCGAGTCTGTTCGGACCACCAAAATATTTCCGAACGTCACCCCATTGGAAATCATGGCGAAGTCTTTCAATGTTTTGTACGGCGTACCGTCAGGCATGTGCGGATTCACCGCTAACGATCCAATGTTTGCCAAGCCGATCGTATAACCGTCTGGTGCCGCATTGGCGACTGCATCAGCAGCGATATTTCCACCCGCGCCAGGACGATTATCAACAACGACGGTCTGGCCGAGCAATTCCGACAACTTCACCGCGATCGTGCGTGCGGCCGAGTCTGTGCCACCACCCGGGGCAAAACCGACCAGTAAGCGAACGGATTTGGCTGGATAGGCTGCCGCAGCAGCCCCCTGTGCATAGCTCGAGGCCGACGCACTCAGACACATTGCGAGCAAGCTTGCTTGGAAAAGTTTAGTCACGTTCATCAGATCTCCGAGGCGTTATTTCAAAGGTTCAATTTGATGATGGAATACTACAGCGTGGCGGACCTAAAAATGCTATTTCCCGGACGCACATCAAGCTTGTTGCGCCGCAACACAACGAATATCGATTTCTCTGATCCACTATAGTTAGACAACCGCCGACTTGGCGAAGCAAAAAACGAGTGCCCTTATGCGAAGCAAACTATTTGTACCGGGCTCGCGACCCGAGCTTTTTGACAAAGCATTGGCTAGCGCCGCAGACGCCCTTTCCTTCGACCTCGAAGATGCCGTTGCCGAACCGAAGAAGGAAAGCGCGCGCGCAACGCTTGCGACGTGGATGGCATCACCTGCAGCCGCGGAAACAAAAAAATGCGTGATCGTTCGCGTCAATGCGATGGACACCCGTTTTTTTGAGCAAGATATTGCGCAAGTGGTTCGAGCCGGACTCGACATGATCAACATCCCAAAGCCAGAGAGCGCAGAGGCGGTGCGACAGGCGGTCAGCATGATCGAACAGGCCGAGCGCGCGAACGGCGTGAACACCGATGGAAAGTCTGCCATCAAAGTCTTACTCAATGTGGAAACACCCAAAGCCCTTCGCATCGCCTTCGAGCTTGCAGGCGCTCATCCGCGTGTGGCAGGACTCCAGTTAGGGCTCGCGGATCTCTTTGAACCCATCGCCGTATCACGCAAAGAGCTTTTTGCTGTGCAGTACGCCATGATGGAAATGAAAATGGCTGCCGCCGAGGCGGGTGTTGCGGCGTTTGATGCCGCCTTCGCCGACATCAAAAACACCGATGGCTTCAAATACGAGGCGGCTTTTGCGGCCAGTCTCGGATACACAGGCAAGACATGCATCCACCCCAACCAAATCGTCATGGCCAACGAAGCCTTCCGACCAAGCGATGAAGCGATCGCACATGCCTTGCGTGTCGTGAAAGCGGCCGCACAAGCCCAGGCAGATGGCGTTGGAGCCTATGTCGTCGACGGAAAAATGATCGATCCGCCCTTTTTAAAGAGTGCACAAGCTCTGCTAGCCAATGCGAAAAGCATGGGCTTGATCCCCTAGACCATCCGATAACTTTTAAGGAAATCAACTATGTTCGCCTTGCCCAAGTTTGTGCGCGCAATGACCGCCCTCCTATTTATGACAGCCGTGGCACAAGCCATGGCGCAGACCGATTTTCCAAACAAGCCGATCACTCTGCTGGTTGGTAGCGCTCCCGGCGGATCGAACGATGTATTCGCGCGCGTCATCGGCAAACAGCTACAAGACCTATTTGGCGTATCAGTTGTCGTGGAGAATAAGCCGGCGGCGGGGGGAATCTTGGCCAACGTCCTATTGGCCAAAGCGCCTGCCGACGGATATACCTTAGTGGTGCTGTCCTCAACGTTTACGACTGGCGCGGCTGTGCGCAAGAACCTTCAGTACGACGCAATCACAAGCTTTACACCGATTGCCATGCTGGCTAAGGGTCCCATGCTCATCACTGTAGGCAACAACACGCCATACAAAACCCTCGAGGATCTCGTCAAGTTCGCGAAAGCCAACCCAGGCAAACTGAACTACGGCACATCGGGTGTCGGCAGCATCAACCAATTTGCCTCCGAACTGCTCTCAGAGGCTGCCGATATCAAAATGACCCATGTGCCATACAAAGGCATGGGACCCGCCGTCACAGACTTGCTGAGTGGACACATTGATATGATCATCGCCAGCGCCCCCTCATTGCTCTCCCAAGTTAAAGCAGAAAAGATTCGTGCGCTAGCCGTCTCATCCGTGGAGCGCTCTGAGGTTACGCCAGACATCCGTGGACTAAAAGAGGCGGGCTTACCAAAAGCAGCTGTTGATCTTTGGTGGGGAATGCTCGCTCCTGCCGGAACTCCTAAGCCAGTCGTCGATAAGCTCAAT
>CAJBTJ010000381.1 GCA_903958565.1 uncultured beta proteobacterium
ATTACGACGACTTTAGCCAGCCGATGGGCGGGCATCAATCAGCACCGCTCGTCGCACCATTGTTTGCGCTGGCCGAAGAACGAGGCGCAACGGGCTTGAAGTTGATACAGGCCTATGTCGTGGGGATTGAGACCGAGATACGCATTGCTCGCGCAGTCAATTTCTATCATTACGACAAAGGCTGGCACCCAACCGCGACACTCGGTGTCTTTGGCGCTGCAGCAGCGTGTGGCTATTTAATTGGACTTGATAAACAGAAGATGGCTATTGCATTGGCAATTGCAGCGTCATTTGCTTCTGGGCTCAAGTCTAATTTTGGGACGATGGTCAAGCCTCTGCATGTGGGACAGTGTGCGCGCAATGGTTTGTTGGCGGTGCTCTTAGCGGAGTCTGGTTACGACGCAAATCCAGCAACGCTGGAGCATAAGCAAGGCTTCCTGAACGCCTTTAACGGCCCTGGAAACTTTAATGCTGAATTGATGTTTGACAACTGGGCTAATCCCCTCGAAGTGCTCAGCAGTGAAATGGGGCTTAAGCAGTTTCCGTGTTGCGGGAGTACCCATCCGCCGGTCACGATGATCCTGAATTTACGCAGAGAAGAAGCAATCGATCTTAAAGAGGTCGCGAAGGTAGATGTCCTCGTACATAAGCGTCGCCTACCGCACACGAATAATCCGAATCCGCAGACGCCACTTGAGGCAAAATTCTCAGTTCAGTACGCGGTCGCGCGCGCGCTCGTTTCTGGCGCGGTGCGGCTCGGTGACTTTGAGGGCGAGGCACATTTTGATGCGGACGTTCGTGACATTATGGCCAAACTGTCGGCAGGACCACATCCCGACATGGCGGATGATTCGCCAGAGCAGTTTGGTGCCGAAGTGACGGTCACTTTAAAAAATGGACAGTCACTCACACGCAAAATTAGCAATCTTGTTGGTCGCGGGATCACTTACCCCATGACGAGCGATGAGATGTGGGAAAAATTTAACGACTGCGCCAAGACTGCACTGCCGCGTGCGGACATACCACCACTTTTTGAAAGATTAGAAACTTTAGAAAAAGCGGCAGATATCCGAGCGGTCGCCAAGCTGCTGGTCAAGCGCGCATTACCTGGGCAGGCAGGCAGGACGCAGACGCACATAGACACGAGCGGGGGAGGCAACGGTACAAATGTCCTTCAAGAGACATCTTGGGTACCGTAAGCCGCGAGTGAGGGTGTCAGTTATTCGGCAGCACGTGAAGGTCTGCAGGACTAAATGTCACTAAGACTTCATCGTTGCGCGCAAACTCGATCTGGTCAAGTACATTGAGGGTTGTATCTTGAACCTTCACGGAATATTCAATGTGCGGGCCCATATACTGAATGTGTTCAATGACGCCACTCAGGGTGTTGATGCGGTCAGACTGCACAACGGCCGAGCGTGCCTGCAGCCGCAGATCCTCTGCGCGTAATATGGCCGTGCGTTGTTCACCGTCTTTCCCACTAACAGGCTGAGCAAGAGTGATGGAGGACCCATCAGGGGCAAACCATTGCTGGTCGCGACAGGTGAGCGTTAGAAAATTTGCTGCACCAATAAAGTCCGCAGTAAATCTATTTGCGGGGCGGCGGTAAAGTGTGCGCGGCTTGCCTTCTTCCACAATGAGTCCAGCGTCCATGACGATGACACGGTCTGACATGGATAACGCTTCCGCTTGATCATGGGTGACATAGACCGCGGGGATGGCGAGCTCTCTTTGAATCCGACTGATTTCAGCGCGTGTGCGATCACGTAAACGAGCGTCTAGATTAGAAAGTGGCTCGTCGAATAAAAGCACTTTTGGCTTGCCTACGATTGCGCGCGCAAGTGCGACACGCTGTTGCTGGCCGCCCGAAAGCTCGGAGGGTTGTCGGCCGGCAAGGCTAGAGAGGCCGACTACGTCTAGCGCCCAGGCGACCGCTTCGGGAATGGTTGCGCTATCTACGTTACGAGCAATGAGGGGAAAAGCGACGTTTTCCGCGACGCTCATATGCGGCCAGATTGCGTAAGACTGAAATACCATGCCGAGGTCGCGTTCATGCGGAGCGATGAAGATATCGGCCTCGGGTTGGGAAACAACTCGACCATCGATCTCGATCGTTCCACCGTTCGTGCGTTCAAGTCCGGCGATGCAGCGCAAGGTGGTAGTTTTTCCGCAGCCGCTTGGCCCAAGCAAGGTCACAAACTCACCGTCTGCGACATCGAAGGAAATGCCATGCACAATCGTAGTTTGACCAAATACTTTGATGAGATTACTAACTCGGATACCCATAGTGATTCTATCCAGTTGTGCAGTGTTATTTGACGGCGGGCGTTTTGCTGCGGTCAAGGAGTTTCATGGAGGGCCGATGTTTGGTTGCCAGCATGAGCAGATACATGGCGATAAACACGACGACCATGCCTACTAAAGACAGCGAGCTCGCAAGGCCCCAATTGGCCTGCTCGAAGAATGACCAAATCGACGTCGACAAAACGCTGGTCGACGCAGTGTAGAGAAGTACCGCCGAGGCGATTTCTCGGAAGAACGCCATAAACAGCAGGAAGTATGCGCCTTGTAGGGAGGGCATGGCCAGTGGAACCAGTATCCGCTTAATGCCTTGTAGGCGCGTTGCCCCTGCCGTCCAGGCAGCTTCTTCAAGGCTTTTATCAATTTGAATCATCCGACCGCCAACCGTTTCCGTTGCATACGACAGAAAGCGGGTGATGAAGGAGATGACCAGAATACTCAGCGTCCCATAGATGGGTAAAGGAAGGTAAGCATAGGCCCACAGCAGACCGAGCCCGATCACAACGCCTGGCACGCCAAATGGGAGGCTGGCAATAAAGTCCAGTGCCCGGTAGCCTGGGGGGCGATGACGCAGCGTGAAGTAGCTAATGAAGGATGCTAAGCCGACCCCTACCAGCGCGCCGAGCCCTGACACGATCAGCGTGTTCCAGAAAGAGCGCAGGGTCGCGTCGGACTCAAAGAGGAACAAATAGTTTCGCCAGGTATATGCTCCTTCAAACGGGTTGGCGCTGAAATACTTTAGAACAGAGACATAGGCAAGAATAATGACGGGCAGGATCAGCGCGAAGAGGATATAGCCCCAACAAAGCGTGTTTGCTGCCCATCTCCATTTGCCAAGCTCAATCAGCGTGAGGCGCCCGGCCTTGCCTGTTGTGACGGTTAAGCGGTTGCTGCGCGCAATGCGACGCTGAAGCCAGATGGCTCCGCCTGTTAAGGCGCTGAGCGTCAAGCCGATTGCGGCGGCTAAGCCATAGTCGGGAGGGGGGAATTGCACTAGCAAATAAAGTTGTGTCGCGAGAACAGAGATTCGGCCAGGGATTCCCATGAGAGCGGGGATAGCGAATTGTTCAATCGAAAGAATGAAGGTGAGTACTAGGCTAGAGGTAATTGAAAAACCAAGTAGCGGTAGTGTGACGCG
>CAJBTJ010000382.1 GCA_903958565.1 uncultured beta proteobacterium
CGGAGAAGCGCATCCACTTGTACAAGTTAAAAACTGCGATCTCGCGCTCGCACACGGAACAGGCGGTGCCTTGAGCACACGTCACGGCAGCGCCACACTCATCATGGAAAGAGAATAACGCGATGACGACTCCCTACCAAGACAGAAAAATTCCCGCACCAAAATGCAATGATGGTGATGAGGTCTACTTCAATGCTGCGACCGAAGGCAAGTTACTCGTCAAACAATGTGCTGACTGCGGTGAATATCATCACTATCCGCGTGCGCTCTGCCCCTTTTGCTTTAGCGATAAAACGGAATGGAAAGAAGCAAAAGGCTCAGGCACGATCTACAGCTACAGCATCACCCGAACGTCTGGGCCCGTTCCTTATGCCCTTGCCTATGTCACGCTCGACGAAGGCCCAACCATGTTGACCAATATTGTCGACTGCGATCTCGATACCATTCGTTGCGGACAACGTGTACGCGTTGCATTTAAGCCAAGCGAAGACGGACCAAGCGTTCCCGTCTTTACACTCGCCTAACGCACAAGAGGATCGGACATGAGCGATGCACTATTCACATATTGGGTCGGTATGGATATTCCGGCCGACACCAGCACAGCGGATGTTGTTGCCTTTAATGACTTTTATAACAACGTACATCGAAAAGAAGTGCTCGCAGCGAATCCAGGCTTTCTGCGCGGCCGTCGCTACGAACTCGCCCAGGACGATACGCGTGGACCTCGCGGTCCACGATTCTTGGCTTGCTACGACATCGAAAGCAAAGAAGCGGCGATGTTGTATGTCTCGCGCAACGATGGCCCCGCGAGTGGACGCCCAGTCTATAGCGATGGCCCTGCAGCGTGGAAACAGCGCAAGACAAAGTGGCGCTTGATGTGGCAACACATTTTGAACAACCCAACTTCTTTACAAGTTTCAGCATCGCCCTACATGTACCTGGTGGGCATGACCGAAGCGGCCGGAGCAGCTGCCGCCGAAGTGGATGCCTTTAATCAGTTCTACAACAATATTCACGTTCCGGAAGTACTAACAGGCTACGGCTTTGAGAGTGGCGCGCGCTACGAGCGTCTACGCGAGTTCATGCACCCAGAACCAGGCTCACCTCACTACCTTGCTATGTACGGTATCAAAGATGAAGCCACGGCCAAAGCATTTATGCAGTCACGACTGACGGCTGATCCAAGCGGTAACAGTTTTTCTGACGGCCCACCGGTCTGGATGAAGCGCGACACCAAGTGGCGCTTGACCTATCGCCTCGTTGAGTAAGACAACGACAACATCACTGCATATCACGAATACGGGAAGACCGAAATGATTTACTCACGGCATGTTGGCAAGGCAAAAATCTATAACATCATTGAATATAGTGGTCCAACTCATGCAGCGGATTTTGTTTTTCCAGCGCTTGACGTAAAGGAAATCAAGCCCCACCTTTCATGGCTTGCTCCACATCATTACAACGTCAAGCTTGAGCGCTTTATCGTTGCGATGCAGCTATGGGTCATGCATATCGATAACAAAGTGATCGTGATCGACTTGGGTGTCGGCAATCACAAGAAGCGTGCCTCTGAACGCATGAACATGCTCAATACCCTCACCCCGCTGTGGCTGGCCGCTGCAGGTGCGGATCCGCAATCCGTGACACATGTTGTTGTGACCCACTTTCATCCAGACCATGTGGGCTGGGGCACACGCATGGACAACGGCAAGTGGGTTCCCACCTTCCCGAACGCTAGACACCTGATGCCTAGGGTTGATTTTGATCTTGCACTAGCAGCTTACAAGAACGGAGACAAGGGCGTCATCAGCGGATCGTTTGAAGATAGCGTCTTACCCCTTTATGAAGCAGGATTAATTGATTTCATCGATGATGGCGATCTGGTTGCAGGCTGCCTTGAGGCAGAAATCATGCCTGGCCACACGCCGGGGTCGATCCATTTCCGCCTGCGCTCTGAGGGCAAAGAAGCTATCTTCGCAGGCGACGTGATGCACAGCCCACTGCAAATTGCGATGCCACATATCAATACATGGATTGATGCCCACGCCGAACAAGCGCGTGCCTCGCGCGCGCTGTTTTTGAAGCGGGCAGCCGAACGTCATGCACTGATTATGCCTGTGCACTTTGGCTGGCCACACTGTGGTTACATTCGCGGTGATGCGGCAAGCGGCTATCGTTTTGAGCCGGCAGAGCCCGAGACACGTGGCGAATAATTAGAAATCTGCATAACAAGAACTTAACGGAGACAACAATGAAAATAATCCTGCACTTGGCCCTTGCTGCCTTAGCCCTAACGGTCTCTAGCGCCTATGCACAGCCTTATCCAAACAAACCCGTCAAAGTAATTATCACGTACCCGGCGGGTGGACCTGCAGATCAGATCGCACGCGAACTCGCGAATGGCCTGTCGCAAAGTCTTGGGCAAACCTTTGTCATCGAACCTAAAGCTGGTGCGAGTGGCTCTATTGGCACCTCTTTCGTTGCCAAATCTGCGCCCGACGGCTACACATTACTGGTCGGCGCCGGCGCTCCCCATACGGCTGTTCCCGTCTTTACCGCCAAACCACCCTACGATGGCGTGACTGAGTTCAAACCAATCGTGATGATCATTGACGTGCCCAACGTGATGGTGGTTGCACCGCACATCAAGGCGAATAATGTTAAAGAATTCATCGAGCTTGCTAAAACCAAGCACATGACCTTTGCATCGACCGGAACGGGAAGCTCCACGCACCTTGCAGGAGAGATTTTTCAAATCGAGGCAAAAGTCAAAATGACGCATGCGCCGTATAAAGGTGCAGCGCCCGTAGTCAACGACATGCTGGGTGGGCACGTAGACGTATCCTTCCTAAATCTTTCTGCGATGCTCCCACACCTCAAATCCGGCCGTTTGAAAGCAATTGGGATGTCATCTGTGAATCGTGCACCCGCATTACCTGATGTACCCACGCTCACGGAACAAGGTGTTAAGGACGTAACAGGCTCATGGTATGGCCTGTTAGCACCTGCCGGAACACCTGAGGCCATCGTGCAAACTCTGTACACCGCAGCGACTAAATATTTTAATCAACCAGAAGTTCGAGCACGAGTCGAAGCTACTGGCTCGGAAATTAAATTGCTGAGTCCAAAGCAATTTGAAGATGCGATGATTGCAGAGAAAGCCGAACTGACAGAACTCAACAAAATTCTAAACATTCGCATCGAGTAAATCGCGAAGTCCTTCAACATTTCAATGTATCGTTTCTAACTTATGAATAAAGTAGTCTCCAGCGCCACCGAAGCCATCGCTGACATACAAAATGGTGCACGCGTCGCAATTTCAGGTTTTGGCCTAGCTCACCGCTTTCCGAATACTTTAATTTTTGCATTACGCGATAAAGGGGTGCGTGACCTGACAATCGTCTGCAACTCACTAGGTGCCAATGGTGAGAAAGGCCAACTGTTGGTTGAGAACGACCAAGTTAAAAAGATCATCACGTCTTTCTCTATTCGAGCTGGCATGCAAACCGAAGCAGAGAAGCGTATTGCAGCGGGAACGCTTGATGTTGAACTCGTCGCACAAGGCACCCTGGTTGAGCGCTGCCGCGCTGGTGGCGCGGGTATCCCAGCCTTCTACACCCCAACAGGCGTTGATACTGCTCTCGCTGAGGGTAAGGACATCCGTTACTTCGACGGCAAGCCCTACCTCATGGAAGAGGCGATCCACGTCGACTTCGCGTTTTTGAGCGGCTACAAAGCGGATCGTGCCGGTAACGTGCAGTTTCGTGGTGGTAGCGGAAACTTCAACGTCAGTTTTGCCAAGGCGGCCCGTATCGCTATCGTTGAAGTAGAAGAGATCGTAGAGGTTGGTGAATTAGCGCCTGAGCATATCAACTTACCTGGCATTTTTGTATCGCGTGTTGTGAAGATCACGGATCCGATTGATATCCGCTCTTTATCCCGGACAGAAAAGCGTTCTGCCGATAGCGCACGCAATTACAACGGTAAGCCTGCGCTGACACGCACCGGCATTGCCAAGAATGCAGCAAAAATTGTCCGTAATGACTCGTATGTGAATTTAGGCGTAGGCCTGCCTACCCTTGTTTCGAACTATCTTGATGGACGCGGTGTGTGGCTACACGCCGAGAACGGTGTGCTAGGTTATGGTGGCATCGTGACAGGCGATGCGATCGACCCAGACGTGTTTAACGCGGGCAGTCAGTTCGTTGAAGCGATTCCCGGCACCTCGTTCTTTGAAAGCGTCACCTCGTTTGAGATGGCGCGCGGTGGTCACATCGATACCGTTATTTTGGGTGCCTACGAAGTCGACCGCGAAGGCAACGTCGCGAACTGGAGTACCACGGACACACGTCGCGGTGGAATCGGCGGTGCGATGGATCTTATTTCCGGTGATGTTGAACTCATCATCGTGATGGAGCATTCCGATAGCAAGGGCAACACTAAGCTGCCTAAGCTATGCAAGTATCCCTTGACGGGACGCCAATGTGTCGACTGGCTCGTGACCGACCTGGCTGTCCTGCACTGGGTGAACGGCCGCTTTGTTCTAGAGGCCGTGGCACCTGGATTCACGCCTGAAGAAGTCCGAGCGCTTGGTCAAATTGAATTTGAGATCGCGCCCGACTACAAGGTGATGGACTAACCTTCCAGCTTGGTCGAAGCCCAAGCGGTGAGCAATGGCTTGCCGCTTGTGGTGGTCCAAACCCCGAGGTAACGGTTATAAAGATTCTTGTCCACGCCATCAGAATGAATCTTCATTCTGACTTTTCCCTCGACAATCACTGAGGTACCCGCCACGCGCGCAGTCACTTCTTCGCGATCGATCTGTAGGTATTGCACGCGCTTTGTCGCGACGCTGTCGACATAGCTCTCTTTCGTGTCACGACGGCCACTGGCATGGGTGTACGTGAGGCCTGCATCGATCAGCGCGGCCAAGCCAGGGCCATCTTTTGCGACTAGCACCTTACAACGTTGCTCATCGAGTGCCAACACCTGCTGCTCAAGCGCTTTTGTCTCTGCTGGGTTCATATCAAGGTCTCCTTGGTAGGGTTTTTAAAATATTTTGAATAGCTTATTCTAAAAACAACCCAATCGCCCATACGCTGTACGATAAATGACGAGCACTTCAATCCGCCATGTTTCTGTTTCGGTTTTAAAAAAATGAAACGCTTTTTATCAATTCTTCTACCTCTAATGCTCACCGCACTTGGGGGCTGTGCAGGGGTACCTTTCTCAAGCGCCGATGTTGAATTTTTTCAACCCCCTATCGTCGCCACTCAAGCGCCTGAGCGGCCCATCACGAACTTCAGTCTTTTCAACAACACCACTAAAGTCAATCTCGCGCCACTGCGACCAGTCGTACCGACCTTTAACGGCAAAGGCAATCTTCTTGCGAGCTGGAATCCTCACCCCGAAGGTGTAAAAAACCGACCCACCTTAGTGATCGTGCACGGAGGCCACGGTTTGGTACCCGGCGACTTCGCGACTGCCCTATGGGCAAGAAAGGACTTAGGCGCGAATACGCTGGTGCTGGATAGCTACTGGAGTCGAGGCCGGGACGAGAACTGGGTCACCTATACCCCGCTTGGGGCAAACGCCCGCATGCTCGATGCCATCGCAACGGGGCGATGGCTCGTCTCACAAGGCATTGATCCGAACCAATTATTTTTGATGGGTGGCAGCCAGGGGGGTTGGGCAGTCTTAAGAACCTTCACCGACGAGCCCTTTATGCGCGAACACGCAAAGGGTTTGTACCGTGCCGGCATTAGTCTTTACCCCGTCTGCCACAAGCAAAGGCATAAAGAGATAAAGGAACTAAAATGAAAAAATTAATCGCATTAGTATTACTAACATTGGCTACTACAGCTTATGCTTGCCAAACCCAGACCATCCTTGTTGATGGAAAGATGCGGGTTTGCACAATTTGTGGTTCGGTTGTGAGTTGTATGTGATGAGGGAAAAACTAACAGCATTTGTGATTGAGTGCTTGAGGATGGGTATAGAAATAAATACTATTGAGGAATGGCTCTTAGATGAGTTAAAAACAATAGCAAAGACTAAACCCTTTATTAAAGCGCAAAAGGAATTTGACAGAGCGCCATGAGAACCCCAGAGATCGGCTACATCCTTCACACAGGAGCGCCAACCCCCTACCGATTAGGTTGGCAATGAATGGTAATAACA
>CAJBTJ010000383.1 GCA_903958565.1 uncultured beta proteobacterium
CTCGGCACCCATCACCCAAGCCATAGGACGACGCCCATCGGTTTGATGAATACCTTGTGGTGCTTGATCGTCTGTGCCCACCAACCAAATGTCTCGATCTTTTAGATCGCGCATCGTGCGAGCCAAGTTCGTCACCATGACATAGGGTACGGACTCCGCCGCACCACAGGCCACCCGTTGCACCGTCGTATTCAATCCAACCGCACGGTCACGTGGGGCCACCACAGCGTGGACACCCGCCGCATCAGCCGTTCGCAGACATGCGCCCAAGTTATGCGGATCCGTCACGCCATCAAGCACTAATAAAAAAGCCGGGCCATCCAACTCATCCAAAACCTCGTCGAGATCGTCTGCCAGTTTGCGCGCATCGGCTACGGCCACAACACCTTGATGCCGAGAACCTCCCGCCAGCCCATCTAAGCGATCTGCGCCCACGGGGTGTACGGCACGTCCAGCTTGCGTTGCCTGTTCAATAAAAGTCTGCATCCGTTTGTCGCGTCGCTGCGCCTCGACGTAGATCTCGCGAATCGAATCTGGTGCTTGGCGCAGGCGCGCAATCACGGCATGAAAGCCGGCCAACATTTGTGTCGCTGCCATCGTTAATATTCCCTAGCGCCCTTTTCGAGCGGCTTTCTTTAAGCCAGCACCTTTGGTTGCTCGCTGGATTTTCTTTGAAGGTCGTGCTGTTTCTAATTTGGCCGCCTTTTTGGCTTCGGCACGTCTGACCTTGGCAATCTGCCCTTTGAGTTCCGGAGGTTTGGTCGACGCAGCTTTCTTTACACGGCGCATACCTGGGTCATCGACGCGAGCCGCCGCTTTACGCAGGGCAACAAAACTCGTCCCTGCGACCAAACGGAACTCAATCCGCCGCGCTTCAAGGTCGACACGCGCTACCTGGACCTGCACAGAATCAGTCAGGCGATAACGAATCCCGGTTCGCTCTCCACGTAACTCATGCAACGCTTCGTTGAACTGAAAGTATTCACTACCAAGTTCTGACACGTGCACCAATCCCTCTACGTGCAACGTATCGAGTGTCACAAAAATACCAAAGCTCGCCACACCGGTCACTTTGCCGCTGAAGGTTTCGCCCACACGTTCTTTGACGAACCAACACTTTAACCACGCCTCTACATCTCGGGAGGCCTCATCCGCACGACGCTCTGTCGCAGACAACAGCAGACCAAGTCTTTCCCAAAGGTCGTGCTCATGCTCGCGCTGGGTTGCGCCCGGCGCAGACACCAACCCGTGCAATACCGGTTGATAACGTTCCCCCTTTAGCAGCGCCTTGATCACGCGGTGCGTGACCAAATCGGGGTAACGTCTAATCGGTGAAGTAAAGTGCGTGTAGGCTGGATAAGACAGGCCAAAGTGACCTGCGTTATCTGGCCCATAGATCGCTTGCTGCATTGAACGCAAACACATCGTTTGCAACAACTGATAATCCGGCCTCGAGCGCGCACGCGCGAGTAATTCGCCATAATCTTTCGCAGTGGGATCTGCACCGCCATTAAGATGCAGACCCAAGGTGCGCAGAAACTCACGTAACGACTGCAACTTATCGGGCGTTGGTCCCTCGTGGATACGATACAGACCAATGTGCTTGCTACGAAACATAAAATCAGCCGCACAGGTATTCGCGGCAAGCATGCACTCTTCGATTAATCGGTGCGCATCGTTGCGCGTCACGCCGACAATCTTCTCGATACGTCCGAGTTCATTGCACATGATTTTTGTTTCAACGGTATCGAAATCAATCGCTCCACGTTCTTTGCGAGCCTGACCCAATAGCTGAAAAACTGAATACAAGTCCTGTATCTGCGGCAATACATGCGACAAACTGCGCGCAGCCGGACCTTGTGGTTGCTGCAATGACTCCCAAACTTGGTTGTACGTCGTGCGGGCGTGAGAATGAATCACTGCGTTGTAAAACTGATAGGCCGCGACCGTACCCGCCTTAGCGCCCGTCAACGGTATCACCATATCGCACACCAACACTAGACGATCCACCTGCGGATTGAGCGAACACAACCCGTTAGACAGTTTTTCCGGCAGCATAGGAATTACACGCCGCGGAAAATACACACTTGTTCCCCGCTCTCGCGCCGCATCATCCAAGGCGTCTTCCGGCGTCACATAGTGGCTGACGTCCGCGATCGCGACAAGCAAGCGCCAGGCGGGACGCTTGCGCCCATTACCGAGATCAACCTGCTCGCAATACACTGCATCATCAAAATCGCGAGCGTCCTCACCATCAATCGTGATGAAGGCGACATCGCGCAAGTCCACACGATCTTTTAAATCGCTGCGACGTACCGCATCGGGCAACTTCTCGGTCTGTTTGAGGGCTGCGTCCGAAAAATCAACAGGCACGTCGAACTTACGCACCGCGATTTCAATCTCCATTCCAGGATCATCAATCTCACCTAGAATTTCCGCCACCCGTCCCATCGGCTGGGAATGGCGTGTAGGCTGCTCGACGATTTCGACAGAAACCACCTGTCCATGCTGCGCGCCACCCGCGTCGCCCGGCGGGATCAACACATCGTGTTTGATACGCTGGTCTTCAGGAACAACAATTGTCATTCCACGCTCATTGAGAAAGCGACCTACTAATTTATTGGTACGGCGCTCGATGACTTCGACAATCATTGCTTCAGGTTTGCCGCGGTATTCGCCTGTTGGCTTGACCAACACACGATCGCCATGCAACACCTTGAGCATCTCGCGTGGGGACAAAAATAAATCCTGTCCTCCGCCATCTCGAATCAAAAAGCCAAAGCCGTCACGATGCCCTTGCACACGCCCCGCGACAAAATCGAGTTTATTCGCGAGCAACAACACACCCTTTCGATTCGGCAGCAATTGGCCATCGCGCTCCATGGCGGCAAGGCGACGATCGAAACCCTTAAGCGTTTCATCGGTGGTGAGCCCGAGTCGCAGCGCTAAATCTTCGGGTGACAAAGGGCCACTGGCCGTACGCAACGACTCTAGGATTTGTTCACGACTCGGTACATCTGGGTCGTAATCAGTGGGGAGTTCTGCAGGAACCGCCGCTTGGCGGTTGTGCTTTGAATGAGGAGGTAGGCGATTTGCCAAAGCTTCGATCTCGCTTATAATGCGGTGCTTCTGAGTACAGATAGGCCCAGGTGGCGGAATTGGTAGACGCGCACGGTTCAGGTCCGTGTGCCGCAAGGTGTGGAGGTTCGAGTCCTCTTCTGGGCACCATCGCAGTGTAAAGCATATTAGCTATCGCTTGAAGCTTCAAAGCGTTTTTTTACGCATCAGGATGTGTGTCATATTTGCATCCAAATACTCCTCCCCCTCCTCTATAAAGCCATATTTGGCATAGAAGCCCTTTGCATGGGTCTGGGCGGACAGCACAACCTCGTCAAATCCCATCGAACGTGCGCCGTCGATTAAGCACAACAAAATCGCAGCCCCCGCACCTTTTCCTCGACTAGCGCTCAACACCGCCATTCGACCGACGTGACCGTCAGGCAACAGACGCCCTGTCCCGACGACCTCTCCCGCTGCATTAAACGCCAGTGCGTGCAAGCACTGCGCATCCATCGCATCCAACTCCTCCTCAATCGGGACTTGCTGCTCGCGCACGAAAACCTCAAAACGCACCGCACTCGCTCTCGACTGAAACGCGGCCCAAGACCCTGTCTCCACCCGAAAGGGCGACACGCGAGCACGCGATGCGTGGCCTGAACCATCGTCGGACATCTTCATCAGTTTGCCTTTTTCACTTGACGTTTAGATTTACCAAATTATCCCTGTATTTGACCGCAAGTTACACTTAAACGTCATTGACCCACCCCCTCGAGGCTCATGTTTGCTGCGGTTATTAATGCTGCCTTCCCCGTCTTTGCGCTGATCCTTACTGGATGGCTCTGCACAAAGGCAGGCTTTCTTGGTGCCACCACCCGAGAAGGTCTCAATCGTTTCGTCATTTACCTTGCGCTACCGGCACAGCTTTTTTCAACAATGTCGACCACACCGCTGGCTGACCTTGCTGAGCCTGGTTTTTTTGCCGCCTTTGGTTTGGGTATATTTGGTACGGCCGCGATTTACGCACTCATCGCGCGTAGCAAGGGGGAGTCGGGCCTAGACAACATCATTAACGGCATGAGCTCAGCCTACAGCAATGTGGGCTTCATGGGCATCCCGCTCTGCTTAATGGTGTTCGGTAAAGGCGGCTTGGGGCCTTCCATTATCACCACACTCTTTACCGTCTCGGTGCTGTTTGCTGCCACCATCATGGTTGCAGACTTACATAGGTTTTCACACGCTACCCCGCTCACAGCAATTAAAAATGTTGCACGTTCGATGCTGCGCAATCCGCTGTTGCTTGCGCCAGCCTTGGGGCTCGGCTGGTCTTATTTTCAGCTTGAGATGCCACTTGCGATTGGCCGATACGTTGAGCTCATCAGCGATGCTGCCACACCCTGCGCCTTGATCGCGATTGGTCTTTTCCTTGGCGAAACCTCTGGTTGGGGTCGCAACCCCATCGTGATCCGCATTGCCCTACTCAAACTACTTGTTCAGCCAGCCTTAACCGCATTCTTTGTTCTATACGTTTTCGACATGCCTCGACTTTGGCAACTCGTCGCGATCTTGGCCTCGGCCCTACCCGTCGGAACGGGTCCCTTTATGATGGCGCAAATCTACGAGCGCGATGCCCACGCGAGCGCACAAGCAATCCTCATTTCAACTGTTCTGTCCGTTTTTACAATTTCTTTATTAATTGCTTGGATCAGTCAGCAACTCCCAACCTAAGAAGTTCGATACGTTATTTTGGAGCATTCACGATGAATACGCTCGTCCCCCGTTTTGCAGTATTCGGTCTGTGCGTTGCGCTCGGTCTATTCGCACCGCTCGCCGCACTCAACTCGTCATCTCCATCGGGTTGGTGGCTCTTTGGGATTGTGATGTGGAGCCTGACCGGATTAGGTATTTGGGATATTTTTCAGACTCATCACGCGATCCTGCGCAACTATCCCATCATCGGTCATATACGCTACCTCTTCGAAGAATCACGCCCTGCCCTGCGTCAGTACTTCTTTGAAGACGACCATGCTGAAACACCATTTTCAAGAGCGGATCGCTCTTTAGTCTATCAACGCGCAAAGCAAGAGATCGACAAACGCCCTTTTGGTACCCAACTCGACGTCTACAGCGATCGCTACGAGTGGATTAATCACTCGATGATTCCAAGCAAGATTAGCAACAGCGATTTCAGGATCGTTGTGGGTGGTCCGGACTGCACAAAACCCTTGTCTCTCTCGGTACTCAACATTTCCGCCATGAGCTTTGGGGCACTATCGGCCAACGCCATTCTCGCGCTGAACCAAGGAGCACGAACGGGAAACTTTGCGCATGACACAGGTGAAGGCGGCATAAGTCGCTACCACAAGGAGCACGGCGGCGACTTAATCTGGAACATCGGTTCTGGCTATTTTGGATGCCGAGACGAAGCGGGACGATTCTCAGAGCCGCATTTCATCGAGAACGCGACCAGCGATCAAGTCAAAATGATCGAAATCAAGTTGTCGCAAGGCGCGAAGCCTGGTCATGGCGGAGTACTTCCAGGGGGCAAAGTGACGGCAGAAATTGCTGCTGCACGCGGGGTCCCAGTCGGTCAAGACTGTAACTCGCCCCCTGCACACGCCGAGTTCGACAGCCCGATTGGCTTACTTGAATTCGTCGCACGTCTGCGCCGCTTATCGGGCGGCAAACCCGTCGGGTTCAAGCTTTGCATCGGGCACGCTTGGGAGTGGTTCGCCATTGCCAAAGCCATGATCAAAACCGGCATCACCCCGGACTTCATCGTGATCGATGGTGCCGAAGGCGGCACAGGTGCGGCGCCCATCGAGTTTGTGGATCATGTCGGAACCCCGCTTCGCGAAGCCATTCGACTCGTGCACAACACGCTAGTCGGCTTAAATTTGCGTGACCGCATAAAACTTGGCGCATCCGGCAAAGTGATCTCGGCCTTTGACATGATGCGGGTCTTTGCGTTGGGCGCGGATTGGTGCAATAGCGCGCGTGCCTTTATGTTTGCGATCGGCTGCATACAAGCGCAGCAGTGCCATACGGGTCGATGCCCAACCGGAGTCGCCACACAAGACCCGGAACGACAGCGGGCACTTATCCCCGAAGACAAAGCCGTACGTGTCGCCCAGTTTCATCGCAACACCCTGCATGCCCTGGCTGAGTTGCTACAGGCGGCAGGACTTGAACATCCTGGAGGCGTCACCACGAGCCACATTGCCCAACGTAAGGTCGACGACCGTATCGCGCTGATGTCTGAAATTTACAAAGACATCGCGCCGGGATCATTGCTCAATAACACCCTGAGCGGCCGTGTGTTTGAGGTGTGCTGGCCGATAGCGAGCCCAGATAGTTTCAAGCCA
>CAJBTJ010000384.1 GCA_903958565.1 uncultured beta proteobacterium
GTTTGTTTTTTGTGCGACGAGCTCTGCAAACTTATCTGACGCGACAGCCTTCGGGTTACCAGGCGCTGCATTATGAGAAAGGCGCATCACAGTTTGCGCAGAGACTGCAGATACCGATAGCGCTAATCCAGCAATTGCGACAGCGAGAAATTTCTTCATGTTGTGTCTCCAAAAAGTAGTTTTGTTATTACTTATACTGACCCGACAGGCTCAGCACGAAATAAGAATTAACTCGTTCAACTCGTAGTGTTTAAGACTCCCCTCTTGACTCCTCCTGATTAAAGTTCATTTTTAATACGATGCGACATTGATTCGGTTGAAATCCCGTAGCGGTCATGCAAGGTTGGTAATGCACCTGCGTCCAAAAATGCGTCCGGCAATGCAATCGACAAAAACTTCGGTGCTAGACGTGAGCGCAACAACAGACTCGCGATAGATTCGCCCAAGCCACCAATCACCGAATGATTTTCAGCAACGACCACGAGGCGATCAGCGCGTTTAACTTCCCGCAGAATTGTTTCTTCGTCTAAGGGCTTGATGGTCGGCACATGCAAAACACTCACGCCGATACTGTCTTTTTGTAATTGCTCAGCGACCTCTAGCGCACGCATTGTCATCATTCCAGAGGCGATAATCAGTACCTCTCTGCCTTCCCGCAATAGCTTTGCTTTCCCTAATTCAAACTGATAGCCATACTCGTCCAATACAAGCGGCACATTGCCTCTCAGCAGACGCAAATAGACGGGGCCCGTGTACGCAGCGATCGCAGGAACAGCCTGCTCTATATCCAAGGCATCACAAGGATCAACAATGGTGAGGCCTGGAATCGCGCGCATCATGGCAATGTCATCTGTTGCTTGATGACTCGGTCCATAACCAGTGGTCAGCCCTGGTAGGGCACCACAGATTTTCACATTCAGATTTTCTTCGCAAATCACCTGATGAATGAAGTCATAGGCGCGGCGCGTTGCAAAGACTGCATAGCTCGTCGCGAAGGGTGTGAGCCCAGTTTTTGCCATGCCGCCTGCCGCAGCCAGCAATAGCTGTTCAGCCATCCCCATCTGGAAAAAGCGTTCAGGGTAGGCTTGCGCAAAGATATGCAAGTCTGTGTATTTGCTCAGGTCAGCTGTCATTCCCACAATATCAGGGCGACTCTCACCAAGCGCGGCAAGGGCTTTACCGAAGGGTGCCGCACGCACGCGCTGACCTTCGGACGCAATCGAAGCAATCATCGCAGACGTCGTCAGCCGGGGCTTAGCTGGTGTATTGGCATTCATGGCCGCTCTCCACTTGCGTAGGCTGTATCCAAAATTTCCAACGCCTGTTGCCACTCGGGCGGGTCAACACGAATGAAATGGTTTTTTTCACGTGCCTCTAAAAATGGGACGCCCTTACCCATCAGCGTGTCACAAATGATCACGCGGGGTTTCTTTTCTGTCACGGACCGCGCGACATCAAATGCATCGCGTACGGCAAACAAGTCATTGCCGTCGACGCGTTGTACATGCCACCCAAACGACTGCCACTTATCAACTAAGGGCTCGAACCCCATGATCTTCGAAGACGCGCCGTCTGCTTGCTGGTTGTTGATATCAACCAGACAGATCAAGTTTGAGAGTTGGTGGTGGCTTGCGCCCATCGCCGCCTCCCAAGTCGCGCCCTCGTCCAACTCGCCATCTGACATCGAGTTATAAACAAAGGCCCCAATTTTCTGATGACGTAGACCCAGCGCCACGCCCACTGCAATCGCTAAGCCTTGACCAAGCGAGCCTCCGGACATCTCCATTCCTGGGGTATAGGACGCCATGCCAGACATCGGGAGACGACTATCGTCACCTCCATAGGTCTGCATTTCGTCTTCAGGAATGACACCAGCCTCGAGCAGCGCAGCATAATGGGCGATCGCATAGTGGCCATGAGAAAGCAGAAAACGGTCGCGTTGCGGCCATTCAGGGTCCTCGGGCTTAAAATTCATTGCATGACAATACGCCACGGCCAGCACATCGGCATAACCAAGTGCTTGGCCAACATAGCCTTGTCCTTGAATCTCACCCATCTGAACCGAGTAGCGCCGAATTCTGTAGGCGCTCTGCGCCAATGCGCGATCGGTTGGTTTTTGCTTCATGACTGTCTCCGTGCAGTTGCCTGAGTTTTCTCAGTGCTTGCGTGTTATGGAGCCATACTAGCAACTTGACAGAACGAAAACAAATGAATAATTTAGGCATATAGATGAATTAAATTCACCCAAAAAGAGAACAATGAGAAAGATCCCGCCACTTAAATCAGTGCAAGCTTTTGAGGCCGCCTCACGGCTCGGGTCCTTTGTAGCGGCAGCGACTGAGCTGCATCTCACCCCTTCGGCCATCAGCCACCAAGTACGCATGCTTGAGCAGCGCCTCGGGATTGCGCTATTTCACCGGACGCATCGAAGCGTCGAACTCACTGACATTGGGCGTCGCTATGCTGAGTCCGTCTCTGAAGCCTTCAGTCTGATCGAAGCCAGTACCCGCAGCATTGAGCGAGCAGGCAAGAGTGACATCTTGACGATTCATAGCGTACCTAGCATCGCCGCCCAGTGGCTCATGCCTCGTCTATCGCGCTTTTCTGCCATGCATGCCGACATCGATGTACGACTCAACGCATCCTCTGCGCCTGTTGACCTCGCAGCAGGAGAGGCCGATTTTGATATTCGCTATGGGAATTTTTTCCCAGATGCCGGCGTCATGGTCGAGCCCTTCCCAGCAGAAAGGATCGTCGTAAATTGCTCGACCTCGATGCTGCCAGGGCGTCGCTTGCCTAAAAAAGGCTTCACCCTAACGGGAAAAACCTTAATCCACACAGAGGTCAACCGATACACCTGGAGAGACTGGTCTAAGGATCACCCTGAGCACAGTATTGATCTCGAAAGAGGTCCTCGCTTCGATCGTTCATTTATGGCGATTAACTGCGCAGTGGATGCTCTAGGCGTTGCACTAGAAAGCACATTGCTGATCGAACGAGAATTAGAAAGTAAAAAACTCGTTTTACCTCTTGGGTTAGTCGGTCCACAGATCGTTTGCCATCA
>CAJBTJ010000385.1 GCA_903958565.1 uncultured beta proteobacterium
AAAAGTGCCAAACTTCACCGATGCGGACCCGATGGCCAAAGCACTAATCAAAGCCGCACCCGATCGTCTGATCTGGGGCAGCGACTACCCGCACTTGTCGTTCGGTGAGAACAGCTCGGTTGAACTCTTCAACCTGCTGGCGCGCTGGACCGATGACGAGAAAGTGCGCAAGCAAATCCTGACTGATAACCCACAGAGGTTGTTTGGGTTTTAAGGACTGTGCACACAACACCATACATTCGACGCAGCTAAGTTCCTTCAGGACGAAGAGACCATCGCTGCATATCTCAATATGGCACGAGAAGATCTAGATCCTGAGTCAGGATTCAGCACAAATTAACAGTCTTTACACGCCAGATCGAGGTAGAGTATTCATCGACGGTCAAGATCTTTCTGCGTTATTGACAGATGCGGATGGAATTTATCGACATCTCTATTCTTTACAACGTGCATAGGTCACCATCACCGAGCCTGCAGATCATTCACCGCTTCTAACTGGCCACGCATCGCCCCAAAATACTGTTGGCCGGTGGTGTGCACATTAAAGTAAAGCTCTCCTTCCCTTGCAATCGCTGCCATCCCGGCAATCGTCTTGACACGATCAAAGGGTTTTAGCAACTCACCAGGATTGAGTTGACCAATCGGGCAGCCCATCGTGGCAAACTCAACCACGCTATGGTGACCGTTATGCCAGACAGCCACTAAATCTTCGTTCAATACTTCTGCGCTAAAGACCCCCGCGGGGAAGGCTGTCTTTAGATTTTTCTTTAAGCCAAAATCAACTAAGATTGGGCCAAGCACACCTGGTTTGCCACAATGGATATGAAGCATTGTGATCGTGGCCGGATCGAGCCCTTCGATTTTGAGATCAACATAGGCACGACTGTAGTCCTTTGAAAACCTCAGTAAGCCATGCCCTCTAGCCATTCGCTTTTCTCGATCAACTGAGGGCGTTGAAGAGCGAAACTTATTCGGAATCCACTTCGGGGCATCTCGTTCTTCGCCACCCTCTTGTTGCGGGCTCAGCCATGCCTGGTACACCGCGCCGATCTCAGAGCCTCTCGCTGGATCTAAACCTAAACGATCAGACTGGGCGAGTAGCGGCGCTGAGCAAATCGCGAGCAACGCGGCACCAAACCATTTTGAAAACTTCTTCAAACTACAACGCTCCTAAAACTTCGAGTCACGGCTGCTCATTCAAACTCTTGCGAATTCATACAACTGCTATTTAGTGCAACTTCACTGACACGAGCTCACTAAAGAACCCTCACCAACTCAATCAAAAAGCTCTGTATTTTAGGGATGCCGCCCGTACCCTGCTGTAATGCCAAAATACGTAAAGCGAGACCCCAAGCAGTACCAGACTAAACGGTAACACTTGAAAAAAATAGGCGGGGCCATCCACCAGATAGTTTGTGATCATAGATACCACCGTCACGACGACTGACAGACTTGCGGCCAGCACACGTATGCGCGGGATGAACACCATGACGCCGATCACGATATTGATCACATTCGCCGTATCATTCAGCCAGTCAGGAAGCGGCGCGGGCGTCTCTGGGTGACCCGAGCCCGAGGCGCACAGAAATTGACCTATTGCCATGAGCACGACAAAGATCATTGGTATATTTTGTTTTATTTTTTCTAGCACTGACCTACGCTCTCTTCTTGAGCAAATACCAACGCACTTCCTAGCTTGGCAAAGTACGCTTGCGTCAAGTCTGTGGGCAGTACGTATTTCACACGGCTGTCAATCTTGCTAACTTGCAGTGCAATTAGGCCTTTCGAACGCAAACTCATCAACCGGCGATGCAGGGTTGTGTTTGAAAAGTTTGCCGATAAGTTCATCGCCTCAAGCACAGTGATTTTTTTATCTTCGTGCCAGCGGCTTGCGAGCATATTTAACAAATTCTCTTCAACCGGATCGATTGCCGAGAAAATGGGCATCTCTCGAACCGTTTTAGACAGATTCAGAAATTTTAAATAAATGGCCGAGTATTTTTTTAATTCAGACATAGCTCTTTAATCGCGGTTATTTTTAACTCCAAGACTTTAAAAAATTGACTACTCGTATCGTCGAGCATCAACTGCGGCGACCATAGCTTTGAAGAATCAGTGTTTTCTGCCAATGCATCGTGTAGTGAAACACAATTCAATCTCGGCGCCTATCCTATGAATAGGGGGTTGACGTTCGCATACTACTTTGGTAATGAACCTGTCACTAGCGAATCTGGCTGGGCAAGTACCTACGAAACCAGACGCGCTTCAGTCTTTAACGTTTGTTAATCGAAGAGAAATCCTTTATGCCCAAGAAGATCGTACGAGCCCCCACTGTAGGCTGAAAAGTGAGCTCATCGTTATAAGCGTGATTAATCCCAAGACTTATACAAAAACAACGACGAGTTCAATTTAACCGCCGCTGTATCCATAACAATTGGGGAAGATACGTTCGAATATCAAGTCATGTTGCACTTTAATCCCCAAGTCTTAGGCGAAGAAGTGTGAACAAAACTAATAGCGACTATATATGCGCAGTGGAATTATTAGTTTGCGTAGTGAATGCGTCAATCTGTGTAGCAAAACCAGAACTTTGAGTAGCGACCGCACCACTTTGCTCAATGTCTGTATTTCTTGGTGTAGTCCCTGTATCAACTTGTGTATTGAATGGGTTGCTTTGTGTAACCGTTACATCAGCCTCTGTAGTGGTTCTGTTACTTTGCGCAGCGGTGGTATCACTTTGTGTCGCGGTTGAATTACTTTGCGAAGCGGCTGTAATGCTTCGCAAAGCTGCTGTATTGATTTGCGAAGCAGCTCTATTATTTTGTTGAGTGGTCGTACCACCTTGCACCGTAAACTGATTGGCCGTGTAGTTATTCGTACTCGTCGTAAACCCGTTCACTAAGCTGTAGTTCGCTGCATCGGCGTCACTGAGCGTGCTCGTGATGCTCTGCTTATAGCTACCTGCGTTCACGTTGTTGCCGGTGTACGTGGATGATACTAGTGAGACCGTGCTGGTGGTCACTTGATCACTACCCAATACTCCACTCAATTGAGCCTGACCCGGCGTGATCGTAGACCCGTAGTTGCTGCTCGCGGCGGCAATGCTCGCAGTCAACGGATTGGCGAAAATCGTAGCCGTCAAGCCGGTCTGTTGCACTAGGTTGTGGTTACCCGCATCGGTGCGCTCAATCGTCCCGTGGTTGCGTTCATTGAGTTCGTGCGCACCCCCTAAGCGTGGGGTAGCAGTTTAAGTAACCATCGTCTAATCTCTTCGTACAACGTAGGACCTCACACTGAAGTTCCGTAAACGAATTAGAGCGAGAGTCAACGAACATGTTTACACAGCTAGGATTGAGCAATCTTTGGAATGACCTGAAAACAGAGAAATGTTTATCGAGTCAGGATATTCTAATCATATGTGACTCGCACCAAGAGCGCTGCATGAAAATATATATGTATCGCGAAGGACGCTATGCATATTTTTCTTCAAAGCAAACATCAGATCGCACTGGCAGCCGCTTTGAGGTTTGGGTTCGCAAGAACAACTGGCGACCCGCACGGCTGTTTGATAACGATAAAGAAGAGTTGTTGTTAGGTTCGACAGAAGAACAGGGCATCAAATAATCAAAATGGTTGTTACCTAATTGCCGACGCACAAGGCTAGT
>CAJBTJ010000386.1 GCA_903958565.1 uncultured beta proteobacterium
AAACTTTCGTGGATGGAAATTGTCGGGAAGTCCATCGGCAAACCACCCGCGAGCATCACGCCCCGCTTGACGGCTTCAATTAACTGCGGGGCGTTGCCGTGACAGGGGTTGTAGGCGCTTCCGGTGTTGGTGATGCCAATGACAGGACGCTCGAGTGCGGAATCCGTGTAGCCAGCGCCTTTAATAAAAGCCTTGCGCAAAAACAGCGAAAAGCCGCGGTCACCGTAGTTGGCCAGGCCTTTAGAGATGCCTTGCTCGCTTGCTGCAGGATTAATCGAATGGCCTGTCTTCTTATCGTCTTTTGACATGTGCGTACACCTGAAAGAATGGATTTAGCTAAATCTTTGTCTGGCTGAATCGTAGCGTCTTTAACTCTTCGTCGACTTGAATAACTTACAGCGTGCCGGGGTAAGTGCCGCCATCGAGTACGAGGTTTTGTCCTGTCATAAAACCAGCACCCGCGCTACACAAAAACGCACACGCTTGACCGAACTCGGCGGGTTCCCCAAAGCGACGCGCAGGAACCGTTGCTTTGCGCGCGTTTTGAATTTGCTCGACAGTCTGGCCACTTGCCTTCGCGCGCACCACAGCGTTTTGTGTGAGGCGGTCGGTTGCAAACGGGCCAGGCAGTAAGTTGTTGATCGTGACGTTGTGCGACACGATTTGACGTGCAAGGCCCGAGACAAAACCAGTGAGGCCTGCACGTGCGCCGTTTGACAAGCCAAGCGATTCAATCGGCTGTTTAACTGACGCAGAAGTAATGTTGACGATGCGACCAAACTTGCGCTCGATCATGCCGTCTACGGTGGCACGAATGAGTTCAATCGGTGTGATCATATTGGCGTCGACGGCCGCGATCCAATCGTCGCGGCTCCAGTCACGAAAATCGCCCGGCTTGGGGCCGCCCGCATTGGTCACCAAAATATCTGGATTCGGGCACAGCGCCAAAACTCTCGCACGGCCTTCAGCGGTGGTGATATCGGCTGCAATAGTCGTGACGTTCACACCGGATTCGGCACGAATCGCTTGCGCTGCGGCTTCGAGTGCCTCCGCGCCCCGTGCGAGCATCACAACATTGACCCCCTCGCGCGCGAGCTGCTGGGCACAGGCTAAGCCAAGCCCCTTACTCGATGCGCACACGATTGCCTGTCTACCGCGAATGCCTAAGTCCATGATGTCCCTTTGTTTATTACTTGTTATGTGTTTGTTGTTTGCATGACGAAGCGTTGCACGGATTCAGCTTAGAACACCTTGGCGAGTCGTGCAATTGCAGCCATCATTGCCGCAAGTCCCGTGAGTTGAATTCCAATCATCCACATAAATTTGCGATCAACGTCGCTACGCAGTTCTGCGACCGAACGATCAAGACGATCAATGGACTTGGTGTTTTGATCCACGAGGACTTCGAGGGTAGTGATGCGTTTTTCCATGCAGCGATGGTACGGAAGTCTTACACCAAGCGCAATGCAATGCAGATAGTTTTGCGCGCTGTATCGTTCACTATTTTGTAAGCGAACTTTACAACGCGCAAGTCTTCAATCAGCCAACATTAAAATGGGATGTCATCATCCATATCCGCCAGATTGGCGCCACCCGCTGCAGGAGCAGCTGGACGCTGCGCCTGGGGTGCCCGTGCTGCCGGACGGGGTGCGCCCTCAGCGCCAGCGCCCATCGAACCGCCGTCAGCGCCATCACGACCACCCAACATTTGCATTTGGTCTGCGATGACTTCCGTCGTGTACTGATCGACGCCTTCTTTGTTTTGCCACTTGCGTGTCTTGAGGCGACCCTCAACATACACGGGACGACCTTTACGCAGATATTCGCCAGCGATTTCTGCCAGACGGTTGTAGAACACGACGCGATGCCATTCGGTTTCTTCGCGGCGCTCGCCCGAAGTTTTATCTTTCCAGTTGCTGGTAGTCGCGATCGACACATTACAAATGGCTGCACCATCCGGGCTGTAACGGACTTCGGGGTCGCGTCCAAGATTACCAACCAAAATCACTTTATTGACCGAGGCCATGCCGATCTCCGTATATTAAAAAACTACTCTATTCATCAATGCCCTGTCGGGCTCGTACCAGACGCCATCATGGCCGAACTGGCAAATCGCCGCCAGCCGCAAAACTACGCAATAGAGACAGTTTACGGCACGTTTTGAAAGGCGTGCCAATCCGCTGCCGAGAAGCTGAGCCCTTGGGCGACCTCTATAAACACCTCAACGGCGCGCAGCTTGTCCATTCTTAGCCAGTCATTGGTTCTTAAATGAGAGCAGTAATTTCTCAATTAAATTCTAGCGAAAACCTCAGCAACCCGCTAGACTGCATCATCTTTAGGCTAAGTTTTAAGGGTGTCAACCATGCAAGTTACTCCAAGCGGACAAGGGCTAGGCGCTCGGGTTGAGCAGTTTGACCTATCAAACCCTCTGTCACCCACTGATTACAAGTCGATCGAAGGCCTACTGGGCAAGTTCGGCGTACTTTGTTTCCCAAAGCAGAACCTGACTGCGTTACAGCTCAAAAACTTCAGTAGCGCCTTCGGGACACTGGAAGTTAACGTCGCGAACATGTATCAAGAGCCGGGCATCCCGGAGGTCATGATCCTGTCCAACAAAAAAACAGAAGATGGCAAGCCGATTGGGCTTGGCGATGCCGGCCAAGATTGGCACACCGACATGTCGTATAGCAAGATGATTGCGTTCACGAATGTGCTCTACGGACTTGAAATCCCTCACCGCGACGGCGTGCCACTGGGCGGCACAGAGTTTTCAAATATGCGCGCTGCCTACTTGGCCTTGCCGGAAGAAATGAAGAGCAAACTTGAAGGCAAGACGATCTTGCATGACTTCAATAAGTTCTGGGAAAACATGCGCAAACAGCCAGGCTGCACGCGGCCCCCTTTGACTGAGGCGCAACGTAAAGCCAAACCGCCTGTTTCGCATCCCGTTTTTCTGACCCACCCCATTACTGGCGAGAAGATTCTTTACGCCAACCCAGGTTATTCGATGCAGATTAACGAGTTGCCCACTGAGGAGAGCGACCGTATTCTGAACTTCTTGTTCGAGCATCAATTGCAGCCGCAGTTTCGCTATCGGCACCGCTGGACGGCGGGGGATGTGCTGATGTGGGACAACATGGGGACGATCCATAACGCCATTGCGGACTACGGTCCGGATGAGCATCGCTTTATCAAGCGTTGCCAGGTTATGGCGGATCGGTACTTTCCCTTGGCGGCATAGCCGAGAGCCGTCGCGACTGTTACGCTACGCTCACAATAATTCTTTCTGGAAGAGACCAATGAAAAAGCTCGTTCTGAGCGCATGCGTAGCGCTTTCGGCCTTGTTGCCTGTGACCGCGTCGGCACAAGCAGCCTCGTATCCCACACAACCCATCAAAATGCTGATTGGTTTTGCGGCCGGTGGTCCAACCGATGTGATTGGCCGTATTCTGGCGCAACACATGACAGCGACCCTGGGTCAGTCTGTCGTCGTAGAAAACCGTACGGGCGCGAACTCACTGATCGCCACGCGTGAGGTGGCCAAGGCGAAGCCTGACGGTTACACCGTTCTGTTTGCTTCGCTTTCACACAACGTGAACCGACTGTTGCTCAATGAGAAAGCAGAATACGAGCCGCTGGGTAGCTTCGCGCCCGTATCCCTCGTGGCGAATTTGCCGCTCGTCGTAGTCACGGCGTATGACTCCCCCTACAAAACACTGCAAGACCTCATCGCGGCCGCCAAAAGCAAACCGGAGGCCATCAGCTATGGCTCTGCGGGCAATGGTGGTTCCGCGCATCTGGCCGGCGCATTGATGGCAACGATGACCGATTCAAAAATGGTCCATGTTCCCTTCCGCGGCAACGCGCCCGCGTTGACCGAGGTGATGGCCGGACGCGTTTCCTTTATGTTTTATCCGATGATCGGCATTGCGGGCCAGGTCGCAGACAAGCGCTTGCGAGTGTTGGCCGTCGGTTCGTCAAAGCCGATGTCAGACTTCCCAGGCGTGCCCACCATGGACGCCTCAGGTTTTCCTGATTTTGAGCAAACAGCACCCTGGGTGGGAATGTTGGCACCAGCAGGTACACCCAAGGCGATCGTGGATCAGTTAAACGCAGCGCTCAAAAAAGCCCTGGCGCAGCCAGAGATTATCAAGCGCATGAAAGATCTAGGCGCATCGCCTATTGGTGACACGCCTGACGAGTTCCGCGCGTTTCTTGTGAAGGATAGTGAGCGCTGGGCGCGTGTGATCAAAGCCTCGGGGATCAAGGCCGATTAAGACTGATTAAAGTAGTTTAGGACCTGGGGGCGAAAGGCTTTAAACCCCAGGTCACCACAAGCCAAACGGCGGCCAGTACACTGGCCGACCAAAACACTGCGGTGGGTCCGCCCCACACCACCAGAGCGCCTCCCAAGGTGCCGCCCAAAAACAAGCCGGCCGCTTGCGTGGTGTTGTAGAAACCGAGAGCGAGTCCCTTTAAATCCGACGGCGCGACGCGTGACACGAGCGAAGGCTGCAGCGCTTCAAGCACGTTAAACATCACAAAGAAACTCGTGAGGCCGAACGCCAGCAGATAAAAGCTTTGACTCGCCCACACCAAAAAGGCACAGGAAAGGACCAACCCGGCGACGGCCAGGCGCAACATCGCGCGGTGGGCATGGCGTTTTTCTGCCACAAAAATGGCAGGCACCATAAAGATGAACGAGCCAAGAATCACGGGCAGATACACTTTCCAAAGCTCCGCCGCGGTCAGCCCTCCGAGCTTGAGGAACAGCGGTGGCACAGCAATAAAGAGCGCAACCTGGATCAAATGTAAACAAAATACGCCAAAATTTAAGCGCAACAAATCATTGTGAGTGAGCACTTGCATAGGTTTAGCCGGCCGTGCGGGCTTAGGCTGTTGTGGCGCAAGGGGAATGATGAAGCGCGCCACCGCTATACAGACGACCCCAAGTAAGGCGATCGTCCAGAACAAACCCGCCAAGCCGGCAGACCCCACAATGAAGGGCGCGAGGACAAGCGCCAACGCAAAGGATAGGCCAATCGATCCGCCAACCATAGCCATCGCGCGGGTGCGCACCTCAGGCCGGGTGACATCGGCTAACCAAGCAGTGACCGCAGCCGAAATCGCGCCAGATCCTTGGATTGCCCGACCAAGCGTGACCCAGTAGATATCCGTGGACAGTGCGCAGACCACGCTACCCAATACAAACAGCATTAATCCAAACAGGACGACCGGTCTACGCCCCCAACGATCCGAAGCCAAGCCGAACGGGATCTGCATAAAGGCTTGGGTCAACCCATACATACCAAGAGCCAAGCCCACTCGCGCAGGATCATCGCCCCCAGCTAAGCCTTGGGCCGCCACGGCAAACACCGGTAACAGCAGAAACAGCCCCAGCATCCGGGCGGCGAAGAGACCTGCTAACGCGAAGCTGGCACGACGTTCGGTCGGAGTCAGGGCCAAAGAAGGGGTGTCAGGCATCAAGGTTTGAGTTCTTTCTGTAGGGTTGGCATACGCGTTTCACGCCAGCACGGTATAGTACCAAGTTACCTTTTGAAAACGTGTCATGGACGAAATCCGTATCCGGGGTGCCCGCACCCACAATTTAAAGAACGTGTCGCTCGATCTGCCGCGTCATCGGCTGGTCGTCGTGACCGGGCTTTCTGGGTCGGGGAAATCGTCTCTCGCCTTTGACACGCTTTACGCCGAGGGTCAGCGCCGCTACGTCGAGAGCCTCTCCGCTTACGCGCGCCAGTTTTTGCAGCTGATGGACAAGCCTGATGTGGATCTGATCGAGGGCCTGTCGCCTGCGATCTCCATTGAACAGAAGGCGGCCGGCCATAACCCGCGGTCAACCGTCGGCACCATTACCGAAATTCACGATTATTTGCGACTGTTGTATGCCCGGGTCGGTACCCCTTATTGTCCAGACCACGGCTTGCCCCTGGCCGCGCAGAACGTCAGCCAGATGGTCGACAGCGTGATGGCCTGGCCCGCCGAAAAACGTCTGGCGATTCTTGCCCCGGTCGTGCGCACCCGCAAGGGCAGCTTTGACGATGAGTGCGCAAGCCTGCAAGCGCAGGGTTTTGTTCGCGTGCGGGTCAACGGCGAAATGGTTGATCTGGACAGCATGCCGGAGCTGAATAAAAACGAGAAACACGACATTGATGTGGTGATCGATCGTTTGCGAATCAAACCAGAAAGCAAGCAGCGTCTGGCTGAAAGCTTTGAAACTGCGCTCAACCTCGCGCAAGGTCGAGTCGTTGCGCTCGACATGGACACCAACGAAGAGCATTTGTTCTCAAGCCGCTATGCGTGTCCAATCTGCAGCCACAGTCTGCCCGAGCTTGAACCTCGGCTATTCAGCTTTAACAACCCGGTGGGCGCGTGTCCAAGCTGCGATGGCTTGGGCCATATGGGCTTTTTTGACCCGAAGCGCGTGGTGGCCTTCCCGGAACTGAGCCTGGGTTCAGGGGCAATCCGCGGCTGGGATAAACGTAATGCGTTTACGTTCTCGATGCTCTCCAGTTTAGCGACGCATTACGAATTCGATATTGAGGCCACCTGGGACAGTCTGCCTGAACATCTGCAAAAAATTATTTTGCATGGGTCAGGCGATATTGAGATCCCCTTTTTCTACTTGAATGAAAAAGGTCGAAGCACAGTCAAGCGTCATCCTTTCGAAGGGGTCATCCCAAACCTTGAACGCCGCTGGAAAGAGACCGATTCATCTGCGGTCCGCGAAGAGCTTGGAAAATATCGTGCCGTACAAACATGTCCGGCCTGCCAGGGGTCGCGCCTGCGTCCCGAGGCGCGCCACGTGCGCATTGGGGACGAGCGCATCGCCCCGCCGGCCGCGTTGGCAGACAGCGCAACAGGTCGCGCCTGGCAAGAACATGGCTTAGCGATCTATGAGGTCGAAGCACAACCGCTGTCCCAATGCTTGAAGTGGTTTCAAGACTTACAGCTCACCGGGGCGCGTCAAGAAATCGCGCAACGTATCGTGCGTGAAATCGAAGCACGTTTGAGCTTTTTGAATAACGTTGGGCTGAATTATTTATCGCTTGATCGTAGCGCCGATACGATCTCGGGGGGCGAGGCGCAACGTATTCGTCTAGCCAGCCAAATCGGCTCAGGGCTCACGGGTGTGATGTATGTCTTGGATGAGCCGTCGATCGGTTTGCACCAGCGCGACAACGACCGACTAATCGCAACGCTGCATCACTTGCGTGATCTGGGTAATAGCGTGATCGTTGTCGAGCACGATGAGGACATGATTCGCCAGGCCGACTGGGTCGTCGATATGGGTCCTGGTGCCGGCGAGCACGGCGGGCAGATTGTTGCCGAAGGCACACCGCTACAAATCGAACAAAATCCTGCGTCACTGACCGGCCAATACATGAGTGGTGCGCAAGCGATTGCGATTCCCGCGCGTCGACCCATGGATCAAGAGCAGACGTGGTTATCACTCACCGGTTGCCGTGGCAATAATCTAAAGTCCGTTGAACTCCGCATTCCCTCAGGCAAGTTTGTGTGCGTCTCCGGCGTATCAGGTTCGGGCAAATCCACGCTCATTAACGACACGCTGGCCGTTGTGATGTCACGTGCGTTACACCATGCGCAAAGCGAACCTGCACCCTTTGATGCCCTCACGGGGCTTGAACATTTCGACAAGGTGATTAGTGTCGATCAAAGCCCGATCGGTCGTACGCCGCGCAGTAATCCAGCAACCTATACGGGACTCTTCACACCGATTCGCGAACTGTTTGCGGGCGTTCCTGAGTCGCGCTCACGTGGCTACGATCCGGGCCGCTTCAGCTTCAACGTGAAAGGTGGGCGCTGCGAAGCGTGCCAGGGCGATGGCGTCGTCAAAGTAGAAATGCACTTTCTGCCTGACATGTATGTCCCGTGTGACGTGTGCATGAGCAAACGCTATAACCGCGAGACCCTCGAAATCCGTTATCGCGGCCGCAACATCCACGAGGTACTCGATCTCACGGTCGAACAGGCGCTTGCGTATTTCGAAGCGGTTCCTGCGATTGCGCGCAAGCTGCAAACGCTGATGGATGTTGGCCTGTCTTATTTGCGGCTGGGTCAAAGTGCGACAACCTTATCCGGTGGTGAGGCCCAACGGGTCAAGTTGTCTCTCGAACTTTCAAGACGCAGCACGGGTCGCACGCTTTATATTCTGGATGAGCCCACAACTGGGCTGCATTTTCATGACATCTCACTACTGCTCGGCGTGCTGAATCAGCTAGTCGATGCTGGCAACACAATTGTCGTGATCGAGCATAATTTAGATGTCATCAAGACAGCCGACTGGGTGATCGATATGGGCCCAGAAGGTGGTGATGGCGGCGGCATGATTGTGGCGCAAGGCACGCCAGAGCATATCGCGGCTTGCGCCGCAAGCCATACAGGCCATTACCTCGGACGTGTCCTGGCGCGCCAGTCTGCCTCAGGGCAAACCAATCAACCTTAGTTGTACGGCCGACATGCTGGCGCACTGTCCAGACTCGCTTAAGGGCAACACAGAGTCGCAGGCCTGACCGTCAGCAAAAGCACCGGCATCAAAGGGCCTGCCAATGTCGACCTCGCGTCCGGGTCGTTGTGTGCCATCCCAGCGACCCCATGCAATCTTGACGCGTGTGGACTGTCGGCATCCGCCTTGGGTTTGTCCATCACAGGCATTGAGTAATGCCGTGAGTGCTACGCCAGCCGACGGGTGACCACACACCGCCGCCTGCGCCTGCATGACGCCACCGCCCTGGGCCGACCCTTGCTCAGACACGACCGACGCTAACCAGCCCGGCGCGCAAGTGCTTTCGACCGTCACTTTAGGTGGGGGTCGGCTCGTGGTGCGTTGAAAGTAAGCGGTCACCTGGCTGCTTGGCTCCTGACCGGCGCGCGTATCTGCAAACGCGAGAATGCATTGATCCCTTGATGCAGCGGGCTGGCAGACTTGAACCAAAATGAGCTGATTTGACGTGTCGCCCCCTCGGGAGCCTGTCACAAGCACTGCTGCGCCTGTTTCGGGTGTCGCGGTATTTGCCGACTGCGGGGTAGTTTGCGCAGCCGCGTTCGCCGCATCAAGAGAGGCTGGCGCCACAAGCTCGGTTGAGCGTGGCGGCGCTATGGGAATGGCGACGGGCGCAGCAGCATTAGACGCGGCATGATTGATCGGAGCAGGAGGCTGAGACGAGCAAGCCGACAAGACGCCAAGCGTGGCGCACATTACCACCAAAAGAATAGGTTGCATCAAGCGCATTATCGAGAGTCCTTGGTTAATCAAACTGATCGCCCATGCGAAACAAGCGATGATGCTCGCGAATCGCGTAACGATCAGTCATTCCTGCAATGTAATCCGCAATCGCACGCGCCTGTCGACAATCGTCGTCATGGCGATAGTCGGGCGGCAACAATCTGGGCTCGTGCACAAAGGCACGATACAACTCGCGCACAATGCGACGTGCTTTGTTGGTCATGCGCATCACCTTGTAATGGCGATACAGATTCTCAGACAAAAACGTCTTGAGCGCGTCGGCTTCTTCGCGTACGACGCTTGAAAACGCCACGAGTGCACCACTGCGACGTGCGGCATCCGCGTCGGCGGGTGCGGCCGCAGCGAGCCTTGCGGCTGTTGTGTGCGTGACGTCGGTGATCAGCGTGTTGATCATGCTACGAATCGTTTCAGCAATCACGCGTCGTGACGCAAGTCCAGGCCACTTTTGTTCGATCTGTGCATAGTGTCGAGCAAAGATCGGTACGGCTTGCAATTGCTCAATCGTCAGCAGTCCCGAGCGAAGGCCATCATCAATATCGTGATTGTTGTAGGCGATCTCATCGGCCAGATTCGCAAGCTGTGCTTCGAGCGAGGGCTGCGTGCGATCGATGAAGCGCTGGCCGACTTCCCCAAGACGCTTAGCGTGCGGTAAAGAACAATGCTTGAGCACGCCTTCGCGCGTCTCAAAGCAAAGGTTCAACCCATTAAAGGCAGCGTAACGCTCTTCCAGTTCATCTACCACGCGCAAGCTTTGCAGATTGTGTTCAAACCCGCCTGCCTCTGGCGCGAATTCACGCATGCAGGCATTGAGCTCATCTTGTCCGGCATGGCCAAATGGCGTGTGTCCCAGATCGTGGGCAAGCGCGATCGCTTCGGTCAGGTCTTCGTTCAGATGCAGGCTGCGTGCCAAGACGCGCGCAATCTGGGCGACTTCCAGCGAATGGGTCAGGCGTGTACGAAATAAATCGCCTTCATGGTTAATGAAGACCTGGGTTTTATATTCCAGTCGTCGAAACGCCCCCGCGTGAATAATACGATCACGATCCCGTTGAAACTCACTGCGGTTCGCAGGTGCTGGTTCTGGGTGTCGTCGTCCGCGACTCGACTCTGGACGACACGCGTATGCAGCAAGTTCTGGTGTCGAGTCCGACATCGTTACTCCGGGTGAGGGCCTAATCTGTATTGCGCAAAATCACGCGCGCCACGGTTTCAGCGGGTGCGCCACGACGAATCGTTTCGCCAATCTGCGGCATCATGATGAAGCTGATTTCGCCTGCCTCGGCTTTTTTATCGCCGCGCATCAACCGCATCCACTCGTCAACTCCGCCTAACCGCGGCCCGCGGGTCGGGCATCCAATCGCCGCCACCAGGGCGCGCACGCGCTCGACATCTGCAACGGGGAAGCCAAACATTTCAGCAGACAGATCCGCGGCCATCACCAGCCCGCAGCCTACGGCTTCGCCGTGCAGCCACTGGCCGTAGCCCATTCCAGCCTCGATCGCGTGTCCGAACGTGTGGCCTAAATTCAAAATTGCACGCAGCCCAGTTTCACGCTCGTCTTTGGACACCACCCAAGCCTTGTATTCGCAAGAACGGCGAATGGCCTCGGCCAGCAACACGGGATCGCGCGCCCGCAGACCTGCTACGTTTTTCTCACACCAAGCAAAAAACTCTGCGTCCAGAATCAGGCCGTACTTAATTACCTCAGCCAAGCCAGCAGACATTTCGCGGTCAGGCAAGGTGTTGAGCACATCGGTATCGATCTCAACGGCGATCGGCTGATAAAACGCACCAATCATATTTTTACCAAGAGGGTGGTTGACCGCAGTCTTGCCACCCACCGAGGAATCTACCTGGGACAACAAGGTCGTGGGCACTTGCACGAAGCGTACGCCGCGCATGTATACGGCTGCAGCAAAACCGGCCATATCACCGATCACGCCGCCGCCCAGCGCGACGATAACCGTGCGGCGATCAAGCTGCGCGCCCAACATCGCGTCAAAAATAAGATTGAGTGTTTCCCAGCTTTTGTGGGCCTCGCCATCAGGCAAGATAATTGGCACGATGCGTTTGCCCGTGGCAGCCAGAACTTTAGTCACCCGCTCGCCCATGAGCCCCTGAATAACCGGATTCGTGACCAAGGCGATCGTGGTGGCATCCGCTGGGATGGACTGAGCTAAGGCATCGAGCCGCCCGCTAGCAATATGGATCGGGTATTGTCCGCCAGGAGTGGCGACGGTTACGGTATGCATGGTTTGTTCTCGCCGGTATGGCTTGCCGCAAAATCAGCCCGCATGTTCTCAGAGGAATTAGCAGGCCGGCTTTGTGCGGAGCGGTCAATAGGTTTGTCGAGCTGTTTGAGTCGGTCAACAATCTGTAGCACCAGTTGCCCGACTGATATGGTACCGGTATCCACCGTGAGGTCAGCGACCTCCTGATACAAGGGTTCGCGCGCTTCGAGCAAAGATCGCAAGGTCCCTTTAGGATCAGGGGTCGCCAGTAAGGGGCGGTTGCGATCTCGGCTGGTGCGCCGAAAGAGCTCGTCTATGCTGGCACGGAGATACACGACCAGCCCGCGGGTGCGCAAGGCACTTCGGTTTTCAGCCGCGATCACTGCGCCGCCACCGGTCGCCAGAACGATGTCGGGTCGAACCGTACAGTCATCAAGCACCTGGCACTCACGTTTGCGGAACCCTTTTTCACCTTCGATCTCAAAGATCACTGGGATGCGAACACCACAGCGGGCTTCTAACTCATGATCCAGATCGAGAAAATCACGGCGCAAGGCTCGGGCAAGTGCTTTTCCAATGGTTGTTTTGCCGGCCCCCATCATTCCGACCAAAAAAATCGGCGTGTCATGGCCCAGCGTACGCACAGGCAGCTCAGGCACAACGGGGTCGACCGCCGCGTTGGGCTCAGTCTGTTGTGGCGACTCAGGCAGGGGTTCGTGACTCATCCTGACATTATCCCATTGACCGTGCCGCGACACCAATAGGCTGGGGCAAAACGGCGCAAAACCTTTAAAATGGTAGGCAATGAGCAAATCAAATCCCCCCCGCGAAGACGACGACCTATCTGATGAGAAGCCTAAAGGCTCTTTTCTGATTCGGTTCATTCTGAAACTATCCATTTTGTCGGCTGGTCTGGCATTGTGTGGCGCCCTGTTGTTTGGAATGGCGATGGCGCTGGCCTGGCCAAACCTGCCCGACTTGAACGCCATGACGGACTACCGTCCGCGGGTACCGCTGCGCATCTTCACCTCTGACAAGGTCATGATCGGTGAGTTCGGCGAAGAACGTCGTAACGTTTTGCGCTTTAACGAAATCCCCGACATCATGAAGTCGGCCGTGCTCTCGGCCGAAGACGACCGGTTTTATCAACACGGCGGCATTGACTGGATTGGTGTCGTACGTGCTGGGTTGACTAACCTGATCTCCATGCAAAAGACGCAGGGCGCGAGCACGATCACGATGCAGGTGGCGCGCAATTTCTATCTGTCTTCAGAAAAAACCTATTCGCGCAAGTTCTATGAGCTGCTCTTGACCTTCAAGATTGAAGCGAGTTTGTCGAAAGATCAGATCCTTGAGCTCTATCTGAATCAGATTTATCTTGGACATCGTGCGTACGGCTTTGCGGCAGCCTCACGAACATATTTAGGCAAATCGCTGTCAGACATTACGCCAGCCGATGCCGCCTTGCTCGCCGGCATTCCGAAAGCACCTTCTCGCTTTAACCCGATCGCGAATAAACCCCGCGCCGTGCAGCGCCAGCGTTATGTGTTGGGACGCATGCATTCGCTGGGCTACCTGACCGAAGCAGAATACAAAGCCGCACTCGCTCAACCCGTTATCATCAAATCTGCCGAAGGCACTCCGGCGGGTGGGTATGCAGTCCATGGCGAGTATGCTGCTGAGCTCGCACGTCAGTTGATGATTAGCGTGTATCCCGACAACGTCTATTCGCGCGGGCTGAACGTCTACACAACCATTCACTCGAAAGACCAAGAATGGGCCTATCAATCCTTGCGCGAAGGCGTACTGGACTACACACGCCGCGCACCATACCCAGGCCCTGAAGCGCAACTGACTCTGCCCATCGGTCTGGAAAAAGACGCTGCTAAATTCGATGAGTTTTTAGACGGGGTGTTTGACAAGCATCAGGATCGCACCGAGATGTTAATCGGGGTCGTGCTATCTGTCGCGCCCAATGAGTTGAAGGTCGCGCGCAGCGCAAGTGAAGTCATCACCGTCAACGACAAACGTGCACTCGGCGTGATTGCGCGCGCGCTCAACCCCAAAGCGCCAGCGAACTTAAAAATTCAACGGGGTTCGGTGGTGTATCTCCACAAAACACCGGAATACTGGGAAATCCTAAATCTTCCCACAGTGCAGGCCGCCTTTGTATCGATGGCCCCACAAGACGGCGCGATGCGCGCCATGGTGGGTGGCTTTGACTTTTACCATGGCAACTTCAATCGGGTGACGCAAGCATGGCGCCAACCGGGCTCTGCGTTCAAGCCGTTTATCTATGCCGCTTCGCTTGAGCGCGGCTTGACGCCCGGCACTTTGATTTCAGATCAACCGTTTGAATTGACGGCTGCGCAAACCGGATCGGGCAAGGCCTGGACACCGAAAAACTATGGCGATCAATACGATCAGATGCTGACTATGCGCGAGGCCATCGCGCGGTCGAAGAACATGGTGTCTATCCGTATCCTGCAGTCGATTGGGCCGCAATACGCGCAAGAATATGTCACGCGCTTTGGCTTTGATAAATCACGTCATGCGGCAGTGCTGCCAATGGCCTTGGGCTCCGGTTCGGTGACTCCGATGCAGTTGGCTGCCGGGTTTTCTGTCTTTGCAAACGGTGGCTACCGTGTCACACCCTTCCTGATTGATCACGTCACGGACGCAAACGGTCAAACACTGATGCGTGCCAAGCCTGTGATTGCAGGGGATTCTGCTGCCCGAGCCATCGATGCACGTACGGCGTATGTGATGGATGACATGCTGCGCGGCGTTGCCACCTCGGGCACCGCAGCGCGCTCGCGTCAGGTGCTCAAACGCGGCGACCTTGCGGGCAAAACGGGTACGACAAACGATTCCGTCGATGCTTGGTTTGCAGGTTATACGCCGCAGCTGGTGGGCGTGGCATGGCTAGGTTACGACCAGCCGAAGTCCCTGGGTTCGCGCGAAACGGGTGGCGGTGCTTCGCTGCCCGTTTGGCTAGGTTATATGCAAAATGCTCTTAAAGCCTTCCCCGAGCAAAAGCGCGGTCCATTACCGGATGGTTTGATTTCTGAAGGTGGGAATCTGTATTTCAAAGAATTCCCAGCCGGGGAGGCCGTCAAACGACTCGGGGATCCGAATCAAGATTCGCTCGGCGACTTTTTGAATAATCTGGGCGGCAATAACCAAGGTGGCTCAGGACGGCGCCCCGAACCGGGCGGCTAACCGTGTGCTTAAACACGTTGTTAACCGGGGGGTTATGCCGCTCGGCTTACAACTCGACGGTCAGCGGCTTGCCTGTCGCCTCAGAGCAAATACTGGACAAGGTTTGGTGCAGGTCGGTGCCGCCGCGCGTGTCTTTCCAGTGTTTTCCATCAAAGCGGTAATGAAAGCCGCCACTGCGGGCTGCGAGCCACATTTCATGCAGGGGAGCCTGACTGTTGATGACGACTTGATGGCCATTTTCAAAAATCAAGTTCAAAACGTTGCCGTTTCGCTTGGTTTCAACATCCAGATCAAGCTTTTCGAACCAGTGGTCCGCTTGGGCTTCTATTGCATCTAGAATGGCGGTTGCGCGTGTATGAAATTCTGTATCGTTCATAATCCTTGTCCTCTCACTTGAGGGAGCTAGCAGTGTTCCGTAAAACCGACCGTCCGCGATGTGTGCGTATTGTAGCGATGCTTATACTCTCGGCTATGGTAGTAGGTTGCGGTTTTAAAGGTCCGCTATATCTGCCGCCTAAGCCCGCAGAGGCTCGTTCCTCTGTCAACCACGAGTCCATTTACCGCTCGTCACCCGACGAAACGATTCGATCATCCGGTTCCTTGACGCGGATCTTATCCTGACGCCGGCCCCGGTGGTGATCGAGTCACCGTCTCAATTTCTGATATCTGCATTGTCCTTCAAAACGTTCGTGAACCCTTAAATACCCATAGCCTCAACATGACTGCTCCTGGACCCAACCCCTCCGCCACAGCGCTTTCGACCCCTGCTGGCTCGCCTTTTTTTAATTATCGCGACGGCACCCTGTTTGCCGAGAGTGTTTCACTCGCAGAGCTGGGTCGCGCACTGGGTACCCCTCTATACGTGTACTCGCGCGCCGCACTTGCGGCAGCGTGGGCCTCCTACCAAGAAGCAATTGGTACTCAACGCGTCTTGGTCTGTTATGGGATGAAGGCCAACTCAAACCTTGCTGTGCTCAAGGAATTCGCGCGACTAGGGAGCGGCTTTGACATTGTTTCGGGCGGCGAATTGGCGCGTGTATTGGCCGCCGGTGCAGATCCCGCGAAGGTGGTGTTTTCAGGTGTTGGTAAACAAGCGTGGGAAATGCGTGCCGCCCTTGAGGCTGGCGTAAAGTGTTTTAACGTCGAGTCCGTCCCAGAACTCAAACGCCTCTCGCAAGTCGCCTGCGAAATGAGCAAGACAGCGGCGGTATCTTTGCGCGTAAATCCCGACGTAGATGCACAAACGCATCCGTATATTTCCACGGGACTGAAAGAAAATAAATTTGGTATCGCCATCGAAGACGCTCCTGCCGCCTATCAACTGGCCTCGTCGCTTCCGGGAATCTCTGTCGTGGGTGTGGACTGTCATATCGGCTCGCAAATCACCGAGGTCGCACCCTATCTGGATGCGCTGGATAAACTGCTTAAGTTGATTGATCAGCTAACCAAGCTGGGTATCAAGCTAAAGCACTTGGACCTCGGTGGCGGACTCGGTATCCGTTACGACGATGAGACTCCCTTAGCGCCCAAAGTACTTCTCGACAAAGTTTTTACACAGTTAAAGGCCCGCGGGTATGCGGGGCTTGAGCTTGTGCTCGAACCAGGGCGCTCGCTTGTGGGTAACGCAGGAGTCTTGCTCACGACGGTACAGTATCTGAAACACGCTGACGCGCGCAACTTTGCAATTGTCGATGCCGCGATGAATGATTTGATGCGACCCGCGCTGTACGAAGCTTGGCATGGGGTGTTGCCTGTCACGCCACGTAACGATTCAAGCGCGCTCTACGACGTGGTCGGCCCTGTTTGTGAAAGCGCCGATTGGCTAGCTCGGGCGCGGCAACTGGCTTTGCACGAAGGCGATATCCTCGCAATTGAGTCTGCTGGAGCCTACGGCTTTGTGATGGCAGGCAACTACAACAGCCGTCCACGCCCAGCCGAAGTAATGGTCGATGGCGATAAGTATTATGTTGTGCGCCAACGCGAAATGCTTGCCGATCTGATTCGAGGCGAAAGCTTCTTACCTTGAGCGTTGCGAAACTCTGCGGCTTAACGTGACCGCAGGTATGTGATCAACATTGGAAGCGTGAGCGACAGACCTGCCACAACAACAAGTACGATGCCCGCCAACGAAGAGAGTGTGGGCATCTGTCCAAACAGCAACTCACCATAGATCACCGCAAGCACCAACTGGAAGTAGTTAAGTGGCGCGAGGCTCGAGGCTGGAACATATTTATACGCATAGATCAACGCGTACTGACCCAGCCCTCCAACCACGCTCATTAACAAAATCCACGCCCAGTCTGTCGGAGTTGGCCACAGCGTCGGCCAAAAAATTAATGTTGTGACACCACCAATACACCAGCAGGTGCTGGCGGCATACACAAAAATTTGTTCGCTGTAAACGCGGTGAGAAAGCTTACGTGTATAGATTTGAACGAGAGCGAAACTCACTGCTGAGGTGAGCAGCAACGCGGTTCCGATTAAGGAGATTTCCCCGCTACCAGGCTTCACAATGAACAGCATGCCAATCATGCCCGCAGCAAGTGCCAGATATTGTTTGAGTCCGACTTTCTCGCCGAGCATCATCGGAGCAAAGATCAGGACGATGAGAGGTGAAACAAAATAAATCGCGGTCGCCTCAGCAAGCGGCATGTACTGAAGGCTAGGCATAAAGGCCGTGCCAGACACTCCAAGCAAGACTCCACGCAAGAGCAAGAGATTGCGTTCGGGGGGCGCCACCCGCAAGCTATAACCTCTGATCAACAGCGCGCTAAAAGCGAGCACTACAATTACCGTATAACGTGAAAAATTCACGAGCGGGGCCGAATAAACATGCACAAGGCCTTTCGCCAACGCGTCGAGCGTGGCAAACATCGTGATCGAAAACAAAAAGAAACCGCAGCCTTTTAACCACTGCAAGGGCTGAGGGGTTAAGAGCACTGATTGCGCGGCTGGGGGTGAGGTCATGCGGCTGAAGTTTTTGAAGCTCGATACAGCGGCCATAAGGTCAGCGCACAGAGCACCCCAACCAGGCCTAGCACGCCATAACTCGATCCGTAGCTGCCTAACGCGCCCGCCAACACACCAAACATGGGAGGACCAATCATCACACCGAGAAATGTGATGCACAGTGTGCCGCCGGTGGCAAGGCTCGCTTGCCCAATCGGCGCTTGACGTGCAATTTCTGCTAAAAACACGCCGTTCCAGCCAACAGCAGACGAACCAAATATCGCAAGGATTGGAAAGAGCAACCAAGGCGAGGACTCAGGAGTTAGCAGAGCAGTCCCGACACAGCCAATGGTAAGAAGGCCTGCGATCACAATCAGCATCATGCTCGCACCGAGCCAGCGGTCGGCGATGTAGCCCCACAGCATCCGCCCCGCTACACCGCCTCCTTGGGCAACGGTCAGTGCGCCCCCCGCGGCGATAAGGCTCCAGCCAAGGTCTTCATATAAAAAGGTAACAAGATAACCCGTCAGCGACATCTGACTGATCGCAAACAAGAGCGACATGATCGACAGGCTGCGTAGGTTGCGGTGCTGAAAAATAAGCTTAAGTGGCAAAACAACACTTGCTGCAAATGAAGGCTTGACACTTGCGTCTCGATCGTCATCAAGGCTGTTGCGTAACGGTTGGACGGCCCAGGCACAGAGCGCGCACGCCATGCCTGCGCAGAGGAATGCCGCCTGCCAACCAATCAGACTATTGAGCGTGGGCACAAGCGCGCCAGCGATAATGCCGCCAAGTGGTACGCCCGTTTGTTTAATTGAAAAAACAAAAGAAAGTTTTTCCGGTGGGGTGGTCTTAATCAATAAGTGTGAACTTGCAGGTGTAATGGGACCGTAACCTGCGCCAATAAACAAGGCGCCGATGGCGATCGTCAACGGATGGGGGTAGGCCGAAAGCAGCAAACCACATGACGCCACCACTAAGCCAACTTGGCTTAGGCGAATAGCGCCCCAGCGCTTGACTGCCGCGCCACCCAAGAGCGTGGCAACCATTGCCGCAAAATAGACGAGCGCTACATAGGCGCCCAGATAGGTTGTTGCGATTCCTAAGTCTTTGGCAACCGCCGGCGCAACCACCGGCACGTTCATCACTGCCATTGCGACAAGAGCTTGTACAGTCAGTGTTGCAACGAGTACGAGTGAAGGCTTAGGGGGTGTCACAACACACCCTCGTTACAACGCACCATACGAATGCAATCCCGAAAGAAACATGTTGACGCCAAGAAAGGCAAAGCACGTTATCAACAAGCCCACCAAAGCCCAGTAAGCGGCCATCGTTCCGCGCAAGCCTTTAAGCATACGCATATGTAGCCACGCCGCATAGTTTAACCAAACGATTAGCGCCCACGTTTCTTTAGGATCCCACTGCCAGTAAGCGCCCCAGGCATCTGCCGCCCATAACGCACCGAGAATCGTCGCAACGGTGAAAAAAGCGAAGCCGACAGCAATGGCTCGATACATAATGTCGTCGAGCACTTCAAAGGAAGGAAGGCGCTCAGAGATAGGTTTGCGAAACAGCAATATCGTTCCAACAATCACGGCTCCGATGCCAAAGTAAAGCATCCAGGTGGCTGACAACCCTTCGGTGCGAAACACCATGGGTTCTGCTGCAAGCAAGACGCCGAGAATAAAGAGAGGCATCAACTTTAGCCACGAGCGTGTTTGGCCGTGCTGCTTGACCAAATAGGCAAAGCCAACCATGGCTGCTAAAGAAAACGTGCCATAGCCGATAAAGTTTGCTGGCACATGGATTTTCATCCACCAGCTTTTTAATGCGGGGACGAGGGGCTGGATTTGATAGGCGTCTCGGGTAAAGGAATACCAGAGCAAAAACACGACGGCTGACGTAATAATTAACAATACAAAGCCACCCAAGGCGCGCGTGGCATAGCGACTTTCGTAATACAAATAAAACAATGCAGTGACAAGCGAGAACAGGACGAACACTTCATATAAATTACTGACAGGGATATGGCCGATATCGGGCCCCAACATATGACCTTCGCGCCATCGCACCAACATCCCAGTGGCCCCTGCGAATACCGCCCCCCAAGTGAGTGCCGTGCCAAGCCATGCGGCGGTCGGGCTTGCCAGCCCGATCCAATAACAAAATGTTGCCACGACGAACAGTGAGCACATCCACAAAATTGCAGACTGCGATGACAGTAGGTATTTCAGCAAAAAGGCCTGATCCGCGCGCGCGATATCACCCTGATACAACCAAAGGGCGAGCCCGGCTGCAAGCGCCATGGCGATCATTAGCGTACGCAACGGTCGCCACAACCAACCTAACCACGTCAGGAAGGGTACGGTCAGCACAAGAATCACTTTTTCGTAGCTATCCATTGCCTGACTGTAGTGCGTCAAGGCAACGCCCGCTCCCGCCGATAACAACAGAAAAAAGAGCACATCAAACAGCGTAGGGCGGCCGCGCTCGAGGCGCGACTGGCCGGGGTCAGACAGGTCATCCCAAGTATTTGCAGCGCCGGCGACTGGTTGTGTCATAGCAATATCTCAGTGAGCAGCGGTTGGTGGTGTTTGTATGGGTGGATTCAAGCGGCCCAGAGCCAGTTGCAGCTGCTCGAATTCTCGATTGAAATCAAGTGTACGCTTTTGCGATGTCATGGCCGCCAATACACTTGTGCCGCCTGCGTGTTCTATTGGGCGCAACCACACCCAGATGCGGCGATCCCGCACATAAAACATCGTGAAAACGCCCAGAACGAGCAGTAGACAGCCCACATACACAATCAACTTACCCGGCGTGCGGCTGACCTGAAAAACACTCGCCTGAACATGGTCAAAAGACTTCAACGTAAACAAAACAGGCGCTGGATAAAACGCGAGGTCCGATAACGCCGCCACGGCTAGGCGCGACCAATTCTCCGCCTTTTCTAGTTGCTCAGGCGAACTGCCAATCGGTGTCAGGCCCGCGCGCTCACGCGTCAAGCGGTAGAGCTCCGCAACAGACGAAGATAATAAGCGTGCAATGATATCGGCAGCACGCTGCTGCTCCGTCTTGGGTACGTTACGTTCAAGAAACTCAGAAATCGCCCCCAGCCCGCCGGTTGCAAAGGTATCGAGCGCACGCTCAGCTGACGTTTGTAAGGCTTTCTGTTCAACCGCTGTGCCGCGATAGCTTTGTACGAGATTTGCGGCCGCCTGTCCGCGCATTGCAGGATCAGCAAGCGCCGCGCGCAACAGCATGAACTCTTTGACCGAACCATTGTCATCTGCAGGAATGCGCATGTATCTAAATCTTGTCTGACCCTGCTCTTGAACGCCCGCTAAAAATACAGACATGCCATCCAACTCAACCGGCAGCATGTAGTTGTGAAACAACGTTGTCTGACCACTTGCGTCTGTTAAACGATATTCAATACTGGGGCCAACGTTTCGCAAGTTGATATTTTTTTTGCCGGCAGCGCTCCCGGTCACTGCGGCAACGTGTTCGGATATCGCTTTGGGTGCTGCAGGCTCGCCAGCCGTAAGGTCTTCTACGTTGATTGGCCGCAGCTTGGTGATGTCGACCTTCACTTCCTTGCCGGGTCCCGCAAACTTTATGTCGCTTGATTGCCCAACGCGTGCTTTCAGGTCGAGCTCGACGATCTTTTCACCGGTCAGGCTATAGCCGACCAACTCTACTTCACTGCCGCCATCGTCAAAACTGGATTGGTAGACGGTGACGCCTTTAAAGTGCAGGGGTTCGTTCACCTCGATCGTGGCATCAAAGCTTTTGCCTGTGTCAGGGTCCGTCACTTCCACCTCGCTGGCAAAGCGGCTAGGCATCCCGGTCGAGTAGTAATCGACAATGAATTTTTTTAGCTTCAGGCTAAACGGCAAGGGCTGCACCAGCGCGCCATCATCAACATTAACCACCGCGGCATCTCGCGCACTGCCTTCGGGCACAAGCACATTGGCACGATAGCTTGGGTTGCTCAAAGACAGTCGACCTTGTGCCGGGACATCGGCAATCAACATATTTTCAACGATTGGGGTTTTGCCAAGCAGCAAGACCTGCAGGCGCACAGGCAGTTCGCTATCGAGTAAACCACCCACGCAAATAATGACGATCGCTGCATGCGCGAAGATATAACCCAGTCGGTTTCCGCTTCCTTTTTTAGCAGCAATGAGCACGGCATCACCCTCGGAGCGTAACCGCAAACTGTAGCCTTGCTTTTTTAGCCAGGTCTGCACAGAGCCCGAAGAGTTAGACACGTCGCGTGATGTATCAAGCTCAACGCGATGGTGAAACGATCGCAGACTAGAACTGCGGATTTGCTCCCGGAAGGAGTTCGCTTCTTTCAGCATCTTTGGTGCGTTGCGCGTTAGACACAAGGTTGTCGAGACCACCAAAAATGCCATCGTCAGCAAGAACCACCAGTTGTTATAAATGTGCCATATCGAAAACTTATCAAGCACGTCGAACCAGAAAGGGCCGAACTGATCGATGTAGGCGTTGGGGGTACGGCCCTGCGGAACAACCGTACCGACCAGGCTGGCCAAGCATATGTACACCAGCAAGCTGATTGCAAACCGCATTGAGCTTAATAGCTCAATGAATTGTGCAAAAGGCTTTGAGGCGGGCTTAGATGATGGGGCGGTCAAAGGTAAGTCGCGATCTTGAATGTTGTCGTATCGAAAAAAAAGGGGCGTCTAACGACTCCCCTTTTATTTTTATTATTGAGGTAAAACGTCTAGCGTAAACCTGCCGCGTAATCAGAAACAGCCTTAATGTCTGAGTCAGACATCCGGTCGGCGATTTGGTTCATCATGGGACTGTTACCACGATGTCCTGCACGGAAGAGTTTGAGCTGTTCTTCGATATACGTCGGGAACTGCCCGCCAAGACGTGGATACTGACCGGGAATGCCAGCGCCTGTCGGGGAGTGGCAACCTGCACACGCCGGAACGTTACGGTCTGGAATCCCCGCACGCCAGATTTTTTGGCCGCGCTCGACTAGTTTTTCATTCGTTGCCGTGGCTGGCTCTTTCATTTTCTGCAAGGACAGGTAGTACGACACGTTGTGCATATCTGCTTCAGTCAGGGGCGCTGCCATCGCGGTCATCACTGACGGCGCGCCATCTGGGCCCTTCCGCAACGCCGCTTTAGCGCCCGCCTTGATGCGGAACTCAACCAGTTGCTTGTACAAGTATTCGTGTGCTTGCCCCGAAAGCATGGGGTTTGCTGGGATGGTGCTATTGCCCGCCGCGCCATGACAGGAGGCGCACGCAACAACGCCACGCGCCGCGTCGCCTTGGTCGTAGAGTTGGGCGCCCTTGGCCGCGTCAGGCTTAGCCGGACCCGCGACAGGACCTGCCGCCATGGTGGTTGACAGGGTGGACACCCCAAACAGCAAGCCACTCGCAAGCATTAACCTGGACAGCAAACGCTTCATTTAAAGACCTCGACGCTTTTTATATTCAACTACTTTCAAACCCTAGATTATACAATAGCGTTTGAGCATATTCTTTGTGGCCTTTCCGTGTCCATCCTCCATCGCGCTTCGTTTTTCACTTCAGCCGCCCGGTTGGACCAACTGCCACATCCTGGTGCCCCAGAGGTCTGCTTTGTCGGGCGCTCTAATGCAGGCAAGTCCACGGCTATTAACGTCCTTGCTAACCAAAAGCGGCTGGCCTTCTCGAGCAAAACGCCGGGGCGGACTCGTCTGATCAATATGTTTGCACTACCCGACCCTCTTGACCCGGACGGGCAGCTCGGCTTTTTGGTCGATCTACCAGGTTACGGCTACGCGTCGGTCGCGCACCGCGCGCGGGAAGAATGGGCAGATATCCTGGGAGGCTACCTCCAGAGTCGCGAATCGCTAGCGGGTATTGTGTTGCTCATCGACATCCGCCGTGGGGTCACTGAGCTCGATCGCCGCCTTGCGAATTGGATCGCGCCAACCAAGCGTCCCGTGTTGGCGTTGTTGACCAAAGCAGACAAATTTCCCTACGGACAGCGCATCAAAACTGTCTTTGCAGTAAAAAAGGAGCTTGCCGATATTGGCGCGCTCAACGCCGTTCCGTTCTCGGCCACCGCCCGAATTGGTCTTGAAGAAGCGGCACTACAAATCGAAAACTGGATCTCTCCTAAGGTCGTCCCATGACAACTCCTCATCTTGTACTGGCGGATTTCCCCGCTAATCGTCCCCGCCGTCTTCGTCGCGATGACTTTTCTCGCAGATTGGTGCGCGAGCACTCACTGTCAGTTAATGACCTTATTTACCCTGTGTTTGTTGTGGAAGGCAAGGGTATACGGCAGCCGATTGGGTCAATGCCGGACATTATGCGGTACTCACCCGACACTCTGATGCAGGTCGCCGAGGAGTGCGTCGCACTAGGCATTCCGGTCATGGCGCTGTTCCCCGTCATTGAGCCCAGCCTCAAAGCCCTAGACGGCGCCGAAGCCACCAACCCAAAAGGTCTAATCCCCCGCGTGGTGGCGGAGCTCAAAAAACGCTTTCCAGAACTGGGCCTACTTACAGACGTGGCACTTGACCCCTACACGAGTCACGGTCAAGACGGCGTCATCGATGAAAACGGCTACGTGATGAATGACATCACCGTCAAAATTCTGACACAACAAGCACTGGTTCAAGCCGAAGCGGGCGTGGATATCGTCGCGCCGAGCGACATGATGGACGGACGTATTGGTGCCATCCGCAACGCGTTAGAAGCCAACCAGTTCATCCACACACGCATCATGGCGTATTCAGCCAAGTTTGCCAGCGCCTTTTACGGCCCGTTCCGGGATGCGGTCGGGTCGGCGGCCAATCTTGGCAAATCAAACAAACTGGTCTATCAGATGGATCCTGGCAATATTGATGAGGCGCTCCGAGAGGTTGCGGCGGATTTGCGTGAAGGCGCCGATATGGTCATGGTCAAACCCGGCATGCCTTACCTGGATGTATTGCGTCGCGTAAAAGATGCGTTCCGCGTCCCAACCTTTGCCTACCAAGTCAGTGGTGAGTACGCCATGATTAAAGCGGCAGCAGCCAATGGCTGGCTCGATCACGACAAAGTTATGATGGAAACGTTGCTCGGCTTTAAACGGGCAGGTGCGGATGGGATTCTGACGTACTTCGCACCGGCCGCGGCCAAACTGCTAAAAACGCAGTAACCACTTACTGTTGTGCTTGGCGAGCTTTTAAGCGCCAGGCAAACAGCATCGCGAGTAAGGGCAAGCCGATTATCCCGACGGGGAATACCGTGCCCAGTCCAAAGGTGTCGCCTAACCAGGCGCACACCGCCACGCCAAACGACTGTCCTAAAAACAGACACGACGCAAAAAGCGACACGGAAGTGCCCCGCGCGGTGGGCGCCATCTGCGTGGCATGCGTCTGCAGGACCGCGTGTAAAAAGTAATACCCTAACCCCGACATGATGCTTGCCACAACCGTCCACTGCCAACCGGGGGCGAGTAAGAATCCGAGCATCGCCAACGCAAGGAGTGCGCCACCCCACAACGCCAACCCGCGCTCGCCAAGTTTGGCTACAAACTTATTGGCGCGTATGGCATAAATGAAGGCGCCCAATGCAAAACAGCCGCTGATTATTCCGGCCCACGATACAGGTAGCCCGTGGCGTTCGTGTAAAAACGCTGGAACAAACGCAAGGGGGCCAAAGACCAGCATTCCTTCGATGGAAACAATCGCTAAAACAAACCATGCCCATTTGGTCGAGAGCACCTGCTTGATCGGCATCAAGGGGTTGACCCGGCCGGCGGGGCGCACAGTGGACTCGGTCACTGTATGGCGCCGAGACAATAACAACAGGCCTACGATCAAGTAGGTCGTCGCCATCCATACAAAGGCCCAGCGCCAGCCGAGCGTGTCAGCAAATACGCCGCCCAATAGCTGGCCGAGTGCGAGGCCAGCAATCGATCCCAACAGAAAGCGCGCAATGGTCTCTTGTCTTTTTTCATACGGGACGTGATCCCCGATCCACGCCATGGCCAAGGGCACAATGGCCGCTGCGGTTGCGCCTGAAATAAAACGACCAATCTCGATCACTTCGAGTGTTGGCGCCGCAGCAACAATCAGGCTGCCCACCGCGCAACCAAGCGTGGCCCAAGATACCACGCGGAATTTTCCATAATGATCACCTAGCGGACCATAAAAGAACTGCAAGATTCCGTAGGCGATGGCAAACAGGGTGACGGTGTTTGAGGCCTGCGCAGTGCGCACACCAAACTCTTGCGCAAACACTGGCAAAAGTGGGTCACAAATTCGGAACGAGGTCGAGCTTGCACACGCGGCAAAAGCGAAAAGAATGATGACTGAAGTCGTGGACTTGCTTTGCGCTGACATACGTCTCTGTGTAACGACTACCGTTTCAACTACTTTAGCACCCGATCAAGCGTCGCACTAAAGCGATTGGCGTCTTGAAATCCCACAACACGTATGTCACGGCGCTCGGCGCCACTTGCTGAAAAAAATATGATCCCAGGTGGCCCAAACAATTTAAAGCGCTTCATTAACGCTCGATCATCCGCGTTGTTTGCGGTCACGTCAACTTGTAATAACAACAATTGCCCCATCCGCTGTACGACCCGCGGGTCAACAAACGTGAACGCTTCCATCTCCTTGCAAGATACGCACCAGTCTGCATAGAAATCCAACATAACGGGCCGAGTGGTTTTTGCAAGAATTGCCTCAAGTTCGGCTAAGGTGCGTACCCGCTGAAAAGTTGGGTGGGCAGCCGCTGGTGGGGCACCAAGCAACTGTTGTTTTAATGAGGAGCCTTGCGCAGGCGCCACGAGTTGAGCGCCTGCTGAGGTTGCACTACGCTCAGCTGAGCCTTGACTACTCGTACCCTGCATAAAGGCCAAATGCCCTAAAGGCTGCAGCAAAGAACGCCCGCCGCTTGCAACACCCACCACCCACAATAAACTCAGCAAGGCTAAAAGCAGGCCGAGTGTCTTGCGCAATAGGGCGCCAAAGCGTGCGTCTGGCGGCAAGGAATCAAAGGTGCGCAGAAGTACTGCTGCAAATAGCACGAGTACCGCCCAGCCAAGAATCTGTGCCCAAGTGGGTAAAAGCGGTGTGATCATCCACCACGCCGTACCAAGTAGCAGCACACCGAAAAATTTCTTGACGCCTTCCATCCAATGCCCTGCGCGGGGCATCAGCTTGCCGGCTGACAGGCCCATCAGCAACAAGGGCACGCCCATTCCCCATGCCATCGCAAACAGCGCTAAGCCGCCAAGCACCACGTCGCCGGTTTGTGAAATGTATAGAAGCGCGCCAGCGAGTGGTGCGGCGACACACGGGCCAACAATTAGCGCGGATAGGGCGCCCATCAAGGCGGCTGCGCTCAAACGACCGCCCAAAATGCCCGAGTTCTTGGCCATCAGTTTGGTCTGAAGACTTGCGGGCATCTGGAAGGTATAAACATCAAACATCGCCAGAGCAAGCACACCGAGCAGCAATGCGAACAAACCTAGCACCCAGGGTGTTTGTAACCACGCGGCAAGGCCCGCGCCACTCAATCCGGCGGCAACGCCCAAGGCGGTGTAGATCACCGACATACCCGCCACGTAGGCGACCGCAAGCGAAAAACCTCGGGCGCGCGAGACGTGCTTTTCTTCACCGACCAGCAGCACCGAAAGAATCGGCACCATAGGTAACACGCAAGGTGTGAGAGCAAGCAATAGGCCGAGTACAAAGAACAGCAGTGTGATTTCAAGCAGGCCGGTCGATGACAACAGCTGCGCCAGCCCGATGTCATCTGCCCCGAACAACACGTCGCTGAGTTGGCCTTGCCTGATCCGCTCAAATAGCGAACCGGAGGCTTGCGCAACAATCACGTAGCCAGCCGCACCCGACTGCGGTGTGAGCTGCAAGACAAAATCTTGAGGCGGATAGCACAAGCCTGCCTCAGCGCAGCCTTGGCCATTGGCCGTTAACTTGAAACTCTCGGTTGCTATGTTTTTCGGCCACGCGGAAATAGGCAGTTCGATCACCGCATCAGTAAAATAGAGCTCCATCTCTTTATTGAAGGTTTGATCGAACTTAACACGCCCCGTCGGCATCTTGGGCTCACCAAGCTTGACGTGTGTCGTGTCCAGCTCAAAGCTGAAGCGCTCGCGGTACATGTAATAGCCAGGCGCGATCTTAAAACGCAGACTAATCCTGTCGGCCGAGATCATCTGTGCCTGCAAGACAAAGGCTTTTTCTGGATCCAAAAAATCTTGTGCTGATGCACGCGAGACAGACAGCACCATTAGGCCTAGCAATAACAATGCAAAGCCTATTTTTTGTATCGCGTATCTGGTTAGAGCCATTTAGTTCTCGTGCACCCAGTTCAAGTAAGGCGCATACCCGCCAATGATCGGCACCACAATTGCTTCCGGCACATCATACGGGTGCAATGCAATCAGGCGCTCTATTAGATTAGCCTGTTTAGATGCAGTTGTTTTTATTGTCAGCGGAATCTCTGTGGCTTTCTCAACGACCCCCTGCCAGCGGTAAACAGACTGAACGAGGGTGCCAATGTTCACGCAGGCGGCCAACCCCTCTGACACCAGGGTGTCGGCAATACGCGTTGCGACAGCCTCATCCGGAGCGTTGCTCAGCACAAGTACGGTGTCTGTTTGATTCATGAGCGTCCTCTGACAAAAAAGCCCCGGATAAACCGAGGCCTTTTTTATTTTGAGCTATCGAAATTTATTCGGCGGCTTCTTCAGCGGTCTCTTCAACCACTGGGCGGTCAACCAATTCCATAAAGGCCATCGGTGCATTGTCACCCTGACGGAAACCCATTTTAAGGATGCGGGTGTAGCCACCATGACGCGCTGCGTAGCGTGGGCCGATATCAGCAAACAGCTTGAGCACGATCTCGCGGTCGCGCAAGCGAGCAAATGCCAAACGCTTGTTCGCCAGGGTTGGGCTCTTACCCATCGTGATGAGGGGCTCAACAATACGACGTAATTCTTTTGCCTTAGGCAACGTTGTCTTAATCGCTTCGTGGGTCAACAGCGCAACAGCCATGTTGCGGAACATCGCAAGACGATGGCTGCTAGTGCGGTTGAGCTTACGTAATCCATTACCGTGACGCATGATACTTTCCTTATTGAATCTATTAAGAGCGTGTCCGCTCGAGGTTATTCAGCTCTTCTATCAGCAAACTTTCTTGCTGCGGGCCGATGGTGGCACTGCGGGTGTTGCGGGTCTTTCTGATATTGCCCTAACCAAATCCGATCGTCAGGTTTGGTTAGGTACTGATTACAGACAATACGCTTACGGACGCTCGAGGCCCATTGGTGGCCAGTTCTCAAGTTTCATCCCTAAAGTCAAGCCGCGAGCGGACAGGACTTCTTTGATTTCGTTGAGCGACTTGCGACCAAGGTTTGGTGTCTTGAGCAATTCGTTTTCGGTGCGTTGAATCAAATCACCGATGTAGTAAATATTTTCCGCTTTCAGGCAGTTAGCCGAACGCACGGTCAGCTCGAGATCGTCAACAGGGCGCAACAGCACTGGGTCGATCTGTGGCGCACCACGGCTTGGCATTTCGTATGAATCGCCAGCACCTTCGAGCGCCGCGAACACCGAAATTTGATCCATCAAAATACGTGCCGACTGACGTACGGCTTCTTCAGGACTAATCACGCCATTTGTTTCAACATCCAACACAAGCTTGTCGAGGTCGGTACGCTGCTCAACGCGCGCGCTCTCAACAGCGTAGCTGACACGACGCACTGGGCTAAACGATGCATCCAGCACGATGCGACCAATCGTGTGTGCACGATCGTCGATCAATGCGCGTACGTTACCAGGAACGTAGCCACGGCCTTTCTCAACCTTGATCTGCATTTCAAGCTTGCCGGAGTCGGTCAGCGTTGCAATGACTTGATGCGGATTAACGATTTCAACATCATGGGGCAATTCAATATCGGAAGCCAAAACGATGCCAGCACCTTGCTTGCGCAAGGTCAGGGTCACTTCATCACGGCTGTGGAGTTTAAACACCACACCCTTGAGGTTCAAAAGAATATCTACAACGTCTTCACGCACGCCAGGGATCGTCGAATATTCGTGCACGACGCCCGTGATCTGTACTTCGGTTGGCGCATAACCCGTCATCGAGGACAGCAGGATGCGACGCAGCGCATTGCCCAACGTATGACCGAAGCCGCGTTCAAACGGCTCCATGATGATTTTGGCGTGATTGAGGCCTACGGGTTCGACTTCGATCGAACGTGGCTTGAGAAAACCTTGTGACATATCTGCAATTCCTTTTCAATACCCTCGGCTCGTTACGCCGATAAGGCTGATGGGTGAAAGCTTAACTTCATCATCATAAAAAGTGCACAGCCGCGCCGCACACTTTTTAAAACGACTATTAACGTGAATACAGTTCGACGACCATCGATTCGTTGATGTCGCGAGCAACATCTGCACGATCAGGCACTTGCTTAAACGTACCGACGAGCTTGGCGGTATCAACATCAACCCACTGCGGCAAACCATTGCCTGAAGCAAGGTCCATCGACTCGCGAATGCGCGCTTGTGCTTTTGCCTTTTCGCGGATCGCTACGACGTCGCCTGACTTGATCAACATCGAAGGGATGTCTGCCGTGTGGCCGTTGAGTTCAATCGCACGGTGCGAGACCAACTGGCGCGCTTCTGCGCGTGTTGAGCCAAAGCCCATACGGTACACAACGTTGTCCAAACGCGACTCTAGCAACTGGATGAGCTGTTCGCCCGTGTTGCCTTTGCGACGCTCGGCTTCTGCAAAATATTTACGGAACTGTTTTTCCATAATGCCGTACATGCGCTTGAGCTTTTGCTTTTCGCGCAACTGTAGACCATAGTCTGACGTACGGGCACCTGAAGTGCGACCGTGTTGGCCAGGCTTAGAATCCAGTTTGCACTTGGAGTCCAGCGAGCGGCGTGCGCTCTTTAGGAAAAGGTCAATACCCTCGCGACGCGAGAGTTTACATTTGGGACCGGTATAACGTGCCATGTGGGTTCCCCTTAGATACGACGACGCTTGGGTGGACGGCAACCGTTGTGCGGCACGGGCGTGATGTCGGCGATGCTCGAGATCTTGATGCCCAGCGCATTCAACGCACGTACTGAAGATTCGCGGCCTGGGCCTGGGCCCTTGATGCGAACTTCAAGTGTCTTGATACCGTATTCGATGGCCAGTTTGCCGGCCGTCTCAGCAGCAACCTGCGCTGCAAACGGGGTCGACTTACGTGAGCCTTTGAAACCAGCACCACCGGAGGTCGCCCACGACAAGGCATTACCTTGGCGATCGGTGATCGTGATGATGGTGTTGTTAAACGATGCGTGAACGTGCGCAATGCCGTCCGACACATTCTTTTTGACTTTTTTGCGAACGCGGGTAGCGCCGGCGGTAGAAGCTTTTGCCATCTTCTAATCCTTTTTATTTCTTCAGGCTTGCAGCAGCGCGACGCGGTCCCTTGCGGGTGCGGGCGTTGGTGCGAGTGCGTTGACCACGTACGGGCAGGCCGCGCTTGTGGCGCATGCCGCGATACGTTCCGAGGTCGATCAAACGCTTGATCGACAACTGAACTTCACGGCGCAAATCACCTTCCACCGCAAACACGCCAACGTGCTCGCGGATACGCTCGAGTTCTGCGTCGGTCAGGTCTTTGACCTTCTTCGACAGGGGAACACCAGCGGCTTCACAGATTTTGCGTGAACGCGTGCGACCGATGCCAAAAATGGCAGTCAGGCCGATTTCGGCGTGCTGATGTGGCGGTATGTTGATGCCAGCAATACGGGCCATAACGATTCCTTGTATTAACCTTGACGCTGCTTATGACGCGGGTCGGTGCAAATAACTCGCACGACGCCGTGACGTTTAATAATCTTGCAATTGCGGCAAATCCGCTTAACCGATGCCATTACTTTCATGGTTGACTCCTGTTATCTGTAACCCGGCCGCTCATTTCGAGCGGAATACGATTCTGGCGCGCGTTAGGTCATAGGGGGTGAGCTCCACTGTGACTTTATCGCCCGGCAAAATCCGGATGTAATGCATGCGCATCTTGCCGGAAATATGCCCCAACACTACATGGCCATTTTCTAGCTTGACACGGAAAGTTGCGTTGGGAAGATTCTCAAGAATCTCACCCTGCATCTGAATGACGTCGTCCTTTGACATTGCTCTCGCTTATCTCATTGGCATATTCGCGCCCTTGAAGTTAGCCTTCTTGAGCAGTGAATCGTACTGGTGAGACATCATGTAGGCCTGAACCTGAGCCATGAAGTCCATCGTAACTACAACAATAATCAGCAAAGAGGTGCCGCCAAAATAAAACGGTACATTCCAACGCATGACCAAGAACTCCGGTAACAAGCACACCAACGTGATGTACAAGGCACCAGCCAAGGTCAATCGCATCAAAATCTTGTCAATGAATTTAGCGGTCTGTTCGCCTGGACGAATCCCTGGAACAAACGCGCCGCTCTTCTTAAGGTTATCTGCTGTCTCGCGACTGTTGAACACCAGCGCTGTATAGAAGAAACAGAAGAAAATAATAGCGGTTGCGTACAACGTGATGTAGAGGGGTTGGCGTGGCGCAAGTGCTGCCGCCAAATCACCCAACCAACGCATGCCTTCGGTGTTCGAGAACCAGCTGGTAATCGTTGCTGGGAACAAAATAATCGAAGACGCAAAAATTGGAGGGATCACACCTGCCATGTTTAGCTTCAGTGGCAAGTGCGACGTTTGTCCGCCGTACACCTTGTTACCCACCTGACGCTTGGCGTAGTTAACCGTGATCTTGCGCTGTCCACGCTCAACCAACACCACGAAGGCGGTCACGAGCACAGAGAGGGCAACGATAAACAGCGCGGAAAAACCCGACATCGCATTCGTACGAACTAAATCCAACAGCCCTGCCAGCGCGCTCGGCAGGCCGGCGACAATTCCCGCGAAAATTAGGATGGAGATACCGTTACCTAAGCCGCGCTCCGTAATTTGTTCACCAAGCCACATCACAAACATCGTGCCGGTTACTAAGGTCACGACCGTCGTAAGGCGGAACATGACGCCGGCATCAATCACTAAGCCTGGTTGGGACTCAAGTGCAACCGAAATACCAATCGCCTGAACCAACGCTAACGCAACAGTGCCGTAGCGGGTGTACTGCGTAATCTTGCGACGGCCAGCTTCACCGTCTTTCTTGATGGTTTCAAGCGTCGGCACAACGACCGACATCAGCTGCATGATGATCGACGCAGAAATGTAAGGCATGATGCCCAACGCGAAAATCGAGAAGCGCGCCAAGGCACCGCCCGAGAACATGTTGAACAAGCCGAGAATTCCACCCTGATTTTCGCGGAACAAGTCTGCGAGCGCATCTGGGTTGATGCCCGGAACAGGAATATGCGTGCCCAGGCGGTAAACCACCAAAGCGAGCACCAGGAACACGAGACGGCGCTTTAAATCGCCGTAACGTGGGCCTGCTTTTCCTGCGGGTTGTGCTGTCGCCATTCTTTAATCCGTCTTAAGCAATCGTGCCGCCAGCGGCTTCGATCGAAGCACGCGCGCCAGCTGTTGCGCCAATACCCTTGAGGGTAACTTTGCGTGACAACTCGCCCGACTTAAACACTTTGACGTAGCGCACCTGCGTACCCACTACGCCAGCCTGTTTCAACACTTGCACGTCGATTTCGTCGACGGGCAGGGCTTGAAGATCAGACAAACGCACTTGCGCGTACAGATGGTCATCCAAAATAGAAAAGCCGCGCTTAGGCAAACGGCGCTGCAAAGGCATTTGACCGCCCTCAAAGCCTACTTTATGAAAGCCGCCAGCGCGCGAGCTCTGACCTTTGTGACCGCGACCAGCGGTTTTACCTAAACCCGAGCCAATACCACGACCAACACGACGCTTTGCGTGTGTCGAGCCAACGGCAGGCTTGAGCGTATTCAGTTGAGTAATCGACATCGTGATTCCTTTCAGACTTCCGAGACGGTCACGAGATAATCAACTTTGTTGATCATCCCGCGAACTTCGGGAGTGTCTTTGAGCACTTTGCTGCTGTTGAGACGACGCAAACCCAGGCCACGAACGGTGTCGCGGTGGTCTTGCTTTGTACCAATGGTCGAACGGACCAATGTGACTTTGACTTGTTTATCAGCCATGACTTACCCCAGAATCTCTTCGACGGTTTTGCCGCGTTTTGCAGCAACTTCCGACGGGGTGAGGGATGCGCGCAAGCCGTTAAGCGTTGCACGTACCATGTTGTAAGGGTTGCTCGAGCCGAGGCTTTTCGCCACGACGTTACGCACGCCCATCACATCAAAAATTGCGCGCATGGGGCCGCCGGCGATCACGCCAGTACCTTCTGCCGCAGGCGAAATCAGCACTGTTGAGGCGCCATGCTTACCAACCACGGTATGGTGGAGCGTGCCGTTCTTCAACGAAACTTTAAACATCTCGCGACGTGCTTGTTCCATTGCTTTTTGTACTGACACTGGCACTTCACGTGCTTTACCTTTGCCCATACCGACACGTCCATCGCCGTCGCCCACAACAGTCAGCGCAGCAAAGCTCATTGTGCGACCGCCCTTAACGACTTTGCTGACGCGATTAACCGCGATCATCTTTTCGCGAAGACCGTCGTCACGCTCTTCAGGACCGTTCTTGCGTTGTTCTTTAGCCATTTGACTGTTCCTCGCTTAAAACTTCAGGCCGGCTTCACGCGCGGCATCGGCCAGGGCTTTAACACGGCCGTGGTATCGGAAACCCGAACGATCAAAAGCGACAAGCTCAATACCGGCAGCTTTTGCTTTCTCTGCGACGCGCTTGCCCACCAGTGTTGCAGCGGCAGCATTGCCACCACCACCAGTTTGGCCAGCGAGCTGCTGACGCACTTCTGCTTCAACCGTTGAGGCTGAAACAAGGATGCGATCGCCTTCAGGCGAAATAATGTTTGCGTAGATGTGCAGATTCGAGCGGAAAATCTGGAGGCGATTAACTCGCAACTCGGTGATTTTCTTACGCGTCGGTACGGCACGACGCAAACGGGAAATTTTTTTGTCCATGATGTTTCCTTGTTTGCGCGATTATTTCTTCTTGGTTTCTTTAATGATGACGTGCTCGTCAACATAACGAACGCCCTTGCCCTTGTAGGGCTCTGGCGGACGATATGCGCGAATCTCTGCAGCCACCTGTCCAACAACTTGTTTGTTGGAGCCCTTGAGAACGATTTCCGTCTGTGTTGGGCATTCGGCTTTTACACCGGCAGGCATTGGATGCACGACATCGTGCGAAAAGCCAAGTTGCAATTTGATCGCGTTGCCTTGAATAGCGGCGCGGTAACCCACACCAACAAGCGTCAACTTACGCTCAAAGCCTTTGCTGACACCGGTGACCATGTTGGCAACTAAAGCACGAAGCGTGCCCGACATTGCCTTGGCCTGACGCGAATCATTGGCAACGATGAACGACAGCTTACCTGCGTCTTCGTTGACGATCACATCGCCGTTCAGTGTCTGCGTCAGGGAGCCCAATGGGCCTTTGACGGTGATCAGATCGGACTGTATTGAAGCCTCTACGCCCTTGGGCAGTTCGACTGGATATTTTGCGATACGTGACATTAGGTTCTCTCCTTAAGCCACGTAGCAGAGCACTTCGCCGCCCACGCCATTGGCGCGTGCTTTGCGATCAGTCATCACACCACGCGAAGTGGAAACGATGGCGACACCCAGGCCGTTCATAACCTGAGGAATACTCCCGTGACCTTTGTAAATACGTAGGCCAGGACGCGAGACGCGTTCGATGCGCTCTATCACTGGGCGGCCAGCGTAATACTTAAGGGTGATTTCGAGTTCTGGCTTTTGGGCCGTACCCTTGATCTGAAAACCATCGACATAACCTTCGTCCTGAAGCACGGCAGCAATCGCTGCCTTAAGCTTGGAGGAGGGCATGGTCACCGATGTCTTATCTACCTGCTGCGCATTGCGAATGCGAGTCAGCATATCGGCGATTGGGTCGCTCATGCTCATGTTTTATTCTCCTACCAGCTAGCTTTGGTCATGCCGGGGATTTCACCCTTCATAGCCAATTCGCGCAGTTTCATGCGGCCAAGTCCGAACTTGCTGAATACTCCGCGAGCCCGTCCCGTGATCAAGCAGCGGTTACGCTGGCGAACTGGGCTTGCGTTGCGTGGAAGCTGTTGCATTTTAAGGCGTGCTTCGTAACGCTCTTCGTCGGTCTTGGTTGAATCTTCGATGATTGCCCTGAGGGCAGCGCGCTTAGCAGCAAATTTCTCTACTGTTTTAGTGCGCTTTACATCGCGATTGATCATTGATAGTTTAGCCACGTCTGCGCCCCTTAGTTGCGGAACGGGAAGCTAAACGCTGTCAACAGCGCCTTGGCTTCTTCGTCGGTCTTCGCGGTGGTGGTGATGCTGATGTTCATCCCACGCAACACGTCAATTTTGTCGTATTCGATTTCGGGGAAAATAATCTGCTCTTTCACACCGATGTTGTAATTACCACGGCCGTCAAACGCACGGCCCGAAATTCCGCGGAAGTCGCGTACGCGTGGCAACGCCACAGACACGAGACGGTCGATGAATTCGTACATGCGCTGACCACGCAATGTCACCATGCAACCAATCGGATAGTCTTCGCGGATTTTGAAACCCGCGATAGCCTTCTTGGTTTTTGTGACAACGGGCTTTTGGCCGGCGATCTTGGTGAGGTCTGATACAGCGTGCTCGATGACTTTTTTATCAGCGACGGCCTCAGACACACCCATGTTGAGCGTGACCTTAGTAATACGCGGCACTTGCATCACACATTTGTAGCCGAACTGCTCACGCAGTTGCGGTGCAATTTTTTGCTGGTAGAGCTCTTGGAAACGTGACATGTTGAGCTCCCTTATGCTTTCGCGCCAACGGGCTCGCCGCTGGAACGATAAACACGAACTTTACGACCGTCGACTTCTTGAATGCCGACGCGTTCACCCTTGCCAGTGGCTGGGTTGAACAGTGCGATGTTCGAAATATGGATAGGCATTGTTTTTTCGATAATGCCGCCGGTTGTGCCCTGCGTGGGGTTCGGGCGTACATGCTTTTTAACCATGTTGATGCCTTCGACGAGCACATGGTCTGCATCGATACGCTCAAGCACGGTACCGCGACGCTTTTTGTCACGACCCGTCAAAACGATCACTTCGTCGCCTTTGCGAATTTTGTTCATGTCGGCTCCTTACAGTACTTCAGGCGCCAAGGACACGATCTTCATGAACTTCTCGCCACGCAATTCGCGAGTGACGGGTCCAAAGATGCGCGTGCCGATGGGCTCGAGCTTGGCGTTGAGCAATACGGCGGCATTGCCACCGAAACGAATAAGCGAACCGTCTTTACGACGGACGCCTTTTGCCGTACGAACGACGACTGCGTTGTAGATCTCGCCTTTTTTGACGCGGCCACGGGGGGCGGCATCTTTGACGGTCACTTTGATAACGTCGCCGATAGCGGCATAACGGCGCTTGGAACCGCCGAGCACTTTAATGCACATGACAGAGCGTGCACCAGTGTTATCGGCCACGTCCAGCGTGGTCTGCATTTGGATCATGATTTTTCCTGTTCCAACTTAACCAACTCATCTGCTTGCCTTTCAGCTTGCAGCCAAATCAGTCAGTTTTGGTCCCGTTAGGTGCCACAGAGCACCCTGGGTTGAAATCTGCTAAACAATCTTTCTGCTTTTATCGGCGGCTTGGCTAAGAACCTAGTGGTCTCAGGCCTGACCGCGCAAGAAATGCGGGAAAGCCGTGCAGTATATCCCGATATTTTTTTTTGTGCAAGTCTTTCGAACTTGTGTCATATTACCAACATTGGAAGCAACCATCGGGATCTAACTGTATGTACGAAAAACTGTCGCTTTACATCAACGGTCAATTTGTCTCTGGCGAAGGCCGCAAGACGCAGGACGTGATCAATCCAGCTACGCAAGACGTGCTGGGCCAGCTACCCCATGCCTCGAATGCCGATCTGGATATGGCCCTCCAGGCTGCCGAAAAGGCTTTCACAACCTGGAAAAAGTCGTCCCCAATGGACCGGTCGGCCATCCTGCGTAAGGTTGGCCAGCTGACGCGAGACCGCGCAAAGGAAATCGCCCGGAACATGACGCTTGACCAGGGAAAACCCTTGGCAGAGGCTCTCGGCGAGGTCGTTGGCTGTGCGGACCACTGCGACTGGCACGCCGAGGAGTGTCGCCGCATTTATGGTCGAGTCGTGCTGCCCCGCAGCTCAGACGTGCGTCAGCTTGTCCTCAAGGAGCCCATCGGGGTGTGTGTAGCCTTCACCCCTTGGAACTTCCCGTATAACCAAGCCATTCGTAAAATTTGCGCGGCCGTGGGTTCCGGCTGCACGATTATTCTGAAAGGACCAGAGGATTCGCCCAGTGCCGTGATGGCGATCGCTCAGATGTTCCATGACGCCGGACTACCACCGGGCGTGTTGAACCTCGTGTGGGGCGAACCCGCCAAGGTGTCGGACTACCTGATTCGCTCACCTATTTCACGTAAGGTGTCCTTCACTGGCTCGGTTCCTGTTGGCAAGCAGCTTGCCGCTTTGGCCGGTGCCCACATGAAACGCGTCACGATGGAGCTAGGTGGCCACTCGCCCGTATTGGTGTTTGACGATGCGGACATTGATCGCGCTGCCACCATGTTGGCTAAGTTCAAGATTCGTAATGCCGGTCAGGTGTGCGTATCACCTACGCGCTTCTATGTTCAAAAGAAAGCCTACGACAAGTTTCTAGCGAAGTTCACCGACGTTCTAAAGAACGTCAAAATGGGCAATGGCTTGGAAGATGGCGTTGAAATGGGTCCGCTTGCACACGAGCGGCGCGTGCCTGCCATTGCGCGCTTCGTCGAAGACGCACGCAAGCGCGGCGCGAAGATCGAGATTGGTGGCGATGCGCCATCGGGTAAAGGTTTTTTCTTTCCGCCAACCGTCATCACCGGCCTAAAAGACGATGCCATGCTGATGAACGAAGAGCCCTTTGGTCCCATCGCACCTGTTGTTCCATTTAACGATATAGACGAAGTGATCGCACGTGCTAACAGCCTGCCCTTCGGCTTGTCGAGCTATGTGTTCACAAATTCGTTACAGACGGCCACCAAGGTGTCTAACTCTATTGAGGCCGGCATGGTGAACATCAACCACTTTGGCAGTGCTCTACCTGAAACACCTTTCGGTGGTATTAAGGATAGCGGCATTGGTAGTGAGGGTGGTGCGGAAACGTTTGACGGATATCTTGTCACGAAGTTTGTGACGCATATCTAAGTAGTCGATTGGGTGCAGGGTACACGGCAACTCCGTGACTACTGCACGCAGGTTGAAAAAAGCAAAAACGCGACGAATAAAATCGTCGCGTTTTTGTTTAGTCTAACAGCAACCGTTATTTGCGCAGCTTCGCGCAAACGCGTTTAAATCACGCGTGCGGCTTCGATCAACTTCGTTGCGGTCCAGGATTTGGAACGCGAAATTGGACGGCCTTCAGCAATCTCAACGGTATCGCCTTCGTTGAACTGATTGGTTTCGTCATGAGCCTTGTACTTGGCAGAGCGCATGATGATCTTGCCAAGCACTGGGTGCTTAACGCGACGCTCGACCAGCACGACAATGGTTTTTTCCATCTTGTTGCTGACGACTTTACCAACCAGCGTACGCTGACGCTTTGGTTTTGTAGTTTGAGCTGTGGTCATATTATTTTCCCGCCTTCTCAGTCATCAAGGTGCGTACGCGTGCGATATCGCGACGTACTTTACCAATTTGAGTGTGGTTGGTGAGCTGTTGGGTTGCACGCTGCATACGCAGACCGAATTGAGCCTTCAAGAGGCTCTCAAGTTCTTGTCCGAGTTCTGCAACAGATTTTGCACGAAGTTCGCTTGCTTTCATATCGTTTCCTTAAGCTCCGATGTGACGCGCGACGAACGTGGTCGAGATCGGCAATTTCGCAGCAGCGAGGCGGAAAGCCTCGCGCGCGATTTCTTCACTCACACCTTCCATTTCGTACAGCACTTTGCCGGGCTGAATTTCAGCAACCCAGTATTCAGGGTTACCTTTACCGTTACCCATCCGAACTTCCGCAGGCTTTTGTGAAATTGGCTTGTCAGGGAAGATACGAATCCAGATACGACCACCACGTTTAATGTGGCGGTTAATGGCACGACGGGCTGATTCGATTTGACGAGCCGTCAGGCGGCCGCGACCGGTTGCCTTAAGACCATACTCACCAAACGAAACGTTAGCGCCGCGCGTAGCCAGGCCGGTATTACGGCCCTTCTGCTCTTTGCGATATTTCCTGCGTGCTGGTTGCAGCATGCTTATTCTCCTTCAGGCGCAGGCGCAGCGGCATCAGCCTTGCGCGGTGCGCGACCACGTCCTGCGGGACGGGCTCCGGCCGGACGTGCACCTTCGGGCTTGTCAGCACGTGGTGCGCGACGCGGACGACGCTCTTCTTCGCGAGGGGCGGCGGTTTCAACAGGCAATTCGCCGTTAGCCAGCATATCGCCTTTGTATACCCAAACCTTGATGCCAATCACGCCATATGTCGTGTGGGCTTCTGAGGTACCGTAATCGATGTTCGCACGCAGCGTATGCAGTGGCACACGGCCTTCGCGATACCATTCTGTACGAGCAATCTCAATACCATTTAAGCGGCCAGCACTCATGATCTTGATGCCTTGGGCACCGAGACGCATGGCGTTTTGCATGGCGCGCTTCATGGCACGGCGGAACATGATCCGCTTTTCGAGCTG
>CAJBTJ010000387.1 GCA_903958565.1 uncultured beta proteobacterium
ATGTCCGACTTGATGTAGAAATCTGAACGAAAAAACCTGAACGCTGCGTTCAAACAAACAATAGGTGTAGCCATGGCACGTGTATGCCAAGTGACCGGAAAAAAGCCCATGGTGGGCAACAATGTTTCTCACGCTAACAACAAAACCAAGCGTCGTTTTCTGCCAAATCTGCAGTCGCGCCGTTTCTGGGTTGAAAGCGAAAACCGTTGGATACGCCTGCGCGTCACCACGAACGCGATCCGCACAATCGACAAGAATGGCATCGACGCCGTTCTGGTTGATCTTCGCGCACGCGGCGAAGTCGCTTAAAGGAGGCCATCATGGCAAAAGGTGCACGCGAAAAAATCAAACTTGAGTCCAGCGCTGGAACAGGTCATTTCTACACAACCACAAAAAACAAGCGCAACATGCCTGAGAAAATGCTGATCAAGAAGTTTGATCCAGTCGCTCGCAAGCACGTTGACTACAAAGAAACCAAGCTCAAGTAATTCGAGCCTACGCTCCGGTTTCTGCTCCAACAGCCTCGCCTAGCGAGGCTGTTTGTTTTTATGCCTTCTATTTGCAAGCCCCCACTGCGCGTTGACTCGGGCACAAAGAGCGTACCGCCCTATAATGTCAAGGTCGATTGACGTATTGTGCGTCTCACCTCTTTTTGGCTGTATTCATGCAGGAACGCTACCAACCTAATGCCGTCGAAGCGGCTGCCCACGCTAACTGGGACTCTCGTGACGCATACCTCGTTACCGAGAACGCAAAGAATGCTTCGGGGGAACCCAAGCCCAAGTTTTACGCTTGCTCAATGCTGCCCTATCCCAGTGGTAAGTTGCATATGGGTCACGTGCGCAACTACACCATCAATGACATGATGGCGCGGCAGCTGCGCATGCGTGGCTACAACGTACTGATGCCGATGGGTTGGGATGCCTTTGGGATGCCGGCTGAAAACGCCGCAATGAAATCCAACGTACCTCCTGCAAAGTGGACGTACGACAACATCGCCTACATGAAAAAGCAAATGAAGGCGATGGGCCTGGCGATCGATTGGACGCGTGAGATGTGCGCCTGCGATCCCAAGTACTACAAATGGAATCAATGGCTCTTTTTAAAGATGCTTGAAAAAGGCATTGCATATCGTAAGACACAGGTTGTGAACTGGGACCCGGTAGACAACACCGTGCTGGCTAACGAGCAAGTAATCGACGGTCGTGGCTGGCGCTCTGGCGCACCCGTTGAAAAGCGCGAAATCCCGGGCTACTACCTGCGCATCACTGACTACGCGAGCGAACTGCTTGAACAAGTGCAGACTGGCTTAGCAGGATGGCCTGACCGCGTGCGCGCCATGCAAGAAAACTGGATCGGTAAAAGCGAAGGGGTGCGTTTTGCCTTTACGCACACCATTAAAGATGCACAAAATAAGCTGATCCAAGACGGCAACATGTTTGTGTTCACCACGCGTGCCGACACCATCATGGGCGTCACGTTCTGCGCGGTTGCACCTGAGCATCCGCTAGCCACGCACGCCGCGAGCAGCAACCCTGCACTGGCTGCGTTTATCGAACAGTGCAAGCAAGGCGGCACGACTGAGGCGGAACTCGCCACGCGCGAAAAAGAAGGTCGGGATACCGGATTGACCGTCACGCACCCGCTAACTGGACAGCAGGTTGCGCTATGGGTAGGCAACTATGTGTTGATGAGCTATGGCGATGGCGCTGTGATGGGTGTTCCGGCCCACGACGAGCGCGACTTTGCTTTTGCAAACAAGTATGGCCTAACGATCACGCAGGTAGTGCAAGTTGGCGACAAGCCTTTTGATAACAAGGTGTGGCATGAATCCTATGCGGACAAGCAATCTGGCCGTCTGATTAACTCGGGCGAATATGACGGGCTGAACTTTATGCAAGCCATTGATGCGATCTCGAGCAAGCTCGAGGCGCTGGGCTTGGGCACGCGCCAAACGACTTGGCGCTTGCGCGACTGGGGCATCTCGCGCCAACGTTATTGGGGCACGCCCATCCCAATCATTCACTGCCAGGACTGTGGTGCGGTGCCGGTGCCAGAAAAAGATCTACCCGTCATCTTGCCCGAGAACCTGATCCCCGACGGCAGCGGTAATCCCCTTGCCAAGCATGAAGGCTTCTTGTCATGTCATTGCCCAAGCTGCGGCAAGCCGGCAAAACGCGAAACCGATACGATGGATACGTTCGTCGACTCGTCTTGGTATTTCATGCGTTACACCTCGCCCGGCAACGACCAACAAATGGTCGATGCGCGCAATGACTACTGGATGCCGATGGATCAGTACATCGGTGGCATCGAGCATGCGGTACTGCACCTGCTGTACGCGCGGTTCTGGACGCGCGTGATGCGCGACTTAGGCTTGGTTAAGTTCGATGAGCCCTTCACCAAACTACTTTGCCAGGGCATGGTGCTCAACCACATCTATTCGGCAAAGAATGAAAAAGGCGGGATCGAATATTTCTGGCCTGAAGACGTTGACAATGTATATGACGCGAAAGGGGCCATTACGGGCGCAACACTGAGAAGCGATGGCCGTCACATTACCTATGGTGGCGTGGGCACAATGTCCAAGTCAAAAAATAACGGTGTAGATCCTCAGTCCTTAATCGACACGCAAGGCGCGGACACTGCGCGTCTGTTTGTTATGTTCACGAGCCCACCCGAGCAAACACTCGAGTGGTCAGACTCTGGGGTGGAAGGCTCGAACCGCTTTTTGCGTCGACTCTGGTCGCTTTGCTACCAAAAGCAAGCGGAGGTGACAGCAGGTCTAAATGTGCCCACCACCGACTGGGCGGCGGCGAGCAACGATATTAAAAAGCTTCGCTTTGAAATCTACACGTTGCTCAAGCAAGCAGACTATGACTACCAACGCATTCAGTACAACACGGTTGTTTCTGCCTGCATGAAAATGCTCAACGCGATTGACAATGCATCGCTGGGGGATTCAAACTTTGCCAAGGCTGCGGTTGCAGAAACCTTGGGGGTATTGCTGCGAGTGCTCTACCCTGTCGTTCCTCACGTCACCTGGGATCTATGGGCAAAGTTGGGCTACAGCGCGATTTATGGGGACTTGCTCGACGCACCGTGGCCTGTCGTCGATGAAACTGCGTTGGTGACCGATGAAACTGAACTCGTCTTGCAAATCAACGGTAAGCTTAGGGGCAGCCTCAGTGTCGCACGTGAGGCAACCCGTGAACAAATTGAACAGTTGGCAGCTGCACATGAGGCCGTCCAACGCAATCTGGAAGGCCGCGCTCCAAAGCGTATCATTGTCGTGCCTGGCAAGCTCGTCAATGTGGTCGGTTAAACAGGACAACATCCGATGAATATGCACCCGGCAGTTCGTTCTTGCTTTCAAATCCGTCTCACTCGGTTGTGGTGCTGGATCGTTCTGGGGATGACTGGACTGCTCGTTGTAGGCTGTGGATTCAAGATGCAAGGCTCCGTGCCGTTGCCTTTTAAATCGTTACACATCACGATTCCGCAAAACACGCAATTTGGGGCAGACGTACGTCGTGCAATCCAAGCAATATCTCCTGATACACGGCTCATTGAACTCAGCGATGCGACAACAAAACAAGTCCGCGAGCTTGCGCAAGCGCGGTTAGAGCAGCTGGATGAAACACGACAACAAAGAATCGTTGCACTAAACGCGCAAGGTAAGGTCGAGGAGTATGAACTAACCCTAAAATTTACATTTAGGCTCGTGAACGCCAAAGATCAGGTGATTCTTCCCGCCACCACCTTAACGGCGACGCGCAGCATGCCCTTCGACGAGCGAGTCGTACAAGCTAAAGAAGGTGAAGCAGCCACGCTGTTTAAAGACATGCAAAAAAGTCTTGTGACGCGAATCGTTCGGCGCATCTCGGCTCCGGACATTACACAGCGTTGGGAAACGTTGTCTAATGCAACTGGGGAAGCGGCAGAAAACATAGAAACCGTGGCACCTGTGAATGAACCAGCCATCGTGCCGCCAATGTGGCAAAATCCCTCGCTCACTCCCCCACCCGTTTCAATCAACCCTCAATAGACTGGATAACGGGTGGATCCTGAGCGCCTCATTGAAAGTCTCCGTCGCCCTGGCGCAAGCCTGGCGGCGCTTTATGTCGTGATCGGCGATGACCCCTTGCTCACCATTGAAGCCGCAGACGCGTTGCGTGCACTAGGCAAAGCAGCCGGATACCTCGAGCGCACATCTTTCTTAATGGATGCACGCAGTGACTGGAGCACGCTCAGCGTATCGAGTCAAAGTGGCTCCCTCTTTGGTGACAAGCAACTCGTTGAGCTCGCCCTCCCGACCGGCAAGCCTGGAAAGCAAGGTGCCGATGCGCTCATCGCCCTAGCCGCCCGTTGCGCGGGCGTCACCGACGGCGATGTGCTGACCATTGTCTCTCTACCCAAGCTAGACAAGACGACCCGCGACAGTAAATGGGCCACCGCCCTGCTGAACGCAGGCACCCAACTGGACATGCCCAATATTGACCGAGCCCAGTTGCCCCAATGGATCTCTAAACGGCTTGCCCGGCAGTCACAGCAAGCAACCCCTGAAACACTCAATTGGCTAGCTGACAAAGTCGAAGGCAACTTGCTAGCCGCGCATCAAGAAATCCTCAAGCTTGGACTTCTGTTCGAACCTGGCATGCTCGATGTCACAGAAGTTGAACAAGCGGTGATGAACGTTGCACGCTACAACGTGTTCGGACTGCGAGATGCGATGCTTGCAGGGGATGTCCCAAGAATGTTGCGCATGTTGTCCGGTCTTAAGGCGGAGGGTGAAGCGTTACCTCTAGTGCTTTGGGCCGTTGGTGAAGAGATTCGATCACTTGCGCGTGTGGCGCAGGCAGCTTCGACAGGACAAGACATGGCGAGCGTGCTACGCTCACAGCGTATTTTTGGACAACATGAGCGTTTAGCCCGCGAGGCGATTGCTCGTGTGCCCCCTCGCAGTTGGCCGGCTGCGGTTCAGCATGCGCACGAAGTCGATCGCTTAATCAAGGGTCTGCATGTTGCAGGACGTCTCCAAGACCCTTGGGAAGAAATGAGCCGCTTAGCGATGCGCGTAGCCGTCTCGCCAGCTAGGCCTTAATGAGTACGTTAATCATGACCACACAAGAATCCATGCAGCAGATAGGACGTCAAGCGCGCAGCGCCGCGCACGCCATGCTGCGCGCAAGCGATCAACAAAAAGCATTAGCACTCGAGGCGATGGCGCAAGAACTCCACGCGCAACGCAGCAGCCTTCAAGCCGCGAACAAACTCGATCTTGAGGCTGCTCGTGCAAAACAATTGGCCGCGCCCCTACTCGATCGCTTGACTTTATCTGATCGCACGATTGACACAATGATTGCGGGTTTGCGTCAAATCGCCAACATGACAGATCCGGTTGGGAGTTTGACGGCAACCTCGGTACGCCCCAATGGCATGCAGGTTGCACAAATGCGAGTCCCGCTAGGAGTCATTGGAATCATTTATGAGTCGCGTCCAAATGTCACTATTGATGCGGCAGCACTCTGCCTGAAGTCCGGCAATGCAACGATTTTGCGTGGTGGCAGCGAAGCCCTGCATTCGAACCTTGCCCTGGGGAAGATTATTCGACGGGGGCTTCAAGCAGCAGGTCTGCCTGAGCATGCTGTCCAAGTCGTCGATACACCTGATCGCGCTGCGGTTGGCGCGATGATCACCATGACAGACTATATCGATGTCATCATCCCACGTGGCGGCAAAGAGCTGATAAAACGTCTGGCAGACGAGGCGCGTGTGCCGATGATCAAACACCTAGATGGCAACTGTCACGTGTACGTAGATCGTCATGCTGATCTCAAGCAGGCAGCGGATATTGCGTTTAATGCAAAAACTTATCGCTATGGCGTCTGCGGTGCGATGGAAACACTGTTGGTGCATAAAGACGTCGCTGAAAATTTCTTACCGACTGTAGGAAGACGTTTTATCGCGCACGGCGTTGAATTACGCACCTGCTCGCGCGGACAGACGCTTTTGCCTGCGACCTCACTGGCCACCGATGAAGACTGGGCAACCGAATATCTTGGCCCGATCCTAGCTATTCGCGTGGTGGATTCGATTGATGAGGCCATCGCGCACATTACGCGTTGGGGTTCTGGGCATACGGATTCAATCGTCACCGAGCAGATTCAAGCCGCACAGCAGTTTCAACGTGAGGTCGATTCGAGCTCTGTCTACGTGAATCTGCCAACCTGCTTTGCAGATGGCTTTGAGTACGGCTTAGGTGCGGAAATCGGCATTTCAACAAATCGCTTGCACGCACGCGGGCCTGTTGGCTTAGAGGGCCTCACAACACTCAAGTGGGTATTGCAAGGCAACGGACAAATCCGAGGATAAGACCGACATCATGCTTTGGATCAAAACATTTCATATTGTATTCGTCGCCTCCTGGTTTGCTGGCTTGTTTTATCTGCCGCGTATTTTTGTAAATATGGCGCAGCAACAGGATCCGCAGACTCAAAAGGTATTACTTGGCATGTCGCGCCGACTGTTTCGGTTCACGACCATCCTAGCGGTTCCGGCCATCGCACTGGGGCTATGGCTCTATATTGGTTATGGCATTGGACGTGGTCCCGGCAATGGCTGGATGCACGCCAAGTTGGTACTTGTTGCTTTGGCACTTGGCTATCACCATGGTTGCGGCGTGTTGCTGCGCAAGTTTGAAGCAGGCAGCAATACACGTTCACATGTTTTTTATCGTTGGTTCAATGAAGCGCCCGTATTGATCCTGACTGCTGCGACAGCATTTGTCGTGATCAAGCCCTTTTAAAGAAACACTATGTCTGAGCAGGACTCCAAGCGCGCCACACTGAGCGTAAAAAAACGCACTGTTGCAACGCCAAGTGCGCGTGATGAAAAGCCTCGTTTGCGAGCCGGTGCGCGTGGACGTCAGGTTGCACAACTGAAACTCGCGAAAGACAAAGTAAAAAGAACAGTGACGCCGACACCTGAGGCACCTGCCTCCCAAACCGAACAATTTGCACAGACCTATACGGCTACGCCTCCAAAATCACGTTCTCCTCGAAGCAGCGGCCCTAAAGCTCTTCCGCAAGTAGGTCGTCGACCTGCGCCGGAAGAAAAAATATTTATTCCGCAAACGGAAATATTCGTTCCTGATGCCAACGGGGTTGAAATCTTTCAAATCTTTGCGCCGTGTCCGATGGGGCTAGAAGAGGCACTTGCCGCAGAGCTCAGCGCGCTAGGATATGACGGGGTGTCTGCCACGCGAGCCGGTTGTCATTTTGTCGCAGACTGGTGGGGAGTCCAGCGTGCGAATTTATATTCCCGTCTTGCGACGCGAATTCTGGTGCGTGTGGGCCAAGCGCCTGTGCAACGTGAGGACGATATCCTTGAGCTCGCGCGCAGCGTTACCTGGGAACGGTGGTTCGGTGCTGAACACACCTTGCGCGTTGATACCTCGGCCGTCAAGAGCCCAATGCAAAGCTTGCAGTACTGCAACCTGCGCGCCAAAGATGGAATCTGTGACCGCTTGCGTGAACTAGAGGGCGAACGCCCCTCTATCGACACCGTACGCCCGGACGCACGGGTACATTTATTTTTGTCTCAAGATACCGCAACACTTTATCTGGATACCTCGGGTGAGTCGCTTTTTAAGCGCGGCTGGCGTCTGGACAAAGGCGACGCGCCGCTGCGCGAGAATCTCGCCGCAGGCATCTTGGCGTTATCGGGGTGGGATCCTGAGGCGGCCTTGCTTGATCCCTTCTGTGGCAGCGGCACTATCCTCATTGAAGCGGCGTGGATCGCTCTGGGCGTGCCTCCAGGCATTACACGCCCCTTCGGCTTTGAACGCTTACGCGATCACGATTCGCACGGCTGGGAAGACGTGAAAGACGAAGCGCGCAGCCGAATTCTTCCAGAGCTCGAAACGCCACTCATTGGTATTGACGCAGATCCGCTTGCCATCGAAGCGGCGCAGCGCAATGCCGAACGCGCCTATCTGACCGAAGACACTATCCGCTTTGAGGTGGGTGACGCACGAGATGCCATCGCACCAGCCCCGACAGGTTGGCTAGTCACCAACCCTCCTTACGGCGAGCGTCTGGCAGAAGAAGACGTCGCGTTCTGGCGCGAATGGTCTGCGAATCTGAAGCGCGAATTTGCCGACTGGCAAGTCAGCATCATCACCTCCGATCTTGATTTACCCAAGCATCTGCGCCTCAAGGCCAACCGACGCACGCCTGTCTTTAACGGAGCGCTCGATTGCAGACTCTTTAGCTTTGAGCTGGTGGCGGCAAGCTATCGGGACTAAGTCCGCAGGTCAGTTAATCCTCAATTGAGTCAATTTTTGAGTTGAATTTCCACAACAATGTTGCCGCAATGCAACATTTTTACAGTAATTAGGGTTATCCCCTAATTCCATTTGCATGATCAAGGGTTTTCCCTCATAATAGGGTTATCCCTAATCCGCACAGGAAATCATCATGCAAGCAACAAATACCGTACGCCTGACCGATGCGCTCGAACGCGACTTGTTGGCCAAAGCAATGGACCAGCAATTCCGTTTTCGGCCACTGCGCAGCGTTGCCAAGCTCGTCAGTAGTACTGCAGCCTTCATCGCTCTAGCTCGCTCGCAGACCAACATGCGCGACATGGTCTAAGCAGGCCCTAGCGACTCAAAGATCTTTGGCAAAGGGGCAGGTAAAAGTGCGGGATAATGCACCCCATGAATGCACGCTCCAAGCCAACACAAGCGCCCGAACAGACACAGCTTAGCGATCTGACACCATCCCGAGGCAGGCTCTTCGCTTCGATGATGTACGAGGGGGTTTTGCTTTTTGCCGTAACGTTTTTAGCCGGCTATCTGTTTGACACGCTGACCCAAAGTCGGCACGGACTCGTTCTGCGCGGGACGCGTCAAATCTGGCTTTTCCTTGCCATTGGTGCATACTTTTTGATTTGTTGGCGACGTAATGGGCAAACTCTTCCCATGAAAGCCTGGCATATACGCCTCCGAAGCACGATAGGCGGCCCCCTAAGATGGCCTCAAATGCTGTTGCGTTACGCTCTGATGTGGCTGCTCCCGCTTGCGGGGTCTGCGCTCATCTGGGTTGCAGCGACACTATCAGGTTGGCCGGCGTTTCTGATGTTTATCGTGGCAACACCCTTCTTGGTGTTCTTGCCTACCTGGTTCACGCAGGATGGTCAGTTTTTGCACGATCGCCTTGCAGGCACCCGCCTGGTTAGCGTCCAGCCTAGTAAAAACCCTTAGTTTTGCCATTACTGTGCAGGTCTTTCTTGCGCCATTGCGCTGGCTGCGCCATGCTTACGGTCTGAAACAGACCGAACACTCAGGATGCTGGACCAACACGCTTCATTATGCGATTCATTTCGCTGGCAAGTGCCTGCCAATTTCAATATTGGCCAGGAATGCTGTCATCGCTGGACGAGCAGCTCAGCCGATGCGCGCCGTATCGCCTTGTTCTCCGAAAACGCAATGGGCGAGCGCAGCGTGTGGACCTACGAACGCCTAGGCGCAACGGCGAATCAGCTTTCAAATGGTCTGCTGAAAATGGGTGTCAAACGAGGCGACCGCGTTGCGCTGGTGATGTCGCAGCGGGCCGAAGCCATCGTTGCCCACATTGCGATTTACAGCATCGGCGCAGTCGTTTTACCGATTTCAACGCAGCTGCCTCCCAAAGCGATGGAGTATCGCTTACGCGACGCCGAAGCACGCGTCGCGCTCATGGACGCACAAGGTGCAAACAACCTCCTGCCAATCTTGCAACGCTGTCACAAGCTGACACAGCTCGTAGGCATTGACGTCGCAGACGAGCGGGTGTTGCCTTGGCGCAGTTTGTTGATCAGACAGTCAGATGTATTTAAACCCGTCTCAACGGCAGCCAGTGACCCAGCGCTTTTGCTTTATACCGCGGGAGCGAGCGGACCGGCTCGAGGTGTGTTGTTGCCCCACTCCGCGCTCATGGGAAACCTGCCTGGCTTTGTTGCTTCGCAAAACTGGTTCCCCACCAATGCGGACGCGTTCTGGACTCCTATCGATTGGGCGCGAAGCAATGGCCTCTTTTGTGGGCTGCTTCCGGCGCTGTATTTCGGCATTCCATTAGTGGGCATGCACGACCCCTTAAGCATCGACCAAATACCTGCTTTGATTGAACGCTATCGCGTCAGCCACGCGCTGCTGCCAGCGAGCGCGTTGAAACAATGGGCTGCTCATTTGCCGAGTGAACGCGTGACACAACTCACCACACTCAAACATCTTGTGACCTGCGAGGAAACACTCAGCGCCCCTGTGCTGGCATGGTGCGAACACGTGCTTGGCTCGATCCCAAACGAGATCTTTAGTCAAACAGAGCTCGCCTGCGTGTTAGGAGACAGTAATCAAAAGTGGCCTAAACGGGCTGGCAGTCTGGGTCGCTGCTATCCAGGACACAGGTTAGCCGTTCTTCGAGAGGATGGTACGCCCGCCACACTAGGGGAGGTAGGCGAGCTCGCGATTCATCGTCACGATCCGTTTGATTACGCAGATCCCGTCGTCCCACTGCTCTATTGGCGTAATGAAGCGGCAAGCCTTGATTTCACGGCCACCGGCTGGTGGCGCACGGGCGACCTAGTCCAACAAGACCTTGAGGGTTACTTTTGGTTTACAGGGCGTCGCAGCCGGCTCACGAGCAAGCCTAAAGCGGTCGGGTAAACTGCGAATCTTCTACTGGCTTTACAGGCGTTATCTACCATGGCGATTTACCAACTCGGCGACCTTACTCCGCGCATTGATCCCACCGCGTTTATTTTTGATTCGGCCGACATCATTGGTGATGTCATTGTGCGCGAACATGCAAGTATTTGGTCGAATGTCAGCATTCGCGGTGACAACACGGTGATTGATATTGGTCATCACAGCAATGTGCAGGAAGGTAGTGTCTTGCATTCCGATACCGGGGCGCCGCTCATCATTGCCGATCATGTCACGATCGGTCATCAGGCAATGCTACATGGCTGCCAAATTGGCTCCGGCTCGCTGATTGGCATGCAGGCCATTGTGTTGAACCATGCCAAAATCGGTCGTAATTGTTTAATTGGCGCTGGTGCAATCGTCCCAGAGGGTCGCGAAATTCCAGATGGCAGTCTGGTGATCGGCATCGGAAAAATCACGCGCACGCTGTCGGAAGAAGAAATTGCGACAATCCGCAACAACATCGAAAACTACGCGCGTCGCGGTCAAATGTTCCGCCAACAACTCAAGCGCGTCAGTTAATCCTTTTTTTGGTATGCATGACAGACTCTCTCAAAAAGTTTTTATTCGAAGATCGTAGCGTTCGTATCGAGTCGGTACAGCTGACGCAAACGTGGTTAGCTGCGCAGGCGCATCACACCTACCCTCCCTGCGTGGCCGCCCTCCTCGGGGAACTCGTTGCGGCGGCTACCCTGCTGTCAGCAACACTCAAATTTGATGGCTCCCTCCTCTTACAACTACAGGGGGACGGCGCGATCTCGCTGATGGTGGTGGAATGCCGAGCTGACCTCAGTCTGCGCGCAACCGTCAAAATGCGCGAGCGCACGCTTCCCGATACACCCGACCTGCAGTCCTTGGTTAATCCGGGTGGTACGGCTAAATTTATCGTTGTGCTGGATCCACCGAAACACACACCCGGGCGCCAAGTCTATCAAGGCATCGTGCCACTAGAAGGCGACACGATCGCAGCCGCCCTCGAACAATATATGTTGCGCTCAGAGCAGCTCGATACGCGTATCTGGCTTGCCGCTGACTCGCGCCTCTGCACGGGCTTGCTCTTACAACGTCTGCCCGTGCAGGGTGGCAACCAGCAAGCACCTCTGTCGACAGCCCACGAGTCCTGGGAGCGAGCACAGCAACTAGCGCAGACGCTGAATCAGCCCGAGATGTTGGGTGCGGATCAAGATACGCTGTTGCATCGTTTATTCTGGGATGAGCTGCTTCATTCTTTCGAACCGCGCACCATCACTTGGCGTTGCTCCTGCTCGCATGAGCGCGTAGCCGACATGCTGCGCATGCTCGGCAAACCCGAAGTGCAGGATATGTTTGAAGATCGCGACTCAATTGAGGTTGCTTGCGAGTTTTGTGGACAACCCTACAGTTTTGATGCAACCGATGCATTAAAGCTCTTTAGTGCGGTGCACTAAAGAGAGCATGCCTGCTATCGCCGAGCGCTAGGGCCGTAACTCAATCGGCACACATAACTGGTAACCCACACCCCACACTGCCTTGATAGGCGAGTCTGCCCCAACAGGCATCAGTACGACAATTTTTTTTCGCAGCCGACTGACTAGGCTCTCAAGTGAACGACGACCAATATTCTTGACGCCCGCACGTTGGCTGAGGATCTCGCATATCAATTCACTTTCGAGCAAATGATGCGTTGCTTGGGCCAATGCCACCAAGAAAACCTTTTCACTATTTGTGAGGTATATCCTTTTTTGATTTTGCTCCGAGCGCAGCGAGAGATCCTGGAGCGATAGCACAAGAACCACATTGGGGACGATACTTTGCTGTACACGACGATACTGACTTATTAACGCTGCCGTCAGTTCATCTGGCTCGATCGGTTTGCTCAAGTAGATATCTGCACCTGCCTCGTAGCCTTTTAAACGATCAGGGATTGCCGTGCGGGCCGTTAACATCAAAATGATAATTGATGGGATACTCACGCGAATGCGCCGGGCTATCGACAGCCCATCTTCACCCGGTAAGTTTAGATCTAGCACAAGCGCATCAATTGGTTCAGTAAGAAGCAACTGATCAAGCGATGCACCACAATCAAGCGCGTAGACAATGAAACCCTGTTGTTTAAGGTGGTAATGAATCTCTTTGCGCAACAGGGGGTCGTCTTCCACCAAAGCGACACGTATGTTTCGAGCGCTGACACCGAGAACGTTAGGCTCAATCATGATTTCAATGTCACTGAGAAAACTATATTTTCAGAGGAATGTTGACACGATACAGTAGCGTCTAACATATCACAGATCGATTTCACTAGGTATAGCCCGAGTCCTGTTCCCGGCAAGGAATGAGCATGTTCGCCTCGGTAGTATCTAGAAAACACACTCGCAGAATCTGGGATGCCTGCGGCGCCGACGACATTCTCAATTGACAGAGAAAAGAGCCCAGACCCATCTACCTTAGCCGTCATGATGATCGGCGTATCAGGCGCCGAATACTTCAGTGCGTTATCGATCAAATTTGTCACAACAACCGCAAAGAGGTCGGGGTCCGTCTTAACGTGCATGCTTGGCGAGTCGAGCTGGATTTTGATTCGCGAGGCCTTTGTTGCTTGGCGTACGACATCCTGCAAAACATCCCCTATGTTCAGCTCCTGGGGTTTGGGCGTTATTTTTTTCTGATCAAGGGAGTCGACTTGGACGCAGCGCTCAATCACTGTATCCATGCTGTGAATCGCTTGGATCATACTGCCGATACGTTCATTCGCTTCGAAAGTTTGTACTTGAGGGAGTTTTAACAAGGTCATCTTAAGCGACCCAGCAGCCATACGCATCGCAGCGAGCGGGTTTTTAAGCTCATGCGTCAACATATCGATCATCATGCTGCGCTCTTTCACTTTCTGATGCTCAAGCTCATTCCGCGCTCGCGTCTGCGCCAAATTAGTCAGAGCTCCCTGATTATTCAAGCGACGGATACGTATTTCACTTGCCACCAAAATCGACATAAAGATAGAGACCAGCAATCCACCAAAATTCCCTGGAACGAGCATGCGATCAACCTGAGTCAAACCAAGCGCAGGCACCATGTCAGCCCAAAGCATGAGCACCATCAGTGTCGCTAAAGACAACATCAACATACGATGAAGCACCATTTTTATATCTGCTTGGCATAGCGCCACCAACCACACAACTGGCCACAACGTGACGAAAATGAAGTTAAATGCCAAACCATAAAGAGAGACCGGCTCAAAGAGTAACCAGCACAGCTGGGCCACAAATACCACGAGTACAACCAGCACTAGCTTGGAATACCATCTCGGTATGTTTAAGTTTTTTAGAAACGCAGCGGACAATAAGGCCGAGAAAAAAAGGCGAGTGATGTACGCTGTATTGAAAATAAAATTATCAAGCCACGCCGTCTCTGGGGTGAGGTATCTGGCGTAAACACCTAGCACAGAGAAGGTCAGCAATAACGCAGTGATCTGCGTCATCAAAAAATAACTTGCTAGGGAGCCGCCGCCACTAAAATATAACAATACCGACAGGACTATTAGCGCGAGCAACACACCGCACTCCAAACCCGCGCTCAATGCCTGATCCGTATTCTCTTGATTTAGGGCAAGTTGATCGAGCAGTTTCGCTGTCAGATAGTAGCCATTCGTCGTTTCAACCCGCAAATAGAGCTCACTATTGTCTAGTTGATTCAGCCTCACGGGAAAACAATATTGTCCGAACGGACAACCCACTTGCTCCGCAGGATGTCGGTCACCAACCACTCGGCGCAGCCATTCTCCGTTGTGCCTCTCATACAAGGCAATCTCAGCGATGTAGTGAGGCCCAAGGACTAACATTGCCAACTGTTCGGACGTGGCGCTTGTGTCGATTGTTAAGCGAATCCACCGAATACTCGGTGTCAACGAGCGTTTAAGCACCCCGGTATATGGCACGAACTCTTTATCGATCGCATCCTGCAAGCCGAGGGACCGTGTTTCATCAACGTAGATCCCACGCTCACGAATAAGATCCGACTGAGCTTGGGCGCAACATGCAATTAGACTCAAAAAAACAGTAGCGAGTAGTCTATTGACTAACACGCTTATTATTCCCCCGTACGAGCGAGGTACTCCACTGCGCTACGAACTCCGCGCTCACCCACATCAATCCCGATGGTTTGCATTGCCGCCTCAACGCCAGACAAACAGCCGAGGATCATGGCTGAGTTGAGGTCGCCGAGGTGACCGATACGAAACACACGTCCAGCAAAAGGCCCGAGCCCGCCCGCAATCATTACCTCGAACTTGTCGCGCGCTGTTTTGCGAATAAGTTCAGGATCAATCCCGGGCTTAACGAGAACCGCCGTCACCGACAAAGAGCGCGCTTCTGGAACACGAGACAGAAACTGCAGATTGCCCGCTTCAGACCACGACTGTACAGCCGCGTGCACAGCCCCTGCCAAACGCGCATGACGTGCATGGACATTTGCCACCCCTTCCTTAGCAAGCAATCCAAACGATGCCTGCATCCCGAACAATAAGTTCTGAGGGGGAGTGCCACAAAAACGACTATAGGAAGGACCTTTGCGACGGCGCAACCAGTCCCAGTAAAAACGTGGGGCAGGATTTGCTGCACACACTTTCATCGCTTTTGCGTCAGCAGCGCAAAACCCAACGCCAGGAGGAACCATCAGCCCTTTTTGCGAAGCGCCAATGACAGCGTTCACACCCCACTTTTCCATTTCAAACGGCACAACACCAAGAGACGCTACAACATCCACCACAAAGAGGGCTGGGTGCTTGGTCGCGTCCATTGCTTGTCGCAGCGCCAACACATCGCTTGTCGTACTGCTGGCTGTATCGGTATGCACAGTAAAGACAGCAACGATTTCATGTTTAGTATCGGCACGCAGTGCGTCTTGCACGGCGACCGGGTCGATCGGATATCCCTCATGATAGGGCGTGCGCAACACCACAGCGCCCATCGCCTCGGCCATCAAGGCCCACGAATCAGAAAAGTGACCTGTACCGGGAATGAGAACTTTTTGTCCGGGCGCCAACAAATTGACGATCATAGCTTCCCAGACACCATGGCCATTTGCTGCGTACATGAACACATCAGCAGACGGCGCGTTAAGCAATGCCTTCAAACCTTCTTCGCACGCGTCGATACAGGCATCCACGCGTGGGTCACCCATATCCATAGGTTGATTTGTCATCGCATCTAACACGGCTTTCGGCACATTCGACGGGCCAGGCGAGTGCAACAAACGGGTACCAGGAATGTAAGGGAAAGCGGCATTGGGCGAAGTCATTACTTATCCTCAAAAAAGTTACTCAATTTTACCCGAGCCTCAGCATGCGAACTTCCCCGAATCGACATATGAGCGATAAAGATAAATACTACTGTCGATGCAAAACAACGATCAGTTATCGGGGACGGCGCAGGGGGGCGCAACACTCATCGAAACGACACTTGGACTATTAGTCGTACTGTTTTTATCCGGGCTCTGTCTGGAGATGATGCAAGCGCATCAAACCCGACATCTGGTTAGCCTGGCACTCCAGGAAACCGCCCGAGTAGCCGCGGTCACGCGCGCAAACCCGGAGCACTGGCGCCCAGCGCTTGTTCGAGGACTACGGCCGACTTACGCCAACAAAGCAGCCCAGCATCAGCATGCTCGGTTAACCCAACTGCATGGTCTGGCGCCCTACTCTGTCGAGGTCCTGCCCCATGCACGCACACGACAGACTCAAGGCCATGGCGCCTTGCTCACCCGCCCTAACCCTGGGCAACCCACTGACGCAGTGTTGCACCTCAGGCTGACTTATTTATATGTGCCTAAACAACCCTGGCTCAGGGCTGCTATCAAGATGATGGGCGAGTTAAGCGCCACCCCACAAGGGGTGCACATGCGTCTACTTAAGGCAGCACGCGCCTCAGGGCTGATTCCTATCGTCGTGGAGTACAAAGTGTTGATGCACAGCGACCTGCCTGACTAACACGTGGCATTTAACGCGGTGCGGGCGCAGGACGTGCGGCTGGACCTTGTGATGCAGCCGGTGGCGGCACTTGTGCGGGCTTGGCTCCTGCACGCGGTGGCGACGCCTTAACTTCGGGCGGCTTAACACCCAGAGGCAGCACCTGCACAAACACCTCGCCCTGCTTGAGCATACTTAACTCGGAACGTGCGCGCTCTTCTGCAGCCTCGGTACCGGTCCGCAGGTCCTCGATTTCGGCAGCCAAGGCTTTGTTACGGCTAGCTAAACCATCATTCACGGTGCGTTGATCAGAGACTTTCATCTGCAAGTCCCAGACGTCAAACCAACCACCCCAACCCATCCACAAGGGATATTGGATCAGGCTGGTCAGCAATAACAATCCGACAAACAAAAGACGCATAGCACCTCAGTGTCTTACCGCAGTCATCGACTACGGCAATCCGGTTTTACCGCAGATTGTAGAACGCGTCGCGCCCGGGATAGGTTGCCACCTCGGCCAACTCTTCTTCAATCCGTAACAATTGATTGTACTTAGCCATGCGATCAGAGCGCGAGAGCGAACCCGTTTTGATCTGCATCGCATTGGTTGCGACAGCGATATCGGCAATCGTCGAATCTTCTGTTTCACCCGAACGGTGTGACACAACGGCGGTGTAG
>CAJBTJ010000388.1 GCA_903958565.1 uncultured beta proteobacterium
GGGCGACACTGCAGCAAAAGATATCGAACGCGTCTTACACGTGCGCAAAGTGCTTGGCGATGACATCGATATTCTGACTGATGCGAATACGGCCTACACCATTGCAGATGTACGTCGTGTCTTACCTGTACTCGCAGAGATCAAGGCTGGCTGGCTTGAAGAGCCCTTCGCCTGTAGCGACTTCGCCTCTTATCGCGAAGCGGCCAAGATCACATCACTCGTACCCATCGCCGCTGGTGAAAATCATTACACGCGCTTTGAATTCGCACAGCTGCTCGAAGCGGGATCCATTCGAATCTGGCAACCAGACTTATCGAAGTGCGGTGGAATTACAGAGGGTCTCGCGATCGCAGCCTTGGCCTCGGCACATCGTATTCCTATGAACACGCACAGCTCGGCGACTGGTTTGAACCACGCAGCAACGATTCATTTCGCCTCAGCGATTGAGAACACGCAATATTTTGAAGCCTGCGTGTCGCATTACAACCCACTACGCGATATGTTTGGCGTCAGTTTTGAAATTGGGCAGGATGGCTGCGTCGAGCCGCTCGACAAACCCGGGATTGGGATTGAAGTCGATGAATCAATTTTTGCAAAATATCCTCTGATTGATGGTCCTGGCTATGTTGTGAAGTTTTAATTGCGATACCTTGTAATCAAACACCTAATAATTTAAACGGAGACATAGATGAACGCATTACTCAAACAACTTTTACTCGGTGCGACCCTTGCATGCGCGCTTGTGACGACCGGCTTTGCTCAGCAGTATCCAAACAAAACCGTCAAGATTGTTGTGCCTTATCCGCCTGGTGGATTTAACGACACACTCGCTCGCATCTCAAGCGATAAGCTTGGCAAGATCTGGAATCAGTCGGTCGTAGTGGAAAACAAGCCAGGTGGCAATACAACGATTGGCAATAGCTACGTCGCAAAATCGCCAGCAGACGGCTACACCATCTTGATCACACCGCTACCCTTCTCTGCTCTCCCCGGACTTTACGGCAACAAGCTTCCCTACGACGCATTAAAAGACTTCCGAGCTTTAGTATGGGCGGGCTCTACACAAAACGCACTCGTGACGCGTAAGGGCTTGAACATTAAAAGCGCGAAAGAACTTGTTGAATACGCACGCGCTAACCCCGGCAAGCTTAATTATGGCTCCACGGGTTCAGGCTCCTCTAACCATCTTTCGATGGAACTGTTAATGAACATGACAGGGGTCAAGCTTACACATGTTCCCTACAAAGGCAGCGCCCCTGCCGTGGCAGCCCTCATGGCCGGCGAGATCGATGTGTTGTTTGACAACGTACCTAACGTGATTCAGCAAGTGCGCGCCGGCACCGTGATGGCGATTGGCGTCAGCGGAGTCAAGCGGGCTGCCTTACTTCCAGATACTCCGACAGTTGCCGAGTCTGGCATCCCCGGTTTTGAAGTGAATGTCTGGTTTGGAATGCAAGTGCCAGCGGCAACGCCTCCAGCGATTGTTAAACAGGTTAATGCCGAACTCGTGAAGATATTCCGCGAACCTGATGTCACCAAGCGCTTTAATGATCAAGGTGTAGAAGTTATTGCTAGCTCACCGGAAGAATTCACTAAGCTTATACAGAGCGAAGTCGCAAAGTGGTCCAAGCTGATCAAAGAAGCCAACATCCGGATTGAGTGACAATGAAAATTCAAGACGTCACGCTGACGCTATTTAGCTGGGACGACATCCCCTCCACCAGCTACGGTGCACACACAGGCCGCTTTGCAGGTGGCAGCAAGCTTGGCTTGCTCGCCATCACAACTGATCAAGGTATCACGGGCCATTCCTTTTTAGGCTCTGCATTTTTTCCGGCGGATATGGATGGAGCAAGCCTCATCCGTTATCTGAAACCCATTCTGCTCCAACAGAACCCGCTGGACCGTGAACGACTCTATAAGGCGATGTGGAAGCGCGTGCGCACCACGACTGCTCGATGCATCGGGGCGGTCGATGTGGCTCTTTGGGATATCGCCGGCAAAGTGGCAAACTTGCCGATTCATCAGTTGCTTGGCTCTTATCGCAATCATGTGCCCGCCTACATCAGCTCGGCCGTGCTCTCGAGCCCACAAGCGTATGCAGACGAGGCACAACACTACAAAGCGTTGAATCTGGCGGCCTACAAGATTCATCCGCCACAAGTTTGGCGTGACGACATCAAAGTATGCGAAGCCGTTCGTAAGGCCGTAGGCGATGACTACGTCCTAATGCTCGATTCTGTCTGGAGCTACGACTACCCTGCCGCCTTGCGTGTCGGCAAAGTGATCGAGGATCTGGATTTTTACTGGTATGAAGATCCACTAGCAGACGCCGATATCTATAACTATGTTGAGCTAAAAAAGCATCTGCGTATTCCGATCATGGCGACTGAGTATCCAGCTGGTGGGTTGGACTCCTATGCGCCCTGGATCAAAGAGCGTGCGACAGATTTCTTAAGAGGGGACGTGGCTGTCAAAGGCGGCATCACTACACTCATGAAAACCGCGCATCTAGCTGAAGCATTTCACTTGAATTATGAAGTGCATCACGGTGGAAATTCGCTCAATAACTTTGCGAACTTACATGTGATCATGGCGTTGCAGAATACGGAACTGTTTGAAGTGCTGCTGCCCTCGGAGTCACAGAAATACGGCTTACTTCAGGATATTGAGATCGATGCGCAGGGCATGGTACACGCACCGAACGGACCCGGGCTTGGCGCACAAATTGATTTTGAATTGATTAAACGTAAAACGCTTGGCGTGCTGTCCTAAGCGCGCTGAATCTTAGCTTGGGCTGTTAGCGTTTAAACGGCTGTTTAAGTTGGAGCGTCCGCAGACTTTTCTGCGGTCGCGCCTTCTTCCAAACTATGCCACAGGCACTTACCCTTCACCGATTTGTCTAGCGCGGCCAGATACTTCTCATGGGCCTCTAGCTCTTGTGCGCTTGGCAAGATCACCGCCAATTTCGCCACATCGCTGCGACGTTCATTCGCGGCAGCGCCTTCGGTCGAAGGCACATCAAACTGATCGATCATCAGACTGTCTTGACCACGCGTCATGGCAAGCCACACTTCCGCCAACAAACGCGAATCCAACAACGCACCATGCAAGGTTCGATGTGAATTCAACACGCCATAACGTTCGCACAATGCATCTAGAGAATTACGTTTGCCAGGGTGCAGTGTTTTTGCATGAGCAAGCGAATCTGTTACGCCGGCACAAAAATTGGTCACTCCGTCTCGGGCGATACGCGCAAGCTCGGCATTCAGGAACTTCAGATCAAATGGCGCATTGTGGATGATCAGTTCAGCACCATCGATAAATTTTAAAAAACTATCAACCTGATCCTTGAAGCGCGGCTTATCTGACAAAAACTCGGTTGTCAGCCCGTGCACATCAAGCGCACCCAGGTCACTATCGCGGTCGGGATTGAGGTAAGTGTGAAAATGGTTTCCCGTTACCGTACGGTTCAACACCTCGACTGCACCGATTTCAATCACACGATGTCCCTGAGCAGGATCGAGTCCAGTTGTTTCAGTGTCGAGGATTATCCAGCGCATACGATCAAACCATTAAAGTCAAAAAACAATCTAACGAGAGGCATCATACCCCTCACATCTTGGCGCGCGCTTCCTCTACCCCACGATTGGCTAATAGATCTGCGCGCTCATTACCAGGATCACCCGCATGCCCCTTCACCCACTTCCAGGTGATCGTATGTTTGGCGACCTCCTCTTCCATGCGCTGCCAAAGATCGGCATTTTTCACCGGTTTTTTATCAGCGGTACGCCAACCGCGCTGTTTCCAACCGTGAATCCATTCAGTCATCCCCTTCATGACGTACTGGGAATCGACATGCAACAACACCTTGCAAGGCCGCTTTAACGCCCCGAGCGCCTCGATCACCGCCAACATTTCCATTCGGTTATTAGTCGTCAAAGGCTCTCCGCCATGCAGCGTTTTTTCGATGGAACCCATTTTCAGTAGGACGCCCCACCCGCCGGGACCCGGATTACCCTTACAGGCGCCGTCAGTCCAAATCTCAACTGCTTCGTCGTTCTGCATGAGCCCTTCTTAGTGACGATCCGGGTGCTCGGTGACCCGATCCGTATTCTGTTGGAGCGCAACGCCCGCTGCTCGGGCTGCTACACGCTTAGACTGCCTGGCCTTCCAGCGAGGAGTGAGTAGTCGCATACCTGGCACGCGTTTAATGGCAGAGACAACGTACACACCACCGCACACCGGCCACCAACGATTCCCCGCTCGCTCTGTAAATGAAAACCGATCAATCCACTTTTTAGTGTGAAATGGCGGAACATAGCAACCAAAGTGACCTAAATCAATATCAAATGACAGAAGTTTGAACCAATCTTTCAGTCTTGGCAGCGATACCTGCGCTGCAGGCGCAACCGGCAAGTAGTTTTTACCGGGCAAGCGATTACGCGCCCCCCACAGGCTCCAGGGATTGAAGCCCGACAACACAATTCGTCCCTCAGGCACAAGCACGCGATCCACCTCGCGAAGCACCTCATGGGGGTGTTCGGTTAACTCCAACCCATGAAATAACACCAATAAATCAATGCTTTGCGTCTCAAATGGCAAAAATTCAGGTTCAGCCTGCACCATCCCCACCCAGTCGCTTGGCGGCGTATCTGAGGGCAAGCTTGCGCCGCAATACGCCTTCATGGGCATCCGATTGGCACGCAACAAGTCCAATTCTGGTGTGCCCAGCTGAATCGCGTTGTAGCCAAACACATCCGAAACAATCGCGTCGATGCGAGCCTGCTCCCACTGCCGAACATATTGCCCGGAATCGGATTGCAACCACTCGCCGAGACTTACAATGGACGATTGTGCTGTTGACACGTGCTTCCCATAATTGAAGATGCTTGCTGAAAAAATAGTGACTAGCCAACTTGCTCCGGGCATTTACCCGGTCAGGGCCTTTAGTGACAACTATATATGGCTACTGACCAATGGGCAGCTTGCTGCGGTGGTTGATCCAGGTCAATCTGCACCGGTATTAGACACCCTGAAACGTCATAACCTGACTCTTGTGAGCATTTTACTCACGCATCACCATCAAGACCATGTCGGCGGTGTGTCAGATTTAGTTTCCCAAACCGGAGCCCACGTGTTCGGGCCCGCAACCGAGGTGTTGCCGCTCTGCGACAGCCCTCTGCAAGAAGGCGACACCGTCGATGATCCGTCGCTTGGGTTCACCCTGGGGGTACTGGATGTGCCTGGGCATACCGCCGGACACATTGCCTACTCTGGGGTATTTAACGGAGCGCCCATCCTCTTTTGCGGGGATACACTGTTCGCAGCAGGCTGCGGACGGCTCTTTGAAGGCACTGCGGCTCAGATGGACAATTCGCTAGGCAAGCTCGCCGGTCTGCCGCCCGAGACCCGCGTCTATTGCGCGCACGAGTACACACTTTCGAATATGCACTGGGCACGCGCCGTGGAACCAGGCAATCAAGCGCTCAAGCTTTGGCAAGAACAAGCACAACAAGCGCGCGACCAAGACCGACCCACTCTGCCGAGCTCAATCGCTCAAGAACTTGCCTGCAATCCCTTCATGCGTGTTCGGCAACCACCTGTCGCGCAAGCGGCTGCCCAATGGGCGCAATGCGCTCTCGCGACCCCCGCTGAGGTCTTCGCAGCGCTACGAGAGTGGAAAAACAACTTTCGTTGATGCTGATGCAAAAATTTCGTGTTCTCGTTTATATACTGCTGGCTTGTTTGACTGGCTGCGCAGGCCTGTCGGACAACAGCGGGCGACTGGTCGCACAAGACACCTCACGCACCATCGATCTAACCGTCCCTCCCCTCGATGCCTGGGAACGCATCCGCCGGGGCTACGCGATCCCCAATCTCAATACGCCGCTCGTGGACAAGTGGACAAAGTACTACGCATCCCACCCAGAAGCGATGCAACGCATGGCGTCGCGCGCTGGCAAATACCTCTATTACATCGTCGAAGAAATTAACCGTCGCGGCCTACCGACCGAACTTGCCCTGCTCCCTTTTGTTGAGAGCGCGTACAACCCGATCGCCCACTCCAGCGCAAAAGCGTCGGGGCTTTGGCAATTCATCCCAAGTACCGGCACGCAATTTAAGCTCAAGCAGGATTGGTGGCATGACCAACGGCGTGACCCCATCGCGTCCACCAATGCCGCGCTCGATTACCTCTCGTATTTGTTCGAGTTTCAAGGTGACTGGTATCTTGCATTGGCCTCTTACAACTGGGGTGAAGGCTCAGTCAAACGAGCAGTGACTCGCAACATGGCAGCTGGCAAGCCAACCGATTACCTGTCACTGAACATGCCCGATGAAACGCGTAACTATGTGCCAAAGTTACAGGCGATCAAAAATATTGTGGCAGACCCAGAACGCTATGCCGTACTTCTCCCTGAGGTCAGTAATCAGCCTTATTTTGTTTCCGTGAAAAAGACCGTTAACGTAGACTTCACGATTGCAGCTGAGCTCGCTGAAATGCCGATCGAGGATTTTCAGGCGCTTAATCCATCGTTGAATCAACCCCTGATGTCCCCTCAGGAAGATCATGTCGTGATTTTGCCGCGCGACAAGGTCGATATTTTCAAGGCGAATCTGGCGCAATACAAGGGCGAGCTATCTAGCTGGAAAATGTACGACGCCAAGCAAGGTGAGACCTTCGCCTCGATCGCCGCAAAATTTGGCATCCAAGAGTCTCGACTACGTGAAGCCAATCGAATCCCCGCAAGCGTAAGAAGTGCGGGCGACCAGTCCTTGCTCATTCCGACGCCTGCGGCGCAAGGCCTTCGCATCACACCCCAGCTCGCGGCGGCCCAAGCGGTCAGAACCCATACCGTGGCCAACGGCGAGTCCTTGGCGACGATCGCCAGACGTTATGGCACCACCGTGGCTACCCTACGCGCACTGAACAATCTAAAATCAGATACTGTCCGAGTCGGGATGAAGTTACGGATTCCAGGCACAGGCTCACGCAGTTAATCTACACTCCGCATATCTTTTATTTCACTTCTAGGACCAGTCCATGGGCTTTCTCTCCGGCAAACGTATTCTGATCACAGGCGTTATCTCCAATCGTTCGATCGCCTACGGCATCGCAAAAGCGTGTCACGAACAGGGTGCAGAACTTGCCTTTACGTTTGCGGGCGAGCGCTTTGAAGAGCGTGTCAAAGAGTTTGCCGCCGAATTCGGCAGCAAGATCGTTCTGCCCTGTGATGTGGCCGAAGACAGTCAAATCGAAGCCACCTTTACAGAACTTGCTAAACAATGGGATGGCCTCGATGGCCTCGTCCACTCAATTGGTTTTGCACCGCGCGAAGCCATTGCCGGTCAGTTTCTTGACGGTCTATCCCGCGAAGCCTTCCGCATTGCCCATGATATTTCCTCTTATAGTTTTCCCGCGCTCGCTAAAGCTGCACGTCCAATGATGAAGGGTCGCAATGGTGCCCTGCTCACCTTGACTTACCTCGGCGCTGAAAAGGCCATGACCAACTACAACACCATGGGTCTGGCCAAAGCGTCACTGGAAGCATCGGTCCGTTACCTTGCAGCCAACCTAGGCCCTGAAGGCATTCGCTCAAACGGCATTTCAGCAGGCCCGATCAAGACGCTCGCGGCAAGCGGCATTAAAGACTTCTCCAGCATTTTGAAGTTTGTAGAAGCCAACGCTCCCATGCGTCGTAACGTCACGATTGAACAGGTCGGCAATGTGGCCGCCTTCTTGCTGTCAGACCTCTCAGCAGGCGTAACCGGTGAAATCATTCACGTCGACTCAGGGTTCTCAAATATTGTTGCAGGCTTAAACGAGTAAGGTCGTCGTGCCGGGCTGGTGCGCCTTAGCGCCAGCCAAAGACAACCATCAGTGCGCCACCTAGGACACCTGCGCTCAAAATTAAAATCATCGTATTGATGCGCGTGAGCATGATCAACGACAGGGTCGTAAGCGCTAGGGCCGCCGATAAAAATCCATTGATCGCTCCCTGCGCCACCGCATAGACACCCGAGCACATCAAACCAATCGCGATGGGCTCCATCGCATTTTGTACCGCTCGCCGCCAAGGACGCTCACCGATGCGGTGCCACAAACGGCCGACTGACAAACACAAAATACTTGAGGGCAATAAAAACGAGAGGAGCACGACGGCCGCCCCTAAGAAGCCTTCAATCTTGTAGCCAAAAATCACCACCATCAGCATATTTGGCCCCGGCGATAGTTGGCCCATACTGTAAATATGTACAAACTCGAGACGATCAAGTCCAAATCGCATTGCCAACACGTTTTGCATTTCAGGCAATACGGCCGTGCCACCGCCCACCGCCAGAACCGAGAGCATGCTGAAAGTCAAGGCAAGCTGTAGCAAGACGCTCACTTTTTATTCTCCGGCGTACTCTCAGCCTCTGGTGGAGTGGGGCGATGCAACCACAGGCCAATGGGTACCATGATGAGCAACACCGTCACCAGGGAGAGTTTAAAAAAACTCATGCACACAAAGGTAGCGAAAATGACAGGGACTGATTTCCATCTTTTGAAATGTGGTCTGCCGATCCGCAAGGTAACCGATGCAATCAAGCCCGTAGCGCCTGCCGACACCCCTGCCAACAACACATTCGCCAAAGGGTAGTCACCACCCTGGCTATACGCAACTGCAGCCGCCAAGACGAAGCACACACCCGGTAAAATCAAGCCAATGACTGCGGCGAAGGCGCCCGCTAATCCGCGTATACGATCACCGGATAGCATCGCTAGATTGACGGAGTTCAAGCCCGGCATAGTTTGGCCCATCGCGAGAATAGCCATGAACTCATCATTAGTGAGCCACTTGCGTTTCTCTAGCAGCAAGCGGCGCTCGTAGGCCATGATCCCGCCACCGAAACTGACTAGACCAATCAGTAGGAATTCAAAAAAAATGCTGCGGATGGCGGGCGTCTGTTTCATCTGGGCCAAATTGTACAACTGCGCAACCATATGCCAAGAGGTTTTGCCGGGTCTATACTGAGAGCACCTTTGAACAACTGGCTCGCCATCAGACTATGAACCTACCCGAACTCTCCGCCCTAGAACTGCGTCGCCTGATCGGCACCAAAAAGATCTCGCCGGTCGAACTCATGGATGCTTGTATCGCGCGTATTGGGCAATACAACCCGGCTATCAATGCGATCACCGCCACGGACTTCGATCGCGCGCGTGCGACTGCCAAAGAGGCTGAAGCCGCTGTCATGCGGGGGGATAAACTTGGCTTGCTGCATGGACTGCCTCTAGGGGTCAAGGACTTACAAGACACCAAGGACTTGTTAACCACCTACGGCAATATTGGCCTGCGTGGGAATATCCCCGCTCAAGACAACAGCCTTGTCGCACGACTGCGCACCGCTGGGGCCATCGTCACCGCTAAAACAAACGTGCCAGATATGGGTGCGGGTGCTAACTCTCGCAATGCAGTATGGGGTGCCACCGGCAACCCCTTTAACCCTAGCCTTAATGCCGGTGGCTCTTCGGGTGGGTCAGCAGCTGCGCTAGCCACCGACCTCTTGCCGATCTGCACAGGCTCCGACACAGGCGGCTCGTTGCGCATCCCGGCCGCAATGTGCGGCGTCGTGGGTATGCGTCCATCACCCGGTACGGTTCCCAATGATGGTCGCGCGCTCGGTTGGTCCGTGATTTCAGTGTTGGGGCCAATGGGCCGAACAGTTGCTGACACCGCATTTTTGATGGGTGCAAGTATTGGTCGTGACCCGATGGACCCTCTAGCCTATCCCGTAGACGGTTCCACGATTTGGCCGATGCGCCATATTGATTTGTCCAATCTGCGTATCGGCTACACAGAAGATTTTGGCGTTTGTATTGTTGGTGAGGAGTACCGTCGTGTGTTCCGCAAGCGCATGCAAGCCATCGCACCGATGGTTGAGTGTTGCGAACCTGTTGACTTGAATTTTGCAGAGGCTGATCGCGCCTTCGATATCTTACGTGCCGAGAATTTTGTTGCCGCCTTTGCCGATATCTGGCGCAAACATCCGGAGAACCTCGGGCCAAACATCCGCGCCAACATGGATATCGCCGCTGCGATTACGCTTGCAGATCGTGCTTGGGCGCATCTCGAACAATCACGCATCATGCGTGCCTTTGCAGCCGCAACGGAAAAATACGATTTGATCGTATCGCCGGTTGTACCGGTTACGCCTTTCCCGTGGACAGAACTCTACGCGGCAAAGGTAGACAAGCACGAAATGAAAAACTACTACCACTGGCTCGGCTTGACCTATGTGGTTACGCTGGCCACGAATCCAACCATTGCCTTGCCTTGTGGCAGAGACGAACACGGCATGCCGTTCGGCTTACAGATTTCTGGGCGACTCTATGAGGATGGGAAACTGATGGCTGCAGCACACGCGCTCGAGCAAGCCTTTGCTGCTGACCCAGAGCTTTGTCGCGCAAAGCCCGACATGAGTACTTTGAAGGTCGCGCATCCCGAACTGAAGTCTATCGTGACCCATCCACCCATCTATGACGCAGCACCCTCGAAAGCAGGTGCACCAGGCGTGGTCTAACGGCGACCCAGGACCTCGGAGTTACGCTCGGGGTCGGGCAGCGATGCATAACGCGTGACACTCGCGCCATTTGAACCAAGATAGACATACATCATTTGCGCGTCGTCCCCCGCACGCAAGTATCGATAACCCCAGACCCATTCGTCACTACCGAGGCCATCGCGTGAAATAGTGGCCGGCGGCCCGAATTGGCAGTGCACCATCTCACGTGTCCAGACCTCGCCATTGCTCATTACGCTAAAGCTATCCATACTGAGTACTTGCTGGGGCGCTTGGATCAGACCGCTTTGGGGTACTTGCACAGCATAAGCTGACTCACCTTCAGGTTGCTGAGTCCACACCATGCGCCGTCCACCTTCCTTGGTCGGGCACGTGACAGCGGGCTTGCCATATTGCTTCAACACCTCTGCAATCGGCGTGCCCGCCTTGGCACTAGAAACCTGCGCGCAGCCACTGAGGCTCGCGATCAGGCCTGCCAGCACGGCTAACAACCAGAAAGGTTTAGAAGCAAAAATATTCATAATGATTATTTCTTCGTCTCAAAATTAAACATGTGCCCGCTCTTTGCCGCTTTGGTGCGCAGGTAACCATCATTGTGTTCATTAGATGGGAAGATATGCGCAACGCGCTCAACCACATCAATACCCTGCTTCGCGAGCGCGGCAACTTTCAAGGGATTATTGGTCAATAGCTTCACTTGACTGACACCTAGCAAGCTAAGCATCTGCGCAGCAGGTAAGTAATCACGCTCATCCGAATCAAAACCTAACTGTAGATTGGCATCCACCGTGTCAAAGCCGGAGTCTTGCAACTGATAAGCGCGCAGCTTGTTTACCAAGCCGATACCGCGTCCCTCTTGTGCCAGATAGAGCAAAATACCACTGCCCACTTTCGAGATTTCGCTAATTGCACCGCGGAGTTGATTACCGCAATCACAGCGAAGCGATCCCATCAAGTCACCAGTAAAACACTCGGAGTGCATTCTGATTAAAACTGGCGCGTCTGTATTAAGTTCGCCTACAACAATCGCAAGATGCTCAATACCGCCGTCGCGCGGACGAAAGGCAATCACTTGCGCGTGCTCGGCGTCCTCAAGGGGCACACGTGCTCGGCTCACGATCTTCAGCGAGTGAGCGGCCGTTTTCATATAGTTTTCGATGGCGTCGGCATCAACCGAAAACGCATCGGGTATCGCTTCACAATCAACCAGTACGGCAGCAGGCAAAAGCCGAGAGAGCTTGGCAATCTTCACGCAAGACATCTCTAGTGAGGTCGCTTGGTTGACAATGAGCTCTGAGAGTTTCGGTTGCGGGGCCTTCGCTGCAAGTGGGTTCGCAAGGTATTCGATGGTCAATGTGTCTAGGCCGCCGGGTGAACTGACAACACAGGTCGCACGATCCGATTTATCAATGCCCAACACATTCGCCCGTGTACCCGTCATCACGAGTCGGGGCGGGCTTACCCCTTGCGCAGCAAATAATTGCAGCAGCTCAATGGACACCGCTTCGGTAGCGAGCATCAATACGCTGCTCGAGCCGGAGAATACGCGCACACCGGCTCCACGTCGCAATTCGGAGATTGCGCGGTCAACTTCTATAAGGGGATCTGGCCTGAACAAGATGAACCTACACGTTGAAGGGTTAACTCACTGCTTTGTAATTATGCCACTTTGCTGTAAATTTCTAATGGATAACACCTAGATCCCGCAACTCTCCTCAGCGTCGCTCATCGTGCCCCTCGACACACCAGTCCCTCCGCCCCCCCAGCCCACGAGCGCCCCGGATGTCCTTGCTTTTGTCCCCCAGGGAACAAAAGACGACATGACGATTATCGGCCAACTAGGGCAAACCTTGGATGGTCGGATCGCAACCGTCACGGGTCATTCCCGCTATGTAAACGGGCCTGCAAGCTTGGTTCACTTACACCACCTGCGGGCCTGTGTGGACGCAGTTTTAGTGGGCATCGGGACGGCACTTGCGGATGATCCGCAGCTGAACGTTCGCTCAACACAGGGTAAAAATCCGGCACGTATTGTCTTAGATCCGAATGCTCGCTTGGCCTCGAGCGCAAAGGTTTGGCGCGATGATGGCACCCAACGACTGTGGCTGACTAGCAACACTCCCTCGACGCAAGTCCCCTCGGGAGTCGAACTTGTCGTCCTCAGAACCCTAAATGGGCGCATTGACCCGAAAGAGATTTTGCGCGCTTTACATGCTCGGGGCCTACGCCGCCTGTTGATCGAAGGCGGTGCGGAAACCGTCTCTCGTTTTATGCAAGCAGGCTGTCTAGACCGACTCCATTTGCTGGTTGCGCCCATCATTATGGGTTCTGGTCGTGCGGCGTTTAATCTACCCGCGATTCAGACAATGGACGAAGCGGTTCGGCTTCGCACAAAAGCCTATGCACTAGAAGACGAAATCGTCTACGACATTGATCTCTCGGCTCAACGAGTGCCGATTGACTTCAGCAACACCTCCGAAAACCGCTGAGAAGAATCGGCCCAGGTTGGTTGCGTACGCGCGACGCGTCGCGCACCGTCTGCGAGCTGTGCTCGGAGATCCTTACGTTCAATGATCATCTTTAGCGCCGCGGCTAACGCGTCCACGCTATCCGGCGCAACAAGCAGACCCGCCTCGGAGGGCACCGTATCGGGAATCGCACCTCCCGTGGTTCCTACAACAGGTAGCCCGTGCGCGAGTGCCTCGGCATACGCCATGCCAAACCCCTCGAAACGAGAGGCCAGCACAAACACATCGGCACAGGCATATAGTTCTGCCAACACTTCGGCAGTCACGGCACCGAGTACGGCGATACGATCATGAAAACCAAATCGATTGATGTCGTCATCAAGTTGTCGCGGCGCTTGTGCATTACGTGACCGATCCCCTGCAATGGTCAAACGCCAAGGCAAGTCACTTAATTGATGCAGGGCTGGCAACAACACATCAAAGCCCTTGCGAGGAATGACTGAACCCACACAGAGCAAGGAGACAATCTCGCTTTGAGATCCTTTTGCAAGCGTTGCACGATCTGTGCCCGGCACCACGGCATCCACTCCCTCTGGGGGAACCGAAAAATGCTGAATCAAATCCCGTGCTGTGGCAGGGCTCGTCACGATCACGTGTGCGACATGCTGCAGAGCTTGCTGTTCTGTTTGCTTAAGGCTGGCAGCCTGCTCAGCGGTGAGCCCCGACTCAAACGCGAGGGGGTGATGCACCAAGGCGATGACTGGGTGCTCAGCCTTGATCGCCGCAACAATATCTGGCATCACGCCCAAGGCGAGCCCATCCATCACTACCGGCATGCCAGAGGGCAGCGCAGAAAGCTTTGCCTGGGCGTCACGTAATGTCTCAGGGGTTGGAAAAGGAAATCCTTCGCCCAGTCCAAGCAACTCCACTTGCCACCCTAGTGCACGCAAGCCCTCGATGATATGACGGTCATAGATATACCCACCAGTAGGCGCGGCGATATCCCCAGGGATTGCAAAAACGATGCGCTTAAACATCGACAAAGCCTAAACACTCACGTCCGTCAACCTTAAAGCGCAGCTTCGTACCACGCGCGCGCCACATGAGATTCCGAGATCGTGACGCGGATCGCATGCAGCTCTTTACTTTCGCGGCCTAACTGCCCTGCACGGGCGGCTAGCGCGAGCTGATCAAAAATGTACTTGGTCAGAAATTCTGTCGTCGTGTTCATCCCCTTGAATTCAGCACGCTCGTCCAAGTTCGAATAGTTCAACGGCTTAAGCGTCGCTTTCAATACATCCAACGCGCATCCAATATCGACCACGATGCCATTGCTGTCCAGCGTCTTGGAGATAAAAGCGGCATCAACCACGAACGTCGCGCCATGCAAGGCTTGTGCGGGTCCAAACACGGCTCCGCGAAAGGAATGCGCAATCATAATGTGGTCACGAACTTCAACTGTAAACATAATGTTTCCTTAAAGATAACGAATAGGTTGACACAGCACACCGCTGCGTCCCTCAAAAATCGCAGGCAATTTAGCAGGCAATTCAAAAAAGTTAATGGGGTCGGCCAGCAAGACATCGAGCCTGGCGTCATGAAGCATGCCGAGCGCCGCACCCAAACGGCGTTTATAGGACCACCGCGGTCGGCGAGAAGCAGAAACATGCCCAACCTGACTCGCTTGCAAGCGCAACTGACGACTGTGGAATGCGCCACCTAAAGGTGCCTGCACCGCCTTGGCGCCATACCAACTCAGTTCAAGCACAGTGGCCTCCTCACCTGCCAGGCCCAGTGCGGTAGTAAGCCCGGCCTGCGTGGCGCTGCAATGAAACACGAGATCACAATCCGTGGGCGCCTCGCCAGGCAGTGCAAAGCGAACGCCCAACGCTTGAGCCGTTGCGGCCCGCTCTGGGTTAATGTCCACCAAGGTGACGGACGCCCCAGGCAAATGGCCGCATAAAAACGCAATGAGACAGCCAACAACGCCCCCACCCACGACCACAATCCGATCCCCCGGCCCTACCTTCGCATCCCACACGGCATTGAGTGCGGTTTCCATGTTGGCGGCCAGCACCGCACGCAAAGGCGACACCCCCTCGGGGACTAACGAAACGGCGTCAATTGGGGCGTTAAAAAAATCTTGATGGGGCGTGAGGCTGAACACCCAGCGGTCGAGCAATTCTGAAGGGCCCGCCTGAACTTGACCAACGGTTGCGTAACCATATTTAACGGGGAACGGAAATGCGCCTCCCATAAACGGTGCACGCATTCGTTCAAACTCCGCCGGCGGAACCTCCCCCCGAAAGACGAGAGATTCCGTTCCGCGACTGAGCGCACTGAACACAGAACGTACCCGCACCTGGTCAACAGTGTTGGGCAGCAAAGGCTCCGTGCGCAGGGCTACGGCCTCGGGGGCCACGTACCAAAGGGCCGTTGCGTCTTGCACGGCGGAGAGAGCATTTTGCGGGGTGGCCACGAGACGTTCCTGGGGTTTTATCGATGAGCAGCGAGTCTGTGCCCTATACTTCGCGGACACGCGTCGACAGTATAAGTGAGCGTTAGACGTTCGTTTGGAAATTTTGTGAATACCCCCTCTCCCTTAACAATCAATTTGCGCCGAGTTCTGTTTGCAGTCTTGGCGACAACCACCTTTATCCTTTTAATCTGGCTCATGCATCGTGCGCTCGGTCCGGCGGTTCCGCTGACGGCACACATCGCGATCCTGATCCTGTTTGCCGTGACACTGCCCTGGATGGTGATTGGTTTTTGGAACGCCAGCATCGGCTTTATTATTTGCCGCTTCGTACGCGAACCCCTGGCCTTAGTGATCCCCGATGCACTGAGCGTCAACAATTCTGAGCCCATATCGATATCAACAGCCTTGCTGTTATGCATTCGAAACGAAACGCCAGACCGACTCGAGCGCAACATCGAAGTCATGCTCGCTGGCTTACGAGGGGAGCCTATTGCCCCGTATATCCATCTGTATGTCTTAAGCGATACGGATGACCAGCAGATTGGCGCAGAGGAACAGGCGTGTTTCGACGCAATGCAAGCACGGTGGCAACACCATATCGCCATCACCTACCGTCGACGCACTCACAACAAAGGCTATAAGGCTGGCAACATTGCCGACTTTTGCGAGCGGTGGGGACACCAACACGACATCGCCATCACGCTTGATGCAGATAGCTTCATGACAGGTAAAGCGATCATGCGCATGATTCGCATCATGCAGGCCACACCCAAGCTTGGTATTTTGCAGGGCTTAGTTGTGGGGCTTCCCTCAACAAGCGGTTTTACGCGACTCTTTCAATACGGCATGCGGCTAGGCATGCGCCCTTACACGATGGGATCAGCCTGGTGGCAATCCGATTGCGGCCCCTACTGGGGACACAATGCCGCCTTGCGTTTAGCGCCTTTTATTGCGCACTGCGAGCTTCCCTCGCTGCCCGGTCCCAACGGAACAACCCGTCATATCTTGAGCCATGATCAGATCGAAGCGGTGCTCATGCGCAAAGCGGGTTTCGATGTGCGCGTGATCCCGCAAGAAGATGAAAGCTGGGAAGAAAATCCGCCAACGCTCATTGAATACATTCGCCGTGACCTGCGCTGGTGCGAAGGGAACTTGCAATATGTTCACTTACTGAGACTGCCGGGTCTGCTCTTTATGAGCCGCTACCAGCTATGCGTTGCGATTTTTATGTTTTTAGGTTCACCGGCCTGGGTCGTATTACTGACTCTCGGTATTGCAAGCGCATCCCTCTGCGCTGATGCAAGCCAACTCATGGATGGCTCATTCGGCGTAGCGCTCATGATCGCCACACTCACCATGTGGTACTTGCCTAAAATCGCAGGAGCTGCCGATGTGATCTCGCGCCCCGAAGAACGCAAACGTTTCGGAGGCGGCTTGCGCTTTGCGACCGGATTTACTTTAGAAATGATTTTCTCAGTATTAATGACCCCGATCACCTGGCTGAATCATGCGATGTTTATGACAGGGCTCTTGTTTGGCAAAAAAGCGGGCTGGAGTGCTCAGGCGCGTGACGATCATTCGATCCCCCTAAGTACTGCGATGAAGCAATTTTGGCCGCACACCGTGCTTGGACTTGCTGGCATCATTGGGCTTGGGCTGTCGCACCCCGATCTTTTGCCCTACTCCTTTTTCGCCTTAGGTGGCTTGGCCTTGTCTATTCCCATTGCAGTGTTGACTTCGTTGCCGGGTTTCGGTGCCGCACTCATCCAGCACAAACTGCTGAGCCTACCCGAAGAGATCTCACCACCCGAAGCACTGAAGTCCCTTCACCTACGGGCGCTGACATGACACTAGCGGCCCTATACCGACGCGTGTTGCGCCAGCTAGGGCCGGACCAGCGTACCGGCTGGGGACTAGCCTTCACTAATGTATGCCTTGCGATCGCATTGTTTGCTGAACCTATTTTGTTTGGACGGGTGATCGACACGTTGTCTAAAAGCGCAGCTGAGTCCACCACACAACTTTGGGATCGCGTGGTGCCACTTTTGTTGGCGTGGGCTGGATTTGGTTTTTTCACGATTACCGCCGGCGCCTTAATCGCTCTGCTATCAGACAGGCTCGCACACCGCCGCAGGCACGCGGTGCTCGCTGACTACTTTGAGCATGTTTTGCATCTTCCTCTTTCCCAGCATTCGCGCACACATACAGGTCGTGCGATGAAAGTCATGCTCCAGGGTACAGATACGTTATGGTGGTTATGGCTCAGTTTTTTTCGAGATAACCTAGCCGCACTGGTCTCACTGGTGGTGTTGATACCGGTCGCGCTCTACGTCAATTGGCATCTTGCCTGGGTGTTAATCGTACTTTGTGTGATCTTCGCCCTCCTCACGCATTTCATCCTGACTCGTACGCAAGCGCTACAACAGCAGGTTGAATCGCATCATTCCGATTTAGCCGAACGCGCATCAGACACCTTGGGTAATGTGGCATTGGTACAAAGCTTTGCCCGCGTGCAGCATGAAGTCGACAGCCTCAAGGGAATCAGCCAGCGAGTGCTGAGCGCCCAACTGCCCGTCCTGTCATGGTGGGCAGTCATGACGATGCTCACTCGCTCCGCAACCACACTGACGATTCTATGCATCGTGGTGCTTGGCGCCTGGCTATTCACCATGAATCTCATTACTGTGGGTGAAATCGTCACTTTTATTGCCTTTGCTGGCTTGATCATTGGCAAGCTTGAGCAAGTCGTATCCTTTATCAATAAGCTCGCGATGGATGCACCAAAGCTACGCGATTTTTTTGAAGTGCTGGACACAAATCCGCTCATACGAGATTCGGCAGACGCTATTGATCCCGGTCGCCTGATTGGCAAGATCTCTTTTGAAAACGTCTCGTTTTCATACGACGGCAAGCGTACCGCCATCGACAAGCTTAGCGTGATCATTCAGCCTGGCCAGACGATCGCCTTGGTAGGTGCTTCTGGTGCAGGAAAAACAACAGCATTAAGTCTGTTGTATCGCGCCTTCGATCCACAAACAGGTGTGATTACCGTGGATGGTCAGGACATTCGCCACTACCAACTCGCTGCGCTGCGTCGAAACATCGGCGTTGTGTTTCAAGAGCCATTACTCTTTAACCGCTCGATCGCAGAGAACCTTCGGATCGGAAGCCCACAAGCGACCGACGCGCAGTTGCTTGAGGCCTGCGCGCGGGCGCAAGCGCTTGATTTCATTGAACGTCAGCCTCAGGGCCTCGAAGCCAATATAGGCGAACGCGGACGCGCACTGTCGGGCGGTGAACGCCAACGCTTATCGATTGCACGCGTCATACTCAAAGACCCTCCCATCCTTATATTGGATGAGGCAACAAGCGCCTTGGACGGAACAACAGAATTCAAGCTGATGGAAGCGCTTGAAGAAGTTACCCGAAACCGTACGACGCTTGTCATTGCGCATCGCCTCAGCACCATCCGCCATGCTGACATGATTCTGGTGATGGAAGGTGGCCGTGTCATTGAAACGGGTTCGTTTGATACGCTTTACGCGCAGCATGGCCGTTTTACTGAAATCGTTAACGCACAGTTCAACGAAAACAAATTAAAGAGTCCTGTATGAGCGAATTTTCCTCGCAATGGTTAGCCCTACGTGAACCCGCAGATCATCGATCACGCAATCAAGCCTTACGTGAACAACTTAATCAGGTATTGAAAGACTCGCGTGCAGCGAACACGCAACCGCTTCGCGTGATTGACCTAGGTTCTGGCACTGGATCCAATTTGCGCGGACTAGCACCGCATCTGGACGGTGATCAGCATTGGACTCTGATCGACTACGATCCAAAGCTCATTGAGACTGCTCGTAGTGCGTTGAGCAATTGGGCCGATACCTCAGCACCCACCTTAGACTCAGCCCTGCAACTCACCAAACAGGGCAAGCACATTCTGGTCGATTTTCTTTGTACCGACTTATCCCAACATATCGAAA
>CAJBTJ010000389.1 GCA_903958565.1 uncultured beta proteobacterium
CACACCTGAGGCATAGAGTCTTGCCTGCTGAGCGACGATAGGAGTCTTGATTGCCGGCATTTGGTAGTGTTGCGTCACGCTCGGCCAAATCGGTGCTGCAGCAGTCGCGTTTGCTGAAGCGGTATGTTCGTGATCCATGAAGCCAAGGAATGTCGGCCAGTCTTTCACTGAACAGCTTGCCAAGAATCCTGCCGCCAGCACGGCCGCTGTGAGAAAGACGCTGAAACGTAGGTTGCTGCGCATAACGCTGATCGCCTCCAACCTGTGTCAAGTGGCTAAGCAGCACGCCATTCACGCGCGTCTGCCGTTAAAATGATTGCATTCTAGCTAATCACGACCCAGCATGCACACCGTCGAGCGCTCCGTTCTGGTCCACCATAGTGGGTCTCAGATGTTTAACTTAGTAGCAGATGTCGAAAAGTACCCAGAATTCATGCCTTGGTGCGGTGGGGCCTCAATTGATCAGCAAGATTCTGATGGGATGCAAGCATCGATTACGATTGCGATTGCGGGGCTTAAGCATACCTTTACTACGAGAAATACCCATCACTATCCCGAGCGTATCGCGTTGTCTCTCGTAAAAGGTCCGTTTTCAGTGCTGGAGGGTGATTGGGTATTTGTGCCGCTCGCAGAAGACGCCTGTAAGGTTCTGTTTACCTTGCGTTATGAGTTTTCGAGCCGAGCGCTAGAGGTTGTTGTTGGACCAGTCTTTAGCCGTATCGCCACGAGTTTCATTGACTCGTTCACCCAAAGAGCTGCGCAATGCTACGGAGACAAGCCCTGATGACGGCTACACAGCCCTCTGAGCGCATTCAAGTGCGCGTGTGTGAGGCAAAGGCGCAGTCTCTGTCCGAAATTACTCTGACGCTCTCGATCGGCGCAACCCTGCGCGATGCGTTGGCACAAGCGCGTACGCATGCGGGCTTTGGTATGCTCATCGATGAAGCTGTCGCGGTTGGCGTTTTTGGTAAGAAGTTCGAGCTCGGAGCAACGCTTAGTGATGGGGATCGAGTGGAGTTGTATCGCGCACTGATGGTTGAGCCTAAAGTTGCTCGACGTAGACGTGCAGCGCACAGGCAGAAGGTGCGGCAAACAAAGAATAGAGTACCGATTACCGATCGGACGGTATGAGTCTACGATGTGCTGGCAGTTTGTTTGTTACAAGGCTGACCAGAACATACAGGAGGTCAGATGGATGTTGAACTGAATCAAGAGCAACGGGCTTTCGCGCAAGTCGCGCGCGAGTTTGCACAGGGTGAGTTCGCACCAAACGCGGCACGCTGGGATCAAGAGTGCATTTTCCCTGTGGATGCGTTCAGACGGGCCGGTGCGTTGGGGTTCTGTGGGCTCTACGCCCCGGTCGACATGGGCGGATTAGGCTTATCTCGCTTGGATGCCTCGATTGTGTTCGAGGAGTTGGCAGCAGTCGATCCCTCTACGACCGCGTTTCTAACCATACACAATATGGCTACCTGGATGGTCGGTACGTGGGGGTCGCAAACTCTGCTCGAGCAATGGGGCGCAGATTTGGCAAGCGGTCAAAAGCTTGTCTCCTATTGCCTAACTGAACCTGACGCAGGTTCAGATGCGGCCTCGCTCAAAACGACTGCTCAGTTGCAAGGCCAGCACTACGTGCTGAATGGCGCGAAGGCCTTTATTTCGGGTGCGGGCGAGACGCAGCTGTTGGTGGTGATGGCGCGCACGGGTAGCGTCGGCGCTGGAGGGATTTCTGCTTTTGCGGTCGCTGCAGACTCGCCTGGAATCAGTTTTGGACGAAAGGAGCTCAAGATGGGGTGGAACAGCCAATCTACCCGGGCGATTACCTTTGATCATGTCAAAGTGCCCGCGCATTGCTTGCTTGCGCAGGAAGGTGAGGGCTTCAAGCTTGCGATGAAGGGGCTCGTGGGTGGCCGTATTAACATTGCCACCTGTTCTGTGGGGGCAGCGCAAGGTGCCATGAATGTTGCGCGTGATTACATGCGTGGCAGAAAACAATTCAATAAAGACTTGACCCAGTTTCAGGCGTTGCAGTTTAAATACGCAGACATGGCGACACAAGTTGTCGCCGCGCGACAGATGGTTCGCTTAGCCGCCTGCAAGCTCGACAGTGACTCGCCTGATGCAACGGTCTACAGCGCGATGGCCAAACGGTTTGCAACCGACGCCGGATTTGCCGTTTGTTTGGATGCGCAACAGTTGCTCGGTGGGTACGGCTATCTTAAAGATTACCCATTGGAGCGCTTTGTACGCGACACACGCGTGCATCAAATTCTTGAGGGTACAAACGAAATTATGCGTGTCATTATTGCGCAACAGCTTTTAGAAAAAGGATTGGATCTGGAATGAACCAGCTAGTTGAGAGCCCTGTCCTATTTTCAACCATTCCTTGCGCGCAAGGAATGTGTGTCGGTGTCGGCACACTCAATGCGCCCAAAACGTTAAATGGTTTGACACTCGACATGACGCGGTTGTTAGCCGTGCAGTTAGAGCGTTGGGCCGCGGACCCACAGGTTGCGTTTGTTGTCTTAAAAGGCGCGGGAGATAAAGCTTTTTGTGCAGGGGGTGATCTGCATGCATTGCACCACAGCATGATCGAGTGCGCCGGGCAAGCACCTATTGCTAATACGTACGCGGGTACATTTTTCGCCGAAGAGTATGCACTTGATTATCGAATTCACACGTTTCCTAAACCTGTGCTGGTTTGGGGCGACGGGATCGTCATGGGTGGTGGCATGGGTTTGATGATGGGAGCCAGCCATCGCGTCGTGACTGAGACTTCTCGGTTGGCCATGCCGGAGATATCGATTGGTCTATTCCCCGATGTGGGAGGCACTTGGTTGTTAAATCGCTTACCCGGTAAGACAGGTCTGTTTATGGGGCTCACCGGAGCGCAGGTGGGTGCAGCCGATGCACTATTTGCTGGTTTGGCTGACTATCATCTGCCGCGTCAAAAGTGGGATGATGTGCTCGCTGCGATTACGGCGACAACCTGGTCGGCTTGCGCTGCGGCGCATCAAGCAAACTACCATGATCAGCGCAATACAGCGCTAGCCGCGAATCACGCGCAGCTACACCGACTGCTTGGCGCAGTCGCGACCTCGCCTGCGCCAGCAATGGGGCCCTTGCAGACACACCAGGCTCTGATTCAACGCTGCTGCGTCTCAACGGATCTAAATGAAGTGGCCAGCAACATCATGGCGCTGGCGGCGCAAGAGGATGTTTGGTTACAACGGGCGGCCAAGACCTTTGCGGCGGGCTCCCCAGGCTCGGCGAGACTCACTTTTACGCTCCTCGAACGGTGTAAGCGACTGTCACTTGCTGATGTCTATCGCACTGAATGGATTGCAGGCTTAATGGCTGCATCGCACGGCGATTTTGCAGAAGGCATTCGCGCCTTACTGATTGATAAAGATAAGAACCCTAAGTGGAACCCTTCAACGCTGCAAGAAGCGAGCGCGAACTGGGTTGAAAAATTTTTCGCTTTGCCGGTAGCTGCCGTCAAGCATCCGCTATACAAACTAGGAGATCAAGCATGACGCGTGTTGCATTCATTGGTTTAGGAAACATGGGCGCCCCGATGGCGCAAAACCTCATCAAGGCTGGCTTTAGCCTGACCGTATTTGATCTGGTTAAAGACGCGGTTAATCAGCTTGTCAAGAACGGTGCGACGGCAGCTGCTTCTGCGAGTGATGCGGTCAACGGGGCTGACGTCGTGATCACGATGTTGCCAGCGAGTAAACACGTGGAGGGAATCTATTTGGGGCCAGAGGGCCTGCTCACCGAGATTGCGTCCAAGGCGTTAGTGATTGACTGCAGCACGATTGCAGCCGATTCTGCGCGCAAGGTTGCTCGTGCAGCGGCCGATCGTGGCCTTGCGATGATCGATGCTCCCGTTTCAGGTGGAACCGGGGGGGCTATCGCAGGCACCTTGACGTTTATCGTTGGTGGGGAGCCTACAGATCTCGAACGTGCCCGGCCTTTGCTAGAAAAAATGGGTAAGAATATTTTTCATGCGGGCGCAGCCGGTGCGGGGCAGGTTGCAAAGATCGCAAATAATATGCTGCTGGGTATCGCAATGGCTGGCACCGCAGAGGCGCTTGCTCTCGGTGTGGCCAACGGATTGGATCCGAAAGTA
>CAJBTJ010000390.1 GCA_903958565.1 uncultured beta proteobacterium
AGGTTAGAACCAGGCCAACTAAAGTGCATTTAAAAATTTTCATGATGAGCCCTCACTCGCGTCGCATTAATTTTCTTGCAGTCAATCTCCCATCTAAACCATAAATTGGGATCCGCTTAGAATGGATGAAGGATTAAACACCCTCAGGCTCTGGTCCACTCCGCCCCGGGCCACCACTGAATTTATAGAAACCCCTGCGTTCGCGATGGGGGGTTTGCTGTGGTGGGCTTGTAACTGGATATTTATACCGAAGACATAGTTTACAGGTTGACGACGTCCTTTCAAAAGGACGAAATTTTGGGCGTTGAAACGCTTTCCACATCAGATCTTCTACGAGATCCAAAATGCAAGATAAAATCGCCTGAGCCCAACACGCTCTTTAGCAGTGGAAGTTGCCAGTACTGTGCTGTGTGGCCTAGAAACTGAGGGTTTTACATTGAGGGCGTCATGAATACATCCATCCTTGTTTTAGGTGCAGGCATGGTTGGAACCTGCACCGCCTTGCACCTACAGCAGCGCGGTTTCGATGTCACGTTGGTAGATCGGCAGTCACCGGGTCAAGAAACCTCCATGGGTAACGCCGGCCTCATCCAACGCGAAGCCGTCGAACCCTATGCCTTTCCCCGCGAGCTTGGGTTTTTGTGGGACGTGGCGTGGGGAAATGGTGCTCAAGTGAATTGGCACGCTCGGGGCCTATGGCAAATGGCCGGGTCACTGCTACGCTATCTTCAGCATTCACATCCCAGTCGTCACGAACTAGCCACGCAGGCCTACAGCCGCCTCATTGCCCTATCCACCGTCGAGCACGAGCCGCTCATACTCGCTGCGAGTGCGCAGGACTTGGTGGCACGAGAAGGTTTTCGTTTTGTATTTCGTACGGCACAAGCCTTTGACAAGGCGGTGCAGCGAGCCGAGGACTTACATACGCGTTTTGGTGTGCGCTCCCAAAATGAAAACACCGATCAGTTGGCCCAGGCCGAGCCGGCTCTGCGCAAACGAATGGCCGGTGCTGTGCATTGGCTTGACTCATGGTCTGTGAACGATCCTGGCGCTTTGGTGACGCGTTATGCACAGCTCTTTATGGCGCGAAATGGTCGCGTGATGACAGGTGACGCCTCGACCTTACAAGCACAAGGTAAAGGCTGGTTAGTGCACACGACCGATGGTCCGGTGCAAGCCCAGCAAGCGGTGCTGGCACTGGGCCCCTGGACGGATGGTTTGATTCGGACCTTGAAGTACCGCTTTCCGCTATTTATCAAACGCGGCTATCACCAGCATTACACAGCGCCGGCACGGGTGCGGCTGCCGTTGCTCGATGCCGAACGCGGCTACGCTTTGGCCCCCATGCAACGTGGCCTGCGTCTGACCACCGGCGCAGAGCTTGCGTGCATCGACGCGTCCCCCACCCCGGTACAATTGACAAAGGCAGAGGCGATGGCGCGCGAATTGATCGACCTCGGCCAGCCCTTGGCTGAGCCGCCGTGGCTAGGCGCACGTCCTTGCACTGCCGACATGCTGCCAGTCATGGGTCCCGCGCCTCGCCATCCTGGGCTGTGGTTCAACTTTGGCCACGCGCACCAAGGCTTCACTTTAGGACCCGTGGCGGGTCGTTTGCTCGCCGAGATGCTAAACGGCGAACCGCCTTGCGTGGATCCAAGTCCTTATGCGCCACAGCGGTTTAAATAACAACGCAACACCGCACATCAAATCGGAAAATATTCACGAAGGGGTTCATTCATTAGAATGGCGACAGCACAACCACTCACTACTTCACTATTAAGCGGCCTGTCCATTTTTAAGTTATGGCATCGGGCAGAACAAGATCGCTAAGCCCGTATCAAACTCTTGATAAGTTCAACTCAGAAGCCTAGCATTAGGGAAATGCCAAAAAACTATCTAGTCGCGCACAGCATCGACAATCAAGAACTAAATCGATGTATCGATATCATTCAAGATCTGAATGACAAGTTTCGTTTTCAAGAATGGCGTCGCGAACCTGAAGATATAAGTGGCTGGTTTCTGGTACTGGATAGTTCACCCAAAACCTACCCGACTGCAATAGAAGCTATCGTCGCTGCGAAGCAAACTATTGCTTGGTTCGATACACTGAATGATTAGCTACTGCCACTTCTTGAGAACTGAATCGCTACTAGTTTTCTAGACTCTTCTTAGCCTGACATTTAGGCAATCTGTGTCGCAGATTACCTAGACAGTAAAGATTGAAAAAGACAACCAGCGGTCAGGCAATGGCTGCAGACGCATGAACACTTGCTTGGCGGGTATTCAGATCATGCAACTGCGTCCCAAGATATCGGGCAATCGCACGCATACCGTAAAGTCTAGCTGCCGCTTCAGCGTCGCTGTTGTAGTTGGTATTAGTATTGACATCGTAGGTGTAGATCTCATCTGCCTCATCAACAATAAACTCAATTCCGGCAATCTCTATCCCGTTTTCGGCGATGAAGCGCTGATAGCGCTGGATGATGGGGTGAGCAAAACCCTCGATGATCTGAAAGCGCGGCGCAGGCGCTTCGGATGCAGTTTCGCCCGCAGGACAAAAAGCATCACCGATCTGGCAGACATCCGCTGGACAGAGCTCAAACCCTAACGAAGTATCAACGCGCACGGCATAAAGGAACTTGCCGCCTACGAATTCGACACGCGTAATGTAAGGCTGCGGTGCCCTAATGTATTGCTGGATCAGCGTGATCCCGTCGACAGAGGGCTCAAACTGCACGCTGTACACATAGTCCTGCAGGGCATCGATATGATGGAAAAGTTTTACGCCCAACCCTTTGCCTGCGCG
>CAJBTJ010000391.1 GCA_903958565.1 uncultured beta proteobacterium
AGGCGTAGACTTGAAGGCCGTCGCAATCGCAATCGCAGCTGCCATCGCGATCTTTATTTACAAGCGCGGCAGCATCGAAACCATTCTGGGCGCCGGGCTGTTAGGCTACCTCATCACAAGATAAACGCGCTCAACCCTCGCGCAAATGGCAAGCCACCATGCGGCCAGAGCCAAGCATCGTTTGCTTTGGCTCCTCGGTCTTGCATCGCGCGATCGCGTCCGGGCAACGCGTATGGAAATGGCACCCGCTCGGCCGCTTAACCGGGCTGGGCACATCACCTTGCAACACAATCCGGTTTGTCTTCTTTTGCGGATCTGGCACAGGCACCGCAGAAAGCAAAGCGACCGTGTAGGGATGCTGCGGGTCAGAGAACAACTCTTTACGCTCCGCGAGCTCAACAATTTTGCCGAGATACATCACAGCCACGCGGTGGGTCATGTGCTCCACAATCGCGAGGTCGTGACTGATAAATAGCAAGGCCAAGCCGAGCTCTTTTTGAAGATCCTGCAACAAGTTAACAATTTGCGCCTTCACAGAGACATCCAGTGCAGACACCGCCTCATCGCAAATAATTAAATCCGGCTCGGCGGCCAAAGCGCGCGCGATACAAATTCGCTGGCGCTGACCACCCGAAAACTCGTGAGGCCAACGTGCGCCCGCATCTTTTGATAAACGAACTTTTTCCAAGAGCTTGGCAACGCGCTCTTCGATTTCTTGTTCGGACTGACACAAACCAAAATTACGAATTGGCTCCGCAATGATGTCATGCACACGCATACGCGGATTCAGACTTGAAAACGGATCTTGGAAAATAACCTGAATGCGCTTTCGCAACGGACGCAACGCGCTGGCGCTTAAAGAGTCAATCCGAACGCCGTCAAGCAGCACTTCGCCCGAGGTCAAATCAAACAAGCGCAGAATAGAACGACCGACCGTTGATTTTCCGCAGCCAGACTCACCCACCAGAGCGAGCGTCTCGCCCTTACGAATGGAAAATGACACCCCATCCACAGCATGAACGTTGCCCGTGACTTTGCCAAACAGCCCAGTCTTAATGGGGAAAAACTTTTGAAGCTTGCGAACTTCTAACAACGGCGCAGTGGAGGACATGGACATGCTAGTAACCTGATTCGTATTAGTCATTGGCGAAGGCAATTTCACCTGCGAAGTGACAGGCGACCTGATGGCCGTTGTCGCGCATTTGCATCGCGGGTGCGATTTCGTGACAAGGTTCTTTCGCCAGTGGGCACCGTGACGCAAAAACACAGCCCTTGATCTTTTGCTTCAAACTAGGCACCAGACCAGGGATTTCTTTCAAGCGCGTCGATTGACCATCGAGCGACGCGCCAAGCTTGGGTACTGCCCCGAGCAAGCCCTGAGTATAGGGGTGTAGAGGCTTAGCAAAAAGCTCACCGACAGGCGCCTCTTCAACTTTGCGTCCCGCATACATCACCATCACCCGCTCAGCGACCTCAGCCACCACGCCAAGATCGTGCGTGATCAATACAATCGCAGCACCGATTTTATTTTTCAAATCCGACATCAAATCCAGAATCTGAGCCTGAATCGTAACGTCTAAGGCTGTAGTGGGCTCATCGGCAATCAACAACTTGGGGTTGCACGCCAAAGCCATTGCAATCATGACACGCTGACGCATGCCACCAGAGAGTTGGTGCGGATATTCATTCAACCGACGCTGCCCTTCGGCGATACCAACCAAATCCATGAGTTCGGATGCGCGCGCCATGGCTTGCTCTTGCGTGATGTCCTGATGCAAGCGCAAGGTTTCACACAACTGACGCTTGATCGGCAATACCGGATTCAAGCTCGTCATCGGTTCTTGGAAAATCATTGAAATCGCATCACCACGAATAGCGCGCATTTCTTTTTCCGACATTTTGAGCAGATCTTTACCCAAAAAACGAATGGAGCCAGCAATTTTCCCGGGAGGCTCAGGGATCAAACGCAGGATCGACATCGCTGTCACAGACTTGCCGCAACCGGACTCACCAACGATTGCGAGCGTCTCACCTTCGTTGACAACAAAGCTCACGCCATCAACCGCTCTATTCACACCAGCGGGGGTGCGAAAGTGTGTCTGAAGATTTTCAACTTCTAGTAAGGCCAAGAGATATCTCCAATCAACTTGTTTTCGACTTGCGGGGATCCAACACATCACGGAAGCCATCACCCATTAGGTTGACCGCCAAAACAGTGAGCGAGAGAAATACCGCAGGGAAAAAGATGATGTAAGGCTTGATCTGAAACAAGGTACGACC
>CAJBTJ010000392.1 GCA_903958565.1 uncultured beta proteobacterium
CGGTCGATCCAGAGGTGTAAATCAAGTAAGCGAGATGTTCGGGAAAAATAAAATGCTTACTCGACAAGCATGACGGCATTGTTGTGGGCAACTGTTCAATCATTTTTTGATGCTGAGCGTCATCGAGATACAAAACAAACTCAGGGATGGCATCACCCCCTACCGGCTCAAGGCCTTCGGTGCGCGCCTCATCAATACCTTGCACCAGTGCCAGATAACTTTGCCTGGTTGTCACGAGTATATTTGCGCCGCTATCGCTCAGCATAAACTCTAAGCGCACTGCGGGATAATCAGGATCAAGCGGCAGATACGCCGCGCCAACTTTTAATACAGCGAGAATCGCAATCACCATCTCGGGCGTACGATCCAGCAAGATCGCTACGATTTGATCTGGCCCAACGCCCAACTCAAACAAGTGATGTGCTAGCTGATTAGAGCGAGAATCCAATTCTGCGTAGGTCAGACGCGTTGACTCATAAGCGATCGCAACGGCATCGGGATGGGCTTGAGCAGTACGTTCAAACAGCTCGGGCAGCGACATCGGCTGCTCAACCGACGACACCTCAGGGCCTCGAGAAAGCGCAACTTGACTTGAAATACCCTTTGAATTCAGTAGGGGTAGCTCATATATGTACTGATCTGGCGAATCACAGAAACTCGACAGCAATGCACTAAATGATTGCGTCCAACTTCTCACGACACCTGCATCGAATAAATTCGCGTCATATTCGAAGCCACCCAAACAGGGTCCATCCTCAGCCGGCGCTAAAAATAAAGTGATATCAAATTTTGCATTAGGCGGTGCAACTGCTTCGAAATTAGACTCAATGCCTGGGATGTTCAATTCGACCGACGTTTTTGGCTGTAGCGCAAACATCGCTTGAAATACTGGTGTATGCGAAAGCGATCTTGCCACACCAAGACTCTCCACCAACCGGTCGAAAGGGAGGTCTTGGTCGATTAGCGCCTCTTCTACACTTAAACGCGTGCGCCCTATCAATTCTTTTGTGGTGCAATTTCCGGCGAGTGACACCGGCAACGCCAGCGTATTCACTAAAAAGCCAACAAGGTTCTCAGTTTCAACACGGCTTCTACCCGCAACCGGAGAACCCACGACAACTTCCTGTTGTCCAGCAAGTCGCCCCAAAAAGGTTGCATACGCAGCAAGCATGACAACAAACAACGTTGTTCCTTCTTGACGAGCGACGAACTCAAGCGCTCGCATCAAGGGCTCGGATATTGAGATGGGAGCATGTCCGGCGCGCCGAGCTCTATTTGGATCGCGCGGATGATCCACCGGCAACGTCAAACTTTCAGGAGCATGGGAAAGACGCAACTTGGCTCTTGCTATTTTTGAATCAATATCATGGGACAAACTAGCCAGCTGCCACGCTGCCCAATCACTGTATTGAATCGGCAAAGGATCCCAGACAGGACTCTTACCGTTCGAAAACGCTATGTACGAATCGCACAACTCTCGTATTAGCACGATCGCGGATGCGCCGTCTCCGGCTTGATGGTGAAGCGTAATAGTTAGGATAATCTCTGACGCAGAGATCTCCGTTAAGTGTGCTCTTAGCGATAATTCACAACTCAAATCGAAGGGTATTGACGTTTGCTCAAGAAGAGCCTGTCGGGTGATAAGGGCCCGCTCTTCCTCTGAAGCACCTGCCTCAAAATCCAGCTTAGAGTAGATCAAGATATTTTGCGTGAATGGCACTTCAATCAATGAGCCAATGGGCATTCCATCGGAGCCCGCAATCATACGTGTACGCAAAGGTTCATGGCGAGTGATGACCGCCACAAGAGCTTTCTCTAGCGCCGGCCGATCAACCTGCCCACGCATACGAATCGCGATGGGCATGTTGTAAGTCGCAGACATACCCTCGATTTGATCCAAGGCCCAGAGTCGACGTTGTCCGAAAGATAATACAACTTCACCGCCTTCCTTGTGACCCGCACCAGGAGCCAGCACAGGCCCCTCGTCAAGCCCAAGCAAATCAATTTGCGGCGCAAGCGTTCCGGCTGTTGAATATGCAAAGAGTGTACGAAGCGAAACGTTGCGATCCAGATCTCGACGTAACCGCGCAATCAAACGCATCGCCAAAAGCGAGTGCCCCCCTATTGCGAAAAAACTATCGTCAAGTCCAACCTGCTCGGTGCCGGTAAGTTCCGCAAATAAATCGCAAAGAAAAATCTCTGTTGAGGTCTTCGGTGCCCGATAATGGGTAAGACTCGCTTGAACATCTGGCTCGGGCAAAGCCGGTCGATCTAATTTCCCATTATTCGTCAGTGGCAATGCGTCCAACGCCATACAAACGCTAGGAAGCATGTACTCAGGCACAGTCTGTGCGAGCGCTGCGCGAACTTCCGAGAAATCGGGAGCAGTACAGTTCGAAAGAGGAACGAGGTACGCAACTAAATGCGGCTCTCCGGAAATGATCTTAACCGACACAACGGCTTGCGCAAGCACTCTAGAAAATGTATCAAGCAGGGCTGCTTCAATTTCTCCGACTTCTACGCGATAGCCACGTATCTTGATCTGGGTATCAGCGCGCCCGATAAAATCAATTAAGTTATCCCTCGACCGTCGTGCGAGATCGCCAGTGCGATACATTCTTCGACCAGGCTTACCAAACGGGCAGGCGATGAATCGTTCTGCGCTTAAGCTGGGACGGTTTACATAGCCACGAGCCAGCCCATCGCCCGCGATGTACAGCTCGCCAATCGTGCCGGGCAACACCGGCTCTAAACAAGAATCCAGAATATATGCTTGCGCATTCGCGACAGCAGTCCCAATAGAAACCCTCGCACCATCCTCCCGCTCTGCTGTCACACGCATCCAGGTTGCGCACACCGTCGCTTCGGTCGGGCCATATCCATTTACCACGACAGGCTGCTTACACTGTCGAATGAATTGCGACAACTGGTCCTGCCTAATAGGCTCGACACCTGTCAACATTTGCTTCAGCGGCAACTGCAGTTTCGCGTCTCTCAATAAGTCTGAAACAACAGGTACTACCCCTGCAGGCAAATAGATAGAATCCACGCGCTGCGAGATAAGCTCTCGAACAAGCGCATCGAGGTCCGTCAAACTTGGAAGCCCTAGCACCAAGGCACTTCCAGTTAGAAGTCTATTAAAGATATCCCACACTGCAACATCAAATGCCGGTGAAGCGATGAGCGCTCCACGCAAGGGGTGCTCACATCCTGAAACCGTCTCAAAAGCGACGACGAAGTTCGCTACATTAGAATGCGCCACGCCTACCGCTTTAGGCTTGCCTGTACTGCCTGAGGTGTAAATTAAATAAGCGAGATTCGAAGGGTGGACAGAGAAATTCCCGTCCTCCCCCACAAGACTCGCTCGATCGTGGGCACGCAGACGATCCAAGACTAGGCTCGAGTCCAAACAAAGAAAACGTGGCAAAGTGCTACCGCCATCGATATCACTGAACCGAGTCCGTTCTTGTGCGCCTTGGGCGACGGCTGCTCGCAGAGCAGACTCATGTACTTCTCTCGATAAAACGAGTTTCGCGCCGCTGTCTGACAACATGAAGGCCAGTCGAGATGGGGGGTACTGCACATCGAGCGGAAGATACGCTGCCCCGGCCTTTAAAACTGCCAAAATGGAAACAATCAAATCTGTTGTGGGTTCAAAAAACAACGCAACGATCTGATCCGAATGAATACCCTCTGCACGCAAGAGCCGAGCAAGCTGATTCGATCGCTCATCTAACTCAGAATACGTGAGAGTCTGCCCTGCATAATCGATTGCAACCGCATCCGGCCGCAGCTTCACCTGCTCTGCAAATAGATTGGGGATCGTCCATGTCAATCTCGCATCAGCCACTGAGACTCCAGCAGACTTCAACAACAGCGTTTTGCGTCTGTCTGAGGTAAAAATCGGAAGGGTATCGATCAAATCACTATCGGAGTGACCCATCGCCTGCGCAATAGAAACCAGCGCCTGAGCCCAGTCGTTCACGCTACTCGAATCGAATAAGTCGGCGTCATAGTCCAACGCACCGACAAGTGCTCCAGTGCGATCTTTTGACAACATCAACATCAAATCAAACTTCGCACGAGGCAGACGAACAGACTCCAGACTGCACTCGAGACTTGCCAACTGGGGCGCAGTGGCCTCCTGTCCTTCAAATGCAAGCATCGTCTGGAAGACTGGCGTTTGTGATAGCGAACGTGCACCACCTAAATGGTCGACTAGTCGATCAAATGGTAAATCTTGATCGACAAGAGCCCCTTCAAGGCTATTGCGCGCATTGACAATGAGCTCCCCTACTGTGCAGCCTCCTGGCGTTGCCACCGGCATCACAACAGTATTAACCAAAAACCCAACAAGATTTTCAGTCTCCGCTTGATTTCTTCCCGCGACCGGTGCGCCGATCACAAAATTTCGCTGCCCAGTAATGCGCGACAACGTCGCTGAATACATCGCTAACACAACTGCGAATAAGGTAGTGGCATGTTGACGCGCCAACATATCCAGACCTTTAACGACTGCTGAAGGAATGAACAATTTGACTTCGCCTGA
>CAJBTJ010000393.1 GCA_903958565.1 uncultured beta proteobacterium
CCGGTATCCTGATCTTGGAGAGGCGCCAAAGGTGTATGACGCATTTTTTCGCCATCCCATTGTTGGCCGCACCAACAACGGCCTTCGGGATCAATGATGCATGTACCGCTGCCACAGCACCGACGATCTTCATTCATGTACAACTCCTGATTTTGAACTTTTCAATGATAGGCCTTATCTTACCAAGGGTCGCACGGTCGGAAAGCCTCCATTCACGGCGATCACTTGAACGGTCAGTCGCGCTGCGCCCTTGAATCACTACTAGTTTTATAGACACTTCTTCGACCAGCATGAGTCGGCTCGTCAAAGCGATAATGAAGGCTTGCCGCCAGTAGAATACGAACAGCAATTCAACCAGAGGCTAGCGACCGTCTGTTAAATTGGTAACGATTGAGCTGGAGCTAAAATGTACAGAATCACACTTAAAACTATTTCCATCTTTTTTGCCTTGATTCTGCCAGCATTTGCTCAGAATCCAGCACCTCTCCTATTCAACGATCTCAATGCGGCCGCACGGGAATCTTACGCAGCCGCTCGAGCCCTGGTATAGCAGAGTGATCAACCCGTCTTTCTGGTGACGGATACCGTTACATTGATTAGGGGTGAGGATTTAGGCTCCTTACCGTATTCGCCGCCTCTCTATCACTCCCTTAAGGCTATTTCGCATCTTCCTCTCGGTGTGTACTCGGCGTCGATAGGACGGCTCGAGCATCCAACGGATCCACGCTGGATCGAAAGGTTGAAGACGTTACTCAGGCAAATTGACCTGACGGAGGCGGATCTGACTAAGGCGTCATTTACCGAAGCACAAAAGGTTCGTCAACAGAATATCCTGTCATTATCGCGCGCGCATCTCGATGACATTCTCAAGCGTGAAAATATCGACAGCGCGTCTGTCACCCGCTATGCTCGCACCCTTGCGCCATTACTTCTCGCCAATGCCGCAGATGCTGCAAATGTTCAGATTGATGCTCTTGATCAAGCTGTGCGCGAACTTAGTAAAAAATTGAAACCTGGGGAGTTCGAAAAAGCGATTGCGGTCATTACCGGTCCTAAGACGCCCCGCGACGGTAATCTTCAGTTTCAATATTTTGTATACGCCTTCGGGCCTGACTCTGCCGGCGCAAGAGTACTTTATATGGAAAGCATCTATGACCGAGAAGCGGCGCTGGGTGTCCTTAGGACTGTTCTCAATGACCGCATAGCAAGTCAAGCTTTTTTTGGAGAAACTTATCGACTGGAGCGAGACCTGATGGCGGATGGCGCCACCGTCGAATTGATGCGACGGTTTGGTAAGCTTGGCAATTAACTTAGCCCAACTTCACGGTTGGGCTTTTTCACTTCTGCAGCCCTTCGTGCCACTTGCAACGATATCTAGGCAGCTGTTTGTGCAAATTGTTGAGAACTTAAGCACTTCAATTCAGTTGGCAAGGCCCCCGATTCAGAAACAATCAGACAAACCGGATGGCGACTTTGCCCAGCAAGGTGTTCTGTTCGACGTATTGCTTGGCAGACGGCAATTCATCAAAGGAAAACGTGCGATCGATGACCGGTACGATCCGACCATCGATGATGGCGGGCATGACCTCGCGCTCGAAGCCACGTTGCGCAACCGCACGCATCGCTGTCGATAAGGGCGCATTCGACAGCCCAAAAATCTGCAGGCGTTTGCCATGCACCGGCTCAATATCGAGACCCGTCAACATCTGCCCGTCAACGTAGCCCACAACCGCCAAACGGCCGAAGTCAGTGAGTGCTTCAAGACACCCTGTAAAAGCGCTGCCGCCCACCAAATTCACAGCGAGCTTGATACCGGTGCCGCCTGTGATTTTCCGCGCCTCTTCTGCAAAGTTTCCGCCACGCGTTTGGATGCCGGCGTCGAGACCGAGCGCCTTCAAGCGCGCAAGCTTGTCTGCGGATCCAGAGGTACCAATGACCTTGGCACCGCACATTTTTGCGATCTGTATCGCGGCGACGCCGACGCCAGAAGATGCGCCGGCAATTAACACCCAGTCGCCGTGTTCCATACCTCCGAATTGCAATAGGGCCTCGTAGGCGGTGATATAGGCGATTGGGATCACGGCAGCCTGTTCCCAATTCAGACAAGCCGGAACCGGTGTGAGCAAGATCGAATCGGCAACCACGTATTCAGAAAAACAGCCCTTAGCGCGAAACATGACGCGGTCGCCAATCGCAACTCCACGAACATTGGTACCCAGTGCCTCTACTGTGCCGGCACCATCGACTCCGGCGGGACGTCCGCCCGCGGCGCTATGCAGCTTAATGGTACCAAGCATGTCGCCGCGATTAATGCTCGTTGCACACACCCGTATCAGGACCTGTTCGGGGCCAGGTGTAGGCACCGGTTGTTCGCGCAGTTCAAGCTCGGTGCCGGTCGGAGTTTTGTTGATCCAGTAAGATTTCATGGGAGATGTGCTCTAAAAATATTCGATAAGGATCGTGGTTTTGATGCGGGGCTAATTGCAATTGAGAAGTGGTACGTCAGAAAACTACTTTCTTCATTAATTCTAAGCGTCGCAAAGCTTCCTCTATGGGTAAAGGAGATACAGCATCTAATGCGGCAAAG
>CAJBTJ010000394.1 GCA_903958565.1 uncultured beta proteobacterium
AATATAGGAACCCGCCTGCACCTCATTGAACACCTTCGAATTTCGCTCAAGCATGACTGAGCCTGTTCCAGCACCCGTGATCCGCTCAACCTTGATACCGAGCTTTTCGATCGCCTCTTTAGTCGCTGTCGCGGTCGCGCACGTTGCTGCGATTGCGTTTTGACGCTCTTGCGGCAAACGATAGTGCTGTGCGCTTCCGTGATAGCACTGCAGTCCCATAAAATTTAAATAAGGAGCCTGGTCAATTTGACGCGCAAGCGCGACGGCCTGATCGATCGACACCACGCCACAACGCCCCATGCCGACGTCGACTTCAATATACACATCGATTTTCACTTTACGGGTGGCGCTGGCTTGAGCAAAGGCAAGCACTTGATCTGCGTGATCAACCAACACACCGATTCGCGCGCGCTCGGCCAAATCAAGCGCATGAGACACTTTTTTAGCACCCACTATTTGATTGGTAATCAACACATCCTGTACACCAGCCGCAACAAACGCTGCGGCTTCGCTCACTTTCTGACAGCAGATCCCTACAGCGCCATGCTTGATCTGACGTAGCGCGATATCAGGGCATTTATGACTTTTTGCATGGGGCCGCAAACGCACGCCTGTGCCCGCCAGCGCATCCTGCAAGCGCTGCATATTACGCTCGAAGGCATCCAGGTCCAGCACCAGCGCCGGGGTATCGATTTCATCAAAAGAGTCGCCGACATGGGCAGCTTTCCAGGGGGACATAATTAAATTCCGCTTTGTGTGAATACGCATATAGAGATGCGCTTGATGTGTGAATTCTAGGATACTTCCTGAGAAAACTCTGCGATACAGTTTTCATAGGCCGGGTCGCTACTGATAAATCCCCCTTGGCGCATACTCAGCTTCAATCGTTCAAACCCAACTCTAGAGATCCTTTGTTTACAAAACCACAAGCCCGCCGCCTTGTAGCGATCCATAGACTGAATGAGTATGTCTGTCGCCACATGTGGGTAAAACGGCGCGACGAGCTCAGCAAGTTCCTTGCCTGTGTGCGCGTCAATCCAAGGGCCCATTTGTTCAACGGCACGAATCATTGCCTCGAACAAGTCTTTCTTTTGAGCAATGATTTTTCGGGTAGAGATAAATGTAGTGTAAGCAGTCGGGCCACGACTATTCGCAGCATGCAACACCTGACCCACACCGCTCGACACGGTCTGCGACACAAAGGGTTCAAAATACTGCGCATACTCAATCGTGCCGGTTTTCAGCGCTTCCAAGTTTTCGGCCATAGAGCGTTCGGCATTTACTTTGAGCGAGTCAATCGCTACGCCGACATCCCGAAGATCTTGCTGCAAACAAAGCCAGGGCGTCGGCACTTCGGTAACAACGCCGACTTTCTTATCGACTAGGTCCGATAGCTGAAACTTCTTGTCTTGTGTGCGCCCGACTAAAAAGAATGGGTCTTTGCCAACCACCTCGCAAAATGCAACCAGCGCATTTTCAGAATCGGCTTCCTGATCGCGTTGTTTGATCACACGCAGCGGCCCTCCCCAGACGACATCAATGTTTCCAGCCAACATGTCTGCAATTCCGCTACCCGGCGATGCGGAGTCGATCAGTTCGATCTCAATACCTTCCCGCCCAAACAGCCCTAAAGCCTTGGTGGCATAAAAAGGAGCATAAAAAACAGCCCTAAAGTTTTCAGCTAATTTAATTTTCATAGATTTTCCGCGGGGGTGAGGCTACCATCTGTTCAATTACATCACTCTTTCGCTTGTTTAGGAGCATGGCCTCAATGTTGAAATCTCACGATCGGTATGACTATTCAGCGATTTCGAATCGACCCGACTACAGTTGGCCGGGCGGCAAACGCCTAGCGATCCACTTTAGCCTAAACGTCGAACATTTTGCTTTCGGCGAAGGAATGGGCAACGATTATGCCGTTCCTCACCCCCAACCCAATTCTCGCAGTTTTGCCTGGCGAGACTACGGCAACCGAGTGGGTGCCTGGCGTCTGCTTGAGCTGGCCAACGATCTTGATTTCCCCTACGCGCTCTTGGTCAACACAGAGCTCTACGAATACTGCCCAGAAATGATCGCCGCGTTTAGTAAGCGGGGCGATGAGATCGTCGGGCACGGGCGTACGAACTCAGAGCGACAAGTGGACATGTCACTGGAACAAGAACGCGCCTGTATTCGCGAAGCAGCGCAAACTATTTTTAAACACGAAGGTGTTGCCCCCAAGGGATGGTTAGCACCCTATATTTCGCAAACACACGATTCTCCTGACCTGCTCAAAGAACAGGGGTTTAAGTACATGATGGACTGGCCCTTAGACGACCAGCCGGTGTGGTTTCGTACCAAACATGGGCGTATTCTTGCGATCCCCTATTCTCATGACCTCAATGACTCAATTGAGTGTGTATCGCGACGCACCCCCGCTCAGTTGTTTTGCGACAATCTGATCGACCAGTTTGATGAAATGCTCGAGGAGTCAGCCAAACGGCCACTCGTCATGAGCATTGTGTTGCATAGCTTTATTCTTGGGCAGCCCTATCGCCTACGTCAATTACGTCGAGTCATGCAACATATTCTGTCGCATCGCGATCAGATCTGGCTTGCAAAACCCGGTGAAATCTATGACCACATTAATAGCCTGCCAGACGGAGTTGTACCTGGAAGTATCGTCAAGTAAGCTGTTTTTTTATCGTTCAATTTATTACTCAGTCGGATATTTATGATGCATACTCGCAAACTTTTAAAACTATTCGCTAGCCGCGCCCTTGCCCTAGCACTTCCGCTTGCCTTCGCAAGCTTCACGGCACACAGCCAGACCGGCTATCCAGACAAGCCTATTACCATGGTAGTGACAGTTCCCCCGGGCGGTGCTGCGGATTTTGTCGCGCGCACAATTGGCGAAGCGCTCTCCAAACAAGTCGGACAGTCCGTCCTGATTGAAAACAAAGCTGGGGCGAGCGGCACGATTGCAACCGCGTTTGTCGCGAAAGCACCCGCAGATGGTTATACGATGCTTCAAGGTGCGATCTCCACGCACGGAATCGGACCACACTTCTACACGAAGACGTCTTATGATTTCTTTAAAGACTTCATGCCACTGGGGGTTGTGGCAGAGTTTTCTCTCGTCCTCGCTGTCAACGCGAATCTGCCGGTCAACAGTGTGCAAGAGCTCATCGATCTTGCGAAAAAGAAAAATGGACAAATGAGTTTTGCCACGCCCGGTGCCGGTAGCGCACCCCATTTGACGGCGGAGCTCTTTATGACTGAAGCGGGCATCAAGATGCTGCACGTGCCCTACAAGGGCTCGGCACCCGCCGTGGTCGATGTCGCGAGTGGCCAGGTTGACATTATGTTCGACGGCTTCCCTTCGCTCATGCCACATATCAAGAGCGGAAAGTTGCGTGCCATCGCAGCGGTGAGCCCCAAGCGCAACAGCCTTGCGCCAGATCTTCCTACGTTCGCAGAGCTTGGCTTTCCTAAGATGATTTCATCACTTTGGTATATGCCAATGGTGCCCGCCAAGACTCCTAAAGAGGTCGTCGAGCGACTGAATCAAGCATTGGTGAAGTCATTGAATGGCACAGAAGCACAGAAGCGCTTAGAGGCCGGTGGGGCACAACTCGTATTTGGTAAGCCAGAAGATTCACAGGCTTACATGAAGGCGGAGTATGAACGCTGGGGTATCGTGATTAAAAATGCCGGAATTTCAACCACGAACTAAATACAGCCAAAAGCGTTAACGCGCAAATAAAGTTAACAGGCATAAAAAAAGGCGTTTGACGATACGGTCAAACGCCTTTTTTGTTATCGAGAACGTTTAGATTGCTTCAAACTTGAAGCGATTTACTTTGGCCATATTAGTGCCTTCGATACGAATCAAACTCGTCGATGCTTTACGCTCGGGTGAGTGCAGATCGCCTTCGTTATACACGTGCGCAACACCCGGAACCAACTTATAGCGCTTCGTGAACTTCACCTTGCCAGGCTTATCTGCCGTCGCGGCCTCAAGCAATTCATAATCGCACATTTCAGTCTCGCCACGCGCCTGACCGTAAATCGCCCAGGAATGCGCATGGTCGTGAGGAGTCGAATTTTTTGCCCCGGGGTAGTTATGTGCCACCACACAGAAGCCAAGCTCTGGGTCTTCGTAAATGATTTCGCGTTCGCCAACATTTGCGTGAAGATGCTTTTCAAGAAACTGTTTATCGAGCAATACTTCTTTCAACAAATTCGCGACCTGCTCTCGTCCCGCCGGGCCTGGATTGCTCTTCAAAAATTTATGGCATTGGCTCGTAAATTGCTCCAGTGTGTGGCCCATGATGCAAAATTCCTTTAAAAGTATTTGAAAACCGACCTTTTCATTCTACCTCTGATTTTCTGCGCATCTGGTTGTAGTGATTCAGGGCCAACAGCACCGTCTGACGATGCACCGCTACGGTCGTCTCAATGTGCGTCCCGTAACCACCCGCCATGCAGACAGCTAATGGAATGTTCTGTTTATGCGCATAATCAAAGACACACTGGTCTCGCTGCCGCAGGCCTTCCTGAGTCAGTTTTAAACGCCCTAAGCGATCGCCTTCATGTGGATCTGCTCCTGCCAAAAAAATGAATAAGTCCGCAGAAAATCGTTGTTTAAGATCGACAAGCGCATGCTGCAGCGCATCAAGATAGCTGCGATCATCACACCCATCTGGGAGTGGAACATCGAGATCGCTTGGCTCTTTACGGAAAGGGAAATTCTTGTCGCCATGCAAGGACAAGGTAAAGACACTGGGATCATGGCGAAAGATGGCCGCGGTGCCATTGCCTTGGTGCACATCCAGATCAATGATTGCTACGTTGCACTCTGCGGCAGACGCTCGCTGAATCACTCTCGCAGCAATTGCGGCGTCATTGAACACACAAAACCCACTGCCTTTGTCCCGATACGCGTGATGGGTACCACCCGCTAAATTAACGGCGACACCCGACTCAAGTGCCGAGCGACATGCGGCGATCGTGGCGCCAACCGAGCGGCGCGAGCGCTCAACCATCGCTGGTGTCCAGGGAAAGCCGATTTCACGTTGCTCCTTCGCGTCCAACGTTCCAGAGATCACTTTCGTGACATAGAGGGGATCGTGCGCCAATAAGAGCTCGGTATCACTCGCCGCCGGCGCTTCTTGCAAGCGAATGCCAGGCGTATCGACCAACGCATCACGCAACGACCGATATTTCGACATCGGAAAACGATGCCCTTCCGGCAGCGGCAGTACAAAGTGATCAGAATAGTAAGCATTCATTGCAAACTCGCACTCAAGAGAACTTTATTTTATGATCTATGCAAAGTAACTGTCACAATAACCCCTTCTAATATTCGGTAAACAGGCTACACCCCACCAATGTCGCGATCACTCATTGCCCTACTAGTTTGCGCAGCCTCACTCGCTGCATGCAGTTCCATCAAGATTGCCTATAACTATGCGCCCAACTATTTGTCGTATCGTTTGAACACATACTTCAATCTTGATTCACAGCAGCAAGAGTTACTCGATGCTGAACTAGTAGGCTTTTCGACTTGGCACAGTACAACGGCGCTACCGCAATACACGCGTACGTTGCAGCAATGGTCCGACCGACTAGAAGAAAAAAAGTCTTTCACGCCCGAGGAAGTTGTCCTCATGTACCAACACGTTCAAGATGCGCTTCTTGAACTGAGCCTACAAGCATCAAAGCAGCTTGCA
>CAJBTJ010000395.1 GCA_903958565.1 uncultured beta proteobacterium
AGAGGCAAGCCTTTTGCGAAGCCATTGCATTGCACTAAGGCGGGGTGTCCCGAGAGATTAAAAGGGGTCAGCATCGTCTCGACAGTGAAGGCCGTCATCTCGGGCTCAACACCTAGTTTTGGCGGTAAATGTAAGGTGCCAAAGGTTACTAAGGCGTCGTAGCCGCGTAGCAGCGTGTCCAGACTCGTAGCGATTGCTCGTCTCAAGCGCTGTGCTGCGAGATAGTCGACTGCCCTGACGAGCGAGCCGGCCAAGAGCTTATCTCGTAAGGCAAACCCCATCTGATCGGCGTGATGTTTGAGTTCATCCTCATGGATCGCGGCACTTTCTGCGGGTCCGATCATTCGGGATGCCGCAAAGCATTCTGCCGCTGGAATGGGAAGCTTGACGTACGTGAGGCGTGCGCCAAGCTTTTCAAGAACCTCTAGTGCTTTGTGGAGCCCGTCTTGTAACGACCGGTCTGCTTGCGGAAAGCCGGGACCCGGATCGTCAACAACAGCAATGCGTAAACCCGAAATCGGCATGCCCACGCTACGTGATAACGAGCGTTGAGGCAAAGCGTTTGTCGCGGGCGGCCCCAGCAAGGTATCAAGAATCATCGCGCAGTCTTGAACCGTCCAGGCGAAGGGGCCGGGCGTGTCAAGAGACCAGCAGTTCGGAAGAATCCCCTGGGTCGAGAGACGCCCGGGCGTGGTGATCATCCCCACTGCACCACAGGCAGCGGCCGGCAGTCGCACCGAGCCGGTTGTGTCGGAACCCAGCGCAAAAAGAGTTGTGCCTGCAGCGACTCCTGCGCCTGCGCCAGTCGACGAGCCGCCCGTAAATCTTTCTACATCCCAAGGGTTGCGTGCCGGCGGAAAAGGTAGATCGAAGTATTCGCCTCCGTTGCCTGTCCCGAACTCCCACGTCGCCAACTTACCAATCAACACCGCGCCTGCGGCTTTAAGGTTAGCGACAAGCGGTGCATCAACCTCCGGTGTGTACCCTAAGCGCAACCGAGAGCCGGCCGTCGCTGGCAATCCGGCTACGTCGTAATTATCTTTTACTGCAAACGGAATCCCATGAAGCGGACCCTTCCAAATGCCATTTCGCAGCTCACTTTCGGCACGTTTTGCAGCGGTGCGTGCTGGTTCGGCCGCAACACAAATATAAGAATGAATCTTGCTGTCTACTTCAGCGATGCGATCAAGATAGGCTTCAAGTAACTCGACAGGCGACAAACTGGCCGCTTGAATACGCGCGGACGCTTCAGCTAAAGTAATTTTCCACAAATCCTTGGAAGAAGCAGACGTTTTCTTTTTCATGCGATCCAATGCACGCCGGCTTGGCTTAATAGGTTCTCAAAGTTCGGTGGCTCCGTTGCGCCTGACGCCACACGATCTTGTATCAAACGATCTTGCGTAAAGAGTGCCTCGAGCTTTGGCGCCAAATTGTGGATATCTGTGCTCGGTATCGTCGCGACACCATCCTCATCGACCACAATAAAATCACCTGCCTGGATAGTCGTGGTTGAGAGCGTTACTGAGACGCCCACCGTACCTGGGCCATGTTTACTTGGTGCACGCGCAGAGGTGCCCAGGGCAAAAACCGGCAAATTAAGTTTCCTGAGGCCATCTAGGTCTCGCACAAAACCATTCACTAAGACACCCGAGGCCCCTGCGTTTTTGTAGAGACCGATGATGTGATCTCCTAATAAGGCGCACTTCCCATCGCCGGTGCAGGTCACGATCACAAGATCGCCTGGTTTGATCACGCTAAGCGCAGCATAAGGCGCTAAATTGTCATCTACAGTGGTCATGATTGGCAGCGCGAGCCCAGCCATACGCTCGGGTCCTGCCATTCGACGCAGGGCAAGATCAAGCGTGGCAGCACCAGCGGTGACATCGCTGAGCTGACTGCTCGATGCTTGCATCAACGCAGGAATTCCCGCTAGATCGACACGTGCCCAATCACGACGGATGGTGAGTGAAGCATTAGCCATTTGAGCGGTTAGAAAGCTGATCAAACCAGGAAATAACTTCTGCTTTAGTCAAGACATCGCCGTACTTTGCATTAATGTCAAACAGCGCGGCATCATGAGGAGCGTCATGACGATCTCCGCAACATTCTTTGGGAACAATCACGCGATAGCCGTGCTGTATAGCATCTACGGCTGTTGCCCGCACACAGCCGCTCGTTGAGCAGCCTATCAGCACTGTCGTATCAATGCCTAAGGTCTTGAGTGTCGAACCAAGCGATGTGCCAAAAAAACTGCTTGGATACTGTTTCGTGACAATAAAATCTGAGGGCTGTGGCGTGATGCGATCGTCGATGGCACCCAGAGGTGCGCCTTGGATAAACAGCTTGAGCGAAGGCACTTTCTTAAAAAATAGTCCACCATCCAAGCCAGAGGGGTGATACACCACTTGCGTATAGATGATGGGTGCGCCCGCTCGACGCGCAGCGGCCAACAAGGGAATTGAGTGATCGACCGCATCGACAACACCTTGAGCAAAAAAGGGTGCTCCCTCGGTGGTATACGCCTTTACAAAGTCGATCACGATGACGGCAGGTTTTTCACCAAAGCCCAATCGTGTATCAAACACCCCTCGGTAATTGTCCGCGCGGCTCACATCCGTCATGATGAATCCTCATGCAAAGGTTACAAAACTTGATTAATACGGCACTCACAATAAAACCAATGAAAGCCAAGGCACATAGGTTAAAACCCCAAGGGCAATCAATCTTGTCGCAAAAAAAGGAATGACCCCTTTCACGACAGATTCAACTGGAATTTTTGCAATTGAACTCATGACAAATAAGTTGAGTCCAATCGGAGGGGTCAGGGTCGCGATCTCGACGTTTGCCACCATGATGACGGCAAAATGAATGGGGTTGATGCCTAGTTGTGTAGCAATCGGAAATAGCAAGGGCGCAGTCAGCACAATCATTGCCACGCCATCCAAAAACATACCCAAGATCAAGAGAACGATGTTAGCCAGTAATAAAAATTGCCATGGTTTCATATCCAGCTCGACCATGAGCTGCACGAGGGCGTTAGAGGCGCCCATCCGCGCGAGCACAAAACCAATTAGGCTGCCGCCCAGCACCACTGCAAAAATCATACTTGACTGCATGACGGACTCTTTCGAGATCCCCCAGATATCTCGCCAACCCAAGCTGCGATAGATGTAGACACACAAGATAATAGAGAACCCAGCCGCGACGGCGGAGACCTCTGTCGGCGTAAATAGCCCGAGGTAAATGCTGCCCATAATCAGTACGGGCATTGATAACGCACCAGAAGAGCGTGGGAGTTTCGTGAAAAATCCTTTCACGTCGATCGCAGCATGTTGCGACCCGTAGCCCTTTTTTCGACAAATAACATACGTGGTGATTAAAAGTAACGCCGCCTCAAATAAGCCTGGGACAATTCCGGCGATAAATAGTTTGTCTACAGGGATGCCAACGATCGAGCCAATTAAGATAAAGCCTAAAGATGGAGGAATCATTAAGCCGAGCGTGCCACCAACCGCGACGAGCGCGGCAGAAAAATTGGCGGGATAGCGTTCTTTCTTCAGTTCCTCAACGGTCGAGGCGCCAATGGCTGAAGCCGATGCGACGCTCGACCCCGAGATCGCTGCGAAAAACACACAGGCCAACATGACGGTTAGCGCTAAGCCGCATCTAAAAAAACGAACAAGGCTACCAATTAAATCCACCAAGACA
>CAJBTJ010000396.1 GCA_903958565.1 uncultured beta proteobacterium
AGCCTCTATGTTTGCTACAACCGTAGCCTGGCAGACCATATCGGGCGGATTGCTCCACCCAAGGCTAAGGTCGCGAGTTATCATGAACTGTGTGTTGAATACTATCGACACTCTGTGGGTGAGCCAGACTTTGCCGCGCAAGATACTTATGCCGAGCTCACGCAGCATTACTGCGAGGCGGTGGACCAAAATACCGAGATGCAGGGGCGTTACCAATTGCTGGTGATTGACGAAGGGCAGGATTTTGACCCAGCCTGGGTGGCTGCCCTACTCCCACAGTTGGCAGAAGACGGACGTATCTATTTGCTTGAAGACGAAGCACAGCGCCTATATGCGCGTGACGAGTTCGATCTGTCGGACGTAGTCGTGGTCAATTGCCGCGATAACTTCCGTACCCCACGTGCAGTGTGCTCGGTGATCAATGCACTGGCACTGACCGAACCGCCGATCGATGCCCGGGCGGCGTATGAAGGCGAGCTGCCGAACTTTTATACCTATAGCTCTGACAAAACACTGCTACGTGAAACTGAGCGTGCCGTGCAGGCCCTCGTGACACGCGGTATCGCCTTAAGTGACATCGCCGTGATTAGCTGGCGTGGCTTAGCCAAGGCGTTGCTCGTGCAAACACCAGCGCTTGGGCAGTTCAGCTTGCGACGCCCGACGGGCAAATACACCAATGCTGGAGATGCCATTTGGACAGAGGGTGATTTGTTGGTGGAATCTGTCTATCGGTTTAAAGGACAAAGCGCCGCCGGGATCGTATTGACGGAAGTGGATTTTGAAGAGCTGGATGAAGCGACCAAGCGCAAGCTGTTTGTGGGGCTTACGCGGGCGCAGTTAGCGGTAGAGGTCGTGCTGAGTGAGCGTGCGGAGGTTTGTTTGAGTGCGGTGGTTTAGGGGGTTGTCTATTTGGCGTAGCTGTCTAGTAAGTATTTAGCTAAGAAGCCTAAGAGCGTGAACAAGCTGCCACAATAGGTGGTGAGCAGCCACATAAACTTTCGATCGAAGTACTTGTGCAAATCTTCACGGGTTTGTGCGATTTCTTTGCGTAGCTCAGTTCGGACTGAGGCTATTTCGGTTCGCAGTTCAGCTTGGCCTTGCACCATTTGAACGCGCAAATCCGTAACGGCCTGACAAAGCTGCGCCATCGTTGCCTCGAGGCGCTCGTAGGCTTTGGTGTTTTGTTCAACTACTTTAGGTGTGAGCACGCTTTGGTCCGTGAGGAAATCTCAGGCGGTATTGTGAGCCATTTCTATTCGTATATTTGCTTGTGGAGCAAGTATTTGGTTAGAAATTGTTAAGGCATTAAAAAGCAAAAGCCCCCAAACGGGGGCTCTAAAACTGACGCTCACTAAAGCTTTCAAATGGCTTTAAGTGAGCCGCTGTGAGGACTTAACCTCTCAGACTCCAGCCGAACACCGAAGTGCCGGAAAACAATGAAATACTACATTATCGGTTGAGCCTAAGCAACTATTAATAGCGTTGGGCATCAGCTCTGGCATCGCCAGGGCGGAGGCACCAACAATCACGACCAAGGCATCATAGGTATCGCTACGCGAATATGCTCGAGTGCGTGAATGAAGTCTGAGCGCATGTCATCACTCATCGCGCTATCGATAAAAAATGCGTTTGTTTGGCAAAGGTGACAGCTCTTTTAACCAACCCACCACTGAGTGGGGTTGAATGTTGGCTGTTGTTTTTATCTCTAAAGATTTAATCGCTGGCTCGCGCTTGAAGCGCTCAAGCGTATTTAACAGGGACTGCGCCAAGAGATCTCCCTTGACTGCATACCCTATACCGGTCAAGTGAATGTTATCGGTACTGGAAAGGCCGTAGGCTGTCCAAATTGTCATCGCCCCTCTTCCCCCTGCCACGCGATACCAGTCGTAAAACA
>CAJBTJ010000397.1 GCA_903958565.1 uncultured beta proteobacterium
CGCTTCCCAACGGCGTTCCGTTCCGCGCGGCAAGGCATTCACGATGCCATTGTTGGTGGGTCCTATGGCGCCGAGGTGGCTAAACGTCTCAAGCTCAACCGCTGGATGAGCATCTCGCCTGACTATGCCTATGGTCGCGACACTACAGCTGAATACTTTGAATATCTCAAGCACTTCAACAAAGACATTGAAGTCGTCGGTCAAGTTTGGCCCAAGCTCTTTCAGGCGGATTACAGCGAAAACATTACACGCCTCGTTCAAGGCAAACCGCAGGCGCTTTACTCTGCGCTTTGGGGTGGGGACATGACTTCCTTTATCGATCAGGCAGGCATCTACGCTCTGTTTAAAGACAAGCAATTCTTTTCGCCAAACTTAGCCGAGTACGCTGTGCTGACTGCGGTCAAGAGCGTTCCACCAAACATGCACTCAGGTAACCGCTACCTGCGGAGCTTTCCAAATACTCCCGCAAACAATGCGTGGGCCGACGCCTATCAAGCAAAGTTCAAAGAGCTCGCACTGAACTGGTCTTGGGAAAACTCTGCCGGTATTAACCTCATCATGACCGCAATGAAAAAAGCCAATAGTTCCGACAGCAAAAAAGTTGCTGAAGCGATGCGTGGTTTGAAAATCGACTCGCCTTTCGGCGCCGACGGCACGCTCACCATGCGGGCTGAAGACCACACATTGGTGAACTACGCAATTGGCTACGGCTCGCTCACCAACAAAGAGCCATACATGACCAACCAGGTCAACGGCAATTGGGCTCAAATTTATGAACTCGAAGCCGAATGGAAGAAGCGTAAAGGCTGGGCATAAGCCCCGCTGCGCTTCAAAATGAAGTCGACGGGGTCTCTGCCATGTTGATTGGCAGAGACCCCTTTCATATCGAGCGCAGGTCTTGATCACACTCGCCCCCATTAGGTAACACTTTGGTATTACTCGGAGACATCTTTGGATCCCACCGCACTATTCGAATGCCTCTCGTCCATCTCTTGCATCGTCACGCAAACCAGTACAGGGCTCATCGTCGGCGCACTACTCTTTCTAGTTGCCGCCGGCCTCACGCTGATCTTCGGCGTATTGCGTGTCATTAATTTTGCGCATGGCTCGTTTTATATGCTTGGCGCCTACATCGCACTCTCCGCTTATCGTTTTACCGATAGTTACTTGCTTGCCGCGCTAATCGCGGGGCTTGGAGTGGGCCTCTTTAGTCTGGTCTTCGAGCGCTTTTTTATGCGTCGCGTCTACAACGCCGATGTTCTGCTGCAACTACTGGTCTGCTATGCCTTCATTTTGATTCTTGATGATGCCGTCAAAATTATTTGGGGTCATGAGTTTCAGTCAATGGGTATGCCAGCCGCTTTTCAAACACCACCGCTCTTTATTGGGGGGGGCATCGTACCGGTCTTCTACGTGTTCATGATGAGTGCTGCGGGCGTTATCGGCGCAATCATGTGGTACGTTCTGACACGTACGCGCATCGGGAAGATCGTGCGTGCAGCCGCCCATAATCCCACAATGACGTCCGTACTGGGTCTAAATACCACTTGGATTTACGCGGGCGTTTTCGTGTTCGGTGGCGCTTTAGCCGGACTTGCTGGCGCACTTGCCGCACCGGTTCGCTCGATGTCTGCTGGAATGGGCTTCTCAATCCTGATTGAATCCTTCATTGTCACGGTGATTGGTGGCATGGGCTCGGTGAGCGGAGCGTTAGTTGGCGCGTTGCTGATCGGCCTCGTGCGCTCTTTTGGCTCGATCGGGTTTCCTCTGTTTGTAGAAGGCATCATGTTTATTGCGATGGCCTTAATTCTCGTGCTCAAGCCGAGCGGTCTTCTTGGCAAGGAGCAACGCTGATGAACACACATTCAAGCTTTAATAAAGACCTGCTTATCGCGTTGGCAGGACTCGCGATCTTAGTCGCGATTCCATTTTTCTCACCAGGGCGCGTAGCGTTAGATTTTGTCATCCGATTAGCTGCCTTTGGTCTTTTTGCGACCTCGCTCAATATTTTGGTGGGCTATGGCGGCATGGTGTCGTTCGGGCATGCCATGTTTTTTGGCGGTGGGGCCTACGCCTTTGGCCTGCTGATGCAGAAAGGTGGCGCTTCCATCCCTGTGGCCATACTTGGCGCGATCCTGTTTTGCGCCCTCTTGGGCTTTGTCATTGGCGCGATCTGCGTCAGGCTAAAGGAAATCTATTTTTCTTTCCTAACGCTCGCCTTCCAAATGTTGATCCACAGCATCATCATTACCTGGACATCACTTACCGGTGGCGATCAGGGACTGATGGGAGGCATTCCTCGCGTCTGGGGCAGTTTGAACCTCGCTGACGTACAGACCCTGTATTGGTTTTCTTGCGTGCTTGGGGTGGTTTGCCTCTTTCTTATGCGCTACATCCTTCAGTCACCTTTCGGCTACACATTGCGGATGGTGCGCGACAACGCAGACCGTGCTCAGTTCTTAGGCATCAACGTGTGGCGAGTCCGTCTGTATGCGTTTATCTTGGCCAGCTGCTTTGCAGGCATTGGTGGCGTAATCATGGCGTTATTTGTATCGGGCGCCTACCCAGAGTTCAGCTACTGGACGATGTCAGGCGAAGCCGTCTTTATGATCATGATGGGAGGTCTGCATGCCTTTATAGGTCCAGTCGTCGGCGCAGGGCTGTTAATGGTCTTTAACGACATCATTACGCGCACAACCGAATACCACGGCTTGGCGCTTGGCATCATCGTTCTGTTTTTTGCCTTGGGTCTCAAACGTGGCATGACGGATTTCATCGTACAAATTTATCAGTCACTTAGCCGCAAAGGAGCACGTCCATGAGCAAGCCTTCCATTACTGTTGTCACAGGTGGCTCAAGCGGCATCGGTGCGGCTTGCGTACGACACCTCGCTAAACGAGGTGACAAGGTCGTATCGCTAGACTTGCCCGGTACGTGGTCCGAAGAGAAAATGAAGGCGATGGGCGTACACGCCTATGCGTGCAATGTGACGGACGACGATGGCATGCATCAAGTCGCAAAGATGATTGAAGACACGCACGGTCCTGTCACGGCTTTGGTCAATTGTGCAGGGATTTTGCAGCATCGCCTGCCGCCTGATCGCCTCACCATGACGGAATGGGATCGCGTCGTCGATATCGATCTACGCGGCACGTATCTTGCGTGTGCCATTTACGGCTCCCGCATGGTGGAGCTCGGAGGTGGTGCAATCGTCAATATCGCCTCGATCACGTCGCTGCGATCCTCTCCTCTGCACGCCTATGGTCCCGCCAAGGCTGCGGTCGCCTCCATGACGGCCTGCTTAGCGGCGGAGTGGGGCCGCTCGGGCGTGCGGATCAACGCAATTTCTCCTGGCTATGTGCTGACTGAGGCTCTGCAGGCCGCAATTGATCGCAAAGATCGTAATCCCGAAGACCTGACCTCACAAGCAGCAATGGGTCGTTTCGTGACACCGGATGAAATCGCAGACTCAGTCGGTTTCTTGTTATCTCCTGCGGCAAAAGCCATTACGGGTATCAACCTTCCTGTTGATGCGGGTTGGTTGGCTGGGTCAACTTGGCAAACATACGGCGGTGTTCCGCCCGCACGCAACGCACAAAGCGAGGGTCGCAAGTAATGCTCAAGATCGAACACCTTAATAAGTCCTTTGGTGGTGTCGTTGCGACCTCAGATGTCTCGATTCATTTCAAAACAGAATCGCTAAGCGCTGTCATTGGTCCCAATGGTGCTGGCAAGACCACCTTTTTTAACTTGATCTCTGGCGCTTTACGACCTGACTCCGGCCGTATTCTGCTGGATGGCGAGGATATCGTCGGCCTGCCCAGCAGCGAGATTGTGCACAAGGGGATTGGTCGTGCATTTCAGGTGGCCAAACTATTTAAGACCTTAACGGTAGAAGAGTCCTTGCGCGGCGCCTTGATGTCGCCTCTCGGGAAGTCCTCGCAAATGCATGGTCGCTTTCCCTTGGTGCAAACGCGCGACCGCGCTTATGAGGTCATGGAACAACTTGGTTTGCACACCAAAGCAGATGTCATTAGTGGCAATCTCTCTCATGGGGATCAAAAGCTCCTCGATATGGCTTTAGCACTGGTACTCAAGCCAAAAGTACTGTTGCTCGATGAGCCTGTTGCGGGCATGGGGCCCGAAGAGCGTGAGCAGATGATTCAAACTGTGTACGCGCTCTGGAAAAAAGGTGGGCTCACCGTTGTACTGATCGAACATGACATGGAGATCGTCTTCCGTATCTCTCAGCACATTCACGTACTGTCATACGGCAAGGTTCTTGCCGAGGGCAATGCCGAGCAGATTCGTAATAACCCAGCAGTGATCGAAGCCTATCTCGGGACGCCAACGGAGGCGCACGCATGAGCAAGCAAGTATTGAAAGTCGACGGCATCGATGTTTTTTACGGAACGAGCCAAGCACTATTTGGTTTATCCTTCGATGTACAACAAGGTGAAACCTTGGCCTTACTGGGGCGCAACGGTGCAGGTAAGAGCACAACCATGAAATCGGTCGCAGGCGTTATCCCAGCACGCAAAGGTACCGTTACCCTGCATAATCAAGTTGTGACGGGCAAGGCCGCGCACTTGATCGCACGGGCCGGCGTGGGCTACGTGCCCGAAGATCGTCAGATTTTTCCTGATCTGACTGTTGAGGATAATCTCACTATCGCAGTCAAGAAAGGCGCTAACGGTGAAGACGATTGGAGCGTCGCAAGGGTCTATGACATGTTGCCGTTGCTCAAGCCTCTGCGTGAACGTCTAGGGGGGCAACTTTCTGGCGGTGAACAGCAAATGCTAACGGTCGGTCGCTCCCTGATGGGCAACCCAGATGTTCTATTGCTCGACGAACCTAGCGAAGGCCTCGCCCCAATCATGATTCAAAAAATTGGCGAGCTGATTCAATCTTTACGCAAAATGGGTAAAACCATCGTGCTAGCCGAGCAAAACCTGCACTTCTGTCTAGGTTTGGCCGATCGCGCTGTCGTGATTGATAAAGGTAAAGACGTGTTCTGCGGGACGATTTCAGAGCTCAACGCCAACGCAGAAATCAAACAACGCTATCTGTCGGTCTAACTCTTTCTAAAACACAACGATGCACATTTCTCATCACACCGCTGCGCAAGCATTTGATCTCTCGGGCACGCGCATGCTGATCACCGGTGCTGCAGGGGGTATCGGTTCAGCAACCGCGCGCCTATGCAATCAACTTGGCGCAACCTTGGTGTTGAGCGACTTTGGGCAGCAAGCGAAGCTCGAGGAGCTTGCGCAGCAGCTAAAGGGTGTGACCGCAGTCGAATCTTGTGATGTGACGGACCGCGCCGCAGTCGAAGCGATGATCCAACGCCACGGCCCCTTGACGGCAATGGCTGACACAGCGGGTATTTGCCCCTTTCATGACGACTGGATGGATCCCAGCTGGAATGAGGTCGAGTTCATGCGCGTGATGAAAGTAAACGTACTGGGCCCGATTAATTTGGTCCGTGCGATCTTGCCCGGCATGATGGAGCGTAAACATGGTCGCATTGCTTTGTGCGGTTCCATCGCAGGCTGGACGGGCGGCTTAAGGGCAGGCCCGCATTACTCGGCCTCCAAGGGGAGTGTCCACGCGCTTGTGCGGTGGTTTGCCGGGCGCGCGGCCCCACATCACGTCAACGTCAACGGCGTCGCCCCCGGTCCTATTGCCACGGGCATGACAGAAACTGGCGGCTATGAACCGAACATCTACCCGATGAAGCGTCTAGGCGAGCCCGAAGAGATCGCAGGTATGCTGACCTATCTCTGTTCACCCGCTGCGAGCTTTGTGTCAGGTGCCATCATGGATGTCAATGGCGGCACCTTGATGCGCTGAGCCTTGCGCCTGCAGGGCTCAGCGTAGTGGGTGCTAGGTAGCTTCGCCAAAACCCCGTGCCACAATCACTTCGACTAAGTTCGGTCCGCCGCTTGCTAACGCTTCTTTCAGCACGGTCGCGATTTGGCTTGGATCGGTCACTAAACGCGAAGGCATGCCCATACTCTTGGCAACACCCGCAAAGTCGATGGCAGGATTATCCATATCCATCGCCACAAACTGATCGGTGCCGCGCATGGCAAGCAAACGCTCTTTGATAATGCGGTAGCTGCGGTTATTGATGATCACATAGGTGATCGGCAGCTTAAGGTGCGCAGCAGTCCATAACGACTGAATACTATACATCGCACTGCCGTCGCCAATGGTCGCGACCACTTGCCGCTTCGGATGCGCCAGGCTCACACCCACCGCGCCGGCCATCCCAAAGCCCAAGCCACCGCTTGCTAAGCCATAGTAAGCGTGTGGATCGTCCATCGGTAACATCGCAGAAATGGCTGGTGCAGCCGTGAGTGTTTCGTCTACAACGATGACATCTTTAGGCAAGACATCGACCAACTGGCTGACCAGATAACGCTGATCAATCGGCTTGGCATTTGCGCTCGCCGCAACATCTTGACGCGTCTTTGCACGGGCTGCAGACCAGTTGCGTGTCACAAGCTCTTTTACCCGCGCTTGGGCTTGCTGAGCTTGCTCTGTCGTACGCGCTGCCCGCAAAATCGGCAGCAGTGCCAGCAGCGTCTCTTTCACATCAGCACGCACTGCGGTCGCAGTC
>CAJBTJ010000398.1 GCA_903958565.1 uncultured beta proteobacterium
ATCGCATTGGTCGCCGACAGGTGCTCGATCTACTCAATGCGCAAAGCGATCTGTACAACTATCAGGTCAACCAAGTCGCGGCCAAGTTTGATGCGCTGAACTACCGCGCCACCATTTTGGCCAATATTGGTCAACTCGCAAATAACTATCAAACGAGTCACGCAAGCAGCCAGCCCCCCCCGCCCTTCACCGGCTCCTTAACAGGCGCGACAACGGCCTCACCCAGGCCTTAAACACCAAGCATGAACCCTTCGACACCCTCCACGCGCGCCTCCGACTCGAACGCTTCAATCTCCGATACGTCGCCCGTGCACGATGGCGTGTTGCAGTGCCTGGTCACGCTTGCGCACGAGTTCGATCTTCCCGTCAATCGCGTCAGCATGGCTCAGGGTTTCGCGACAGACGATGACGGGCGTGTCAACATCGACGCCTACCCTGATCTTGCACGCAAGCATGGCATGATCGCGGCCTGGTCCCAAGCGAAAGCCTCCAGCCTGCCGAGTTACGTGCTGCCCGTGGTCGTGCCTCTGATTGATGGCCGTGCAGCGATCTTGCGCGGCATCTCCGGCGGCGAGGCGACGGTCACATTTTCTGACGCAGCCGACGAGCAAAGCCAGGAGACGATTGCGTTAGATAAGCTCGATGCACTGGGCACCAATCAAATTCTGGTGGTCAAAGCAGGTGCTAAAAAAGGCGTGGATCCACTCAGTCCGTTTAAGGGTGAGGCGTTCAACTGGTTCTGGGGCACACTCTGGCGGTTTCGCAAGTTTTACTTTGAGTCGATGTTTGCCACCATCCTGGCCAACATCCTGACGCTTGCGACCATTTTCTTTACGATGAACGTCTACAACCGCGTCGTCCCGACATCGGCCTACGCGTCACTCTGGACCTTGGCGATCGGCACCTCGCTGGCGATCGTCTTTGAATTTTTGATGCGCTGGCTCAAAGCGCGAATGGTCGATCTGGGTGGCAAAAAAGCCGACCTCGCGATCAATGCCACGCTCTTGCGTGAAATCATGACCATCCGCTTGGAGCATCGTCCCAACTCGATCGGCGTGTTCGCCAGCTCGATGCGCGACTTTGATGCCCTGCGCGATTTCTTTTCCTCGGCCTCGTTGGTGTTGCTCGCGGATCTGCCCTTTATCTTTATGTTCCTTGGCATCATCTGGCTGATCGGCGGACCGATTGTGATCGTGCCATTGATCGCAATCCCGATCCTCATTCTGGTCGGCGTGCTGTCACAACCCGCACTGACCAGAGCCATCCGGCAAAACATGAAAGAAGCGGGCGACCGACAGAGCGTCTTGGTCGAGTCCATCCTAAACCTCGAATCACTGAAAGCCCACAACGAACAACGCTACCTACAGCGCCGCTGGGAAGTCGCCAACCTGGCCAGTGCCGATTCTTATAAAGCGACGCGTGCCGTGACCAACCTGATCACTGGTTTGACTGCGATGCTGCAACAGCTCACGACGGTGGGCGTAATCGTCGTAGGCGTCTACCTGATCCACAGTAAGAATCTGACGCTAGGCGCCTTGATCGCCTGTGTGATGCTTGCCAGTCGCGCCATCGCGCCGCTGGGCAGCATCATGTCGCTCGCTGCTCGCTACCAACAAGCTGTTAATGCGCTCGAGATCCTCGAGGGCCTGATGAAACGCCCTCGCGACCAAAACAGTGACATGCAATACATCGTGCCTGATCGTTTCAGCGGTGCCCTGCAAACAAAAGAGCTGGAGTTTGCCTATCCCAGCTCCCCTGGCCAACCAGTGCTGCGTCGGATCTCGCTCGACGTCAAAACCGGCGAACGCGTCGCCCTCGTTGGCACCGTCGGTAGCGGTAAAAGCACCCTCTTACGCCTGATGTCCGGCCTGTACACGCCGCTCGGTGGGAGCGTGCTGATTGATGGGGTCGATATCCGTCAGATCGATCCCACCGCGTTTCGCGACAAGATCGGCTACGTAGGTCAAGACACGCAACTATTCATGGGCACACTACGGCAAAACCTGGTGCTCTCAAACCCCAGCATCAGTGATCAAAAAATCCTCGATGTGCTCAAGGCTCTTGGCCTCTACGAGCTCGTGGCGAGCAGCGCGCGCGGCTTAGACATGTTGCTCACCGAAGCCGGTGGCGGTTTGTCGGGCGGACAACGGCAACTACTGTCGATTGCCCGCATGATGCTGCGCAACCCGGTCTATGTATTCATGGACGAGCCCACCGCGCACATGGACGCCCAAACCGAGGTGCGTGTGATTAAGGTGCTGCAAGAATGGTCCAAAGGCCGCACAGTGATTTTGTCGTCGCATCGTACCCAACTGCTTGCACTGGTGAACCGCGTCGTCATGCTCGACCGGGGTGCCGTGTTCATGGACACCAATCGCGATGACTTTTTGACAAAGATGTCAGGTGGACGACCAGCGAATGCGGCTGGCCCCGCTGCCGGACCGTCCACGGCGCCGACCGCGCCGTCCTCCAGCCCACCGAAAAGCGCGCGCAGTGGCCCCCGCTATCAAGTCAAGTGGGGGAAATAATATGAACACGACCCCTGAAAGCTACACCGTGGAGGACGACGAGCGTCGTGCCAGCCATTGGCTGATTCTAGCGACTGCTCTGCTGTTGATTGTCAGCCTGACCTGGGCCGCATTTTTTCATTTGGATGAGATTGTGACGGGACAAGGTCGAGTCATCCCGTCAAGTCGCGAGCAACTGATCCAAAGCCTCGACGCAGGCATCCTCAGTGAAATGCTAGTGCGTGAAGGCGAGATCGTTAAAAAGGGTCAAGTCCTCTTGCGCATCGACGACTCGCGATCGGGTCCGATCTACCAAGAAGCCAAAGAGAAGTGGTTGACGCTGTCGGCCCAAGCGGCCAGACTCAGAGCCGAAGCGACCAACACGCCGATTGAATTCAACGCAGAAGTGCTCGCGGTACCTGCGATTGCTCAACGAGAAACACAAGCCTATCAAGCGCGTAAACAAGCGCTTGAAGACCAACTCGCCGCAATGAAGCAATCTCTGGCCACGCTCGACCGAGAAATCGTACTCGTGAGTCCGCTGGTCCAAAAGCGTGTGATCTCTGAGGTCGATCTGCTGCGTCTGCAGCGACAGCGCGCCGATGTAGCAGGCGGCATGGCCGAACGCGGCAACCGCTATCTGACAGATGCCAACAACGAGCTCGTGCGTGTGGAGTCCGAACTTGCCCAGGCCCGAGAAAACGCCCGCGCCCGTGAAGACGCCTTTAAACGAAGCACGATCTATGCGCCCATGCACGGTACCGTCAAAAATATCCTCGTCAACACCATCGGTGGCGTGATTCAGGCCGGTCAAAACATTATGGAAATTGTCCCACCGAAGAGGACACCATCGTCGAGGCCTATGTTCGCCCCGCGGATGTGGCGTTTCTCAAGATCGGTCAACCCGCGACCGTCAAACTCACCGCTTACGACTACAACAAGTACGGTGGCCTGTCCGGCGTGCTCGAGTACCTGAGTGCTGACACCATGCGCGACGAAACGAAACCCCGTCGCCCCGGCAGCCCTCCGATCGATCTCGAAGAGTCGTATTACAAAATCCAAGTACGCATTACAGACGACGACCTCTTGCGCAAGGGTAAGAAAATCGAACCCTCCGCAGGCATGACGGCCACGATAGACATCCAGACCGGACAGAAAACCGTGCTTGAATACATCCTAGGGCCGCTGCAGGTCATTGGAGAAGCACTGCGTGAGCGTTAACCTTTTAGTGAACGCTCTTAAAAGTGGTTAACTAATCAATAAATACCCATGATCGCCATGCACGTCAGAGACCGTGTCGACTACAAAGTGACTATTCGTTTGATTGGCAATTTGCGCATTCAACTCAGCAAGCGATGACACACCAAAGTCTGACAGCTCCAACCCCGTCAGCGTGATCGAATTCAGGTTTGGATTCGTGTCGGTCGCCGAGGCCCCATCCGGCAGCAGATTTTCAAAGTGCAAGGTCAGCCCCGTATAACCCGCAGCCCCTCCCTCCGCGTCCAGGGCGAACACTCTGCTCACGCCCTCCTTCCAACCCCAGATCGTCGTTTTGTCCAAACCTAGTTCAAAGTCGGCGATGGTTGACCATGTCGTTCCTGCAGAACGACCATCAAAAAAGAACGTATCTGCAATACCCGCTCCACCACCCGTCACAAAACTCGAACCCGTTCCGCCATCCATGATGTCACTGCCCTCGCCGCCATCCACTGCCTTATTTCCAGTACCTTGCAAAACGATAAAGTCATTAAACGCCGAACCGACAACTACGGCATTAGCTGAAGTATCTATCAACTGAAAATCAATCCCTGCAACAGACCCAGTGTAAAAATCAGGCATCACAAACACGTTGCTCGTATCAACTAATTGCGCCTCGCTGGATTCGCCTCCGAACGTCCCGCCTTCAATCATCTCAACACCATCGCTGAGCGAGGCATTCAAATCTATACGCATCGAAGCAAAGACTGGCGCTGCGCGTAAAGTTGCGATTGCACTTGCCAGCGAGATCGCGTCTGTCGAGCCGAATTTTAAGTACTCGATATTTGTGAGGGTATCGGTCCCCTCATTGACCGTTTTAATGATGGTACTCAAGCCGTCTGCGCTTCGACCAATGCTGATCACTGAACTCAGATCCCCTGCATAGACAGCCGTATCGCTGCCCAACCCACCATTGATTCGATCGTTTCCAACACCACCCGTGATCGAGTCATCGCCCGCCCTGCCCTCGAGCATGTCGCCCGCGATCGAACCTATCAGCTCATCACCAAACGCGCTGCCTTTAACGGCATTCACACCAGAGATCGTATCAACACCCACAAGAGCGATATCACCCGCTTCAAGACTTGAAGATATTCCAGACACAAGATTTACGCTTACTCCCGCATTGGAATCAACATAGCTCACGCGCGTATTACCATTGCCGATGACGCGATCGTCGCCACCTCGCCCTTGAAACTCATTGAATGTGCCATATGAACCTGCATTCGCAGAGGTGCCGCTAAATCCGGTCGCATCGTAAGCATCCGCAAGAATGGTGCC
>CAJBTJ010000399.1 GCA_903958565.1 uncultured beta proteobacterium
CTCTTGATGCCTGTCATCATTCTTGGTGGTATCTATGGCGGTGTGTTCACTCCAACCGAGGCCTCTGCTGTTGCGGTTTTCTATGCGTTGTTTGTTGGCATTATTTTGTATGGTGAGATCAAGCCGCGCGATATCTTTCCGATCCTTAAAAAGTCGGTCGTCTCGAGCGCCGTGATTATGTTCATCATAGCGAACGCTGGTTTGTTTGCGTTCTTACTGACGCGTGCGGGCGTACCTGATGCGATCGGTCGTTGGCTCGAGATGGTGTTGCAGTCTCCTGCAATGTTTTTATTGGGTGTGAACATTGCGCTGTTTATTATCGGTATGTTTATCGAGACCGGAGCCGCAATCATCGTGTTAGCGCCTATTTTGGCGCCAGTCGCGATGCACTTTGGAATTGACCCCGTCCACTTCGGTTTGGTCATGGTAGTGAACTTGGCTTTAGGGATGATCACACCGCCCTTCGGCGTAAACCTCTTTGCCGCCTGCACCGTCGCAAGGCTATCGCTCGATCAGGTGATTAGTCGCCTGTGGCCCTTCGTTGTTGTCGTGTTGTGCTGCCTGATGGTAATTACCTACGTACCAGTCTTGTCGCTTGGATTACGAGATTTGGTCTACCGATAGTGCGCTTGGGTTGCTCTGCATCGTTTGAAATAGCGGTGAATTGCAACCAAGTGTAACTAGCGTATTGCGCCTGGAGTTCTTTATCCTGTACCTTGCCTGATTCGAGAGCGATTCGCATAAGATGCGACTTGCTCTCGCTCCCCAGGAAAGCTGTATGGAAAATAGAATGACCACTCTCGAAACTCGGTTCGACACGATTTTGCCGACACTAGCAACCAAAGAAGATCTAAAGAAACTAGATCTAAAATTAACGACTGCCATCCATCACGAAATTAGCTTAGTTCGCAAAGAAATCAACTCTAATTTCTGGAGAATGATTATCTGGATGACAGCCGTCATTGGAATGTCTTTCACAGGCGTTTTTTACATTGCACGATATGCCGCATAGGCTTAGATCGCCTTGCGGCATCTTTTTTTAATTTGCCGACACATTCATTTCTTTTAATATCGCCGCCCAGCGCGCCGACTCTGCCTGTATAAATTTTGTGAACTCCGCCGGTGAAGAGCCCTTGGGATCCATGCCTTGCGTGACCAAGCGACTTCTAAACTCTGGATCATTCATTGTTTGGGCCAACGCGTCAGTGAGTTTCTTTAGTACTGGCGCTGGTAAGTCTGCGGGTCCTACTAGGCCGTACCAGGTCGACATATCGTAATTGGGCACGCCTGCTTCCGCAATCGTTGGGATAGTGGGTGCTGCATTGGAGCGTGTCGCTGTCGTGACACCAAGCGCGCGCAACTGACCTTGCTCGACTAATGACACACCGGTAGGCAGATTTGGGAAGGCGAGGTCCACTTGGCCCGACATGAGGTGTGGCATAAGACTCCCAGCGCCTTTGTATGGGATATGGACCATATCGACACCAGACAGCTGCTTAAATAACTCTCCAGATAAGTGTAAGGATGAGCCAATGCCGGACGAAGCGAAGTTAATTTTCCCTGGATTCGCGCGACCATAATCAATCAGTTCTTTCAGATTCTTAAATCTTGAGTTGGGTGGCACCACAAGTATGTTGGGTCCGGCCAGCACCTGACCGATAGGTGTGAAGTCCTTGATAGGATCGTATTTGGCATCTTTGTAAATCAGTGGATTGGTGACGTGTCCGATCGAAGTGTAGAAAATGGTGTAGCCATCAGGTGGCGCGCGGCGCACAAAGTCTGTTGCCAAGTTTCCGTTAGCCCCAGGTTTGTTTTCTACTATGACGGACTGCCCTAGGATCTTGCTAAAAGAGTTAGCAATTTGTCTCCCAATGGCGTCCGTTGAGCCGCCGGGCGTAAAGCCCACGACGATCTTGATTGGTTTGCTGGGGTAGTCGGTCGTTTGTGCGACCGCCGCGTGGGTCACGAATGCGCAACTAAGCGTTAGCACGCATCCTAAGATGGTTTTGTACGAATTTCCCATTTTGTCTCCAAGTTCTAATCGATGCTAAAGCATTCTGTTGGTTTCAGGGCGCCTTTGTGAGCAGCGCGCTTAGCTAGACCATAACAAATCAATCACAAACGCGCTACCCAAAACAAATATTCAAGGCGGCGTCGTAAAAACTAATTGTTTTGCGTTAACTTGTGTGCATCAACAAAAATAGTTCGGAGATACTATGCCCGCATTTGCTTCAGTTGTACTGTCGTTCTCATGTCTGCTGTTCTGTTCGGTGACAGTGGCCCAGACGCCCAATAAGGACCCTATTCGACTGGTCGTCGGCTTTGCTCCCGGTGGTCCGTCCGATATTGCAGGTCGAATTGCTGCAGAGATTTTGAGTGCGAAGCTGGGTGTTTCGGTGGTGGTCGAGAATAGAGCTGGTGCAAGTGGGTCGATCGCGGCCGATGCAGTGGCTAATGCAAAGCCTGACGGTAATACGCTGCTCGTGAATGTCACCGCCGACATTGTTAATCCAGTCATTAATCGTGAGCCTAAAAGCTTTATTACAACGCGCTTTGCGCCGGTTGGCTTAATTGCGACAGCACCTAACGTCTTAGTGGTGCATCCAAGTCTTCCCGTTCATTCGGCAAAGGAGCTCGTCGCATTTGTGCGCAGCAAAAATGCGGAGAATTCCCTGAGCTATGCCTCAGCGGGTTTAGGAACGGTCAGTCATTTGTCTGGCCTTTTATTTGCAAGTGCCACTGGTGCATCGATTGTGCACGTCCCCTATAAGGGCACTGCTGCCGCGCAAGTGGATCTGCTGGCGGGACGCGTACAAATCATGTTCGATAGTTTGAGTAGTGGGTTAGTGAATGCGAAGTCTGGAAAGGTCAAAGCGCTGGCTGTGACATCGCCCAAGCGTTGGCCCATGGCGCCAGAATTGCCAACCTTAGAAGAAATTGGTTTGCCTGAGACAGACATGATGGCTGTATTTGGGTTACTTGCGCCCGCCGGGACACCCAAGGCCGTGATCGATAAGCTGTCGGTCGCTTTGCTGGAAGGGTTGCGCACACCCGATGTACGTGCCCGAATTAACCAAATAGGCGCCGAACCTGGGGACTGGAGTCCCGAAGCTTACGGCGCCTATTTATCTAAACAAGTTGAGCGTTGGCAAAAGCTGGCCGCTCAGGGCAAGTTTGATGTCAAGAACTGAGTGGTCTACTTAACGGCCGTCTTTATAAAAACGGTCTACCTCAGTAAATAGGCTAAAGCGCTTGATTTCATTCATGATGCCATGGGTACCTTCGCTGAGGACCACTAGTTTCTTATCCTTTGATTTCGTTAGGAGAGGGTACAGAGTCTGTGCCATGTAGAGTGGGGTGTCGGCATCCCACTCAGCCAAAATCAGCATGGTTGGGACGGTGATGAGAGCGGGGTCGTACACTGCTTTGCCTGCACTCCAAAAGAGTCGGCCATCTTGCACGCTGCCGTTAGGTGCACGCACAAATTTTGGTGTGGCTTTAGAACCGACCGGGTCGCTTTCAAAGGTTGCAGCGGCCCACGCTTCAAACCAAGCATCTGGCTGTGGATTTTGGCCTGGCTTTAGGCCTGCTGCTTTGCGCTTACGCGCGGCGTCGATCGTGACCGTGCGGTAGGCGCCTAGTGTGCCACCGGCATCAGTCAGTGACGCGGTCTTGCGGATCCAGACGGGTGCGAAGAGAACCAAGCGATTCACTTTGTCTGCATGGCGTGTTGTGTAGAGCGCCGTGATCACCGTACCCCACGAGTGGCCCACAACGTTTAGTTTCTCAACGTTACGACGCTTGCGTACCCAATCCGCTGCTGCAGCGTAATCACGTGCGGCAGTGTCTGAGTCAGCAAAGGGTTTGTTGTCTGCCGCGGGTTGGTCCATGATCGCGGGGCGGGTTGATTTGCCGTAACCGCGTATGTCGACCAGATAGACGTCATAGCCTTGCTGTGCCATGACATCCATCCACGATAGTCCATCAAGCCTGAGGTCAAAACCGGTCTCTGAAGGGTAGGTTGCACCATGTACAAACAAGACCACGTTGTCTTTATTAAAGCTGGTAGTGGACTTCAACCGCTTGTTGCGAACATAAAGATTAATCCCGGCGTCTCCACTGGGCACCATGAACTCCTCCATGATGATCTGTTCGTTTGCGGCGACCGTTATTTTGGTGCCATCTGTACCGGACTGCGTTGCGCAACCGGATAGCGTAACAAGAGCGAGGCCGGTGAGGGCGATGGCAGTTAGCCGACCTAGCAGACTAGTGAATGGACGTTGCATGATGTCTCCAGCTTAGAGGTGAGAAAGTTATTACGTGTAGGACTGATGTACCTAATTCACTTGAACATTCGCCTGCTTAGCGACCATTCCCCACTTTGCAATTTCGGCCTTCACATATTTTGAAAACTCCTCAGGAGTGCTGCCGACAGGTGTTGCCGAAATTGCGGCAAAGCGCTCCTTGATGTCCTGAGTTTTTAGAATTGCAATGGTCGCCTCAGCCAGGCGATTGATGATGGCGGGTGGGGTGCCGGCTGGCGCAAACAGGCCGTTCCAAGAATCTGCCTCAAGATCTGGCATGCCGGCTTCGGCCATTGTGGGTACATCGGGCAACTGCGCGAGACGCGCGCTGCCAGCGACCGCGATGGGTCGCACTTTACCGCTTAGTATTGCAGGCATTACGCCGCTGGCCGTTTTAAATCCAAAGTCTACGGTCCCGCCAATTACATCAGTCAGTGCCGGTGCGGCGCCTTTGTACGGGATGTGAAGTGCATCGATACCTGCGCGTAGCTTCAGTAACTCGCCAGCATGATGTTGCATGCCGCCTGCACCAGAGGATGCATAGCTCAGTTTGCCAGGCCTAGCTTTAATATAGGCGACGAGCTCATCTAACGTTCGTATTGGTAAGTTGATATTCACAACCAGTACGCTTGGCGATGACATAATTTGTGTAATCGGCACAAAGTCGCGTGCCGTGTCATAGCCAAGATTCTTATAGATCCCCATGTTTGTGGCGTTAGCAACCGTACCAACCAGCAAGGTATATCCATCTGGTTTGGCTTTAGCCACAAACTCAGAGCCGATATTTGACCCGCCGCCTGGCTTATTCTCAACAATGATAGGTTGGCCTAATTCTTTTTCCAGCTTCGATGCGACGACGCGCGCAAAGATGTCGGTAGGCCCACCCGCCGCAAAACTTACGATCAAACGAATCGGTTGGGAAGGATAAGCCGTCTGGCTCATGACTTGTGTCGTCACAAATGCACCAAGACAGGCTAAGAAAATTTTCTTTCCCATCGATCGCCAGGCAGAGGAAGTGCCCATACTGAGTCTCCATATTTTTAAGTTATTCTGCCTAGATTAACGAGCATTCGCAAAAAACAAAAGGTTTCGATACAAAATGACTCAAACAATGACTATCGCTCAGCTTTTGGTGCACAAATTGGCTTCAGCTGGGGTCAAGAAAATTTTTGGACTGCCCGGTGGTGGCTCGTCGCTCGATATCATTGCGGCCGCTGCAGCGGCAAATATTCAGTTCGTATTGACCAAAACAGAGAATGCCGCTGTCATGATGGCGGGAGCTTTGGCAGAGAGTACTGGTGTGCCTGGCGTGGCCCTGATGACAAAAGGTCCCGGGCTCACCAACGCCGCGAACGGCGTGGCCTATGCCAGCCTTGATCGTGCACCTGTCATTGTATTAACGGATGGCTTCACACCTAAGCAACTTACCTATATTACGCACCAAGTCTTTGATCAGCAGGCTGTGCTCAACCCTCTTGTTAAGGCGGTGGGCCGCCTTGAGTCCGCTGATCCTGCGTCTGAAATTGATCATCTGCTTCATATTGCGATGACATATCCGTTGGGTCCGGTCCACATTGAGCTCACCTCAGAGACGGCACGTCGTACTGTGGATTTCGCACAATCAGCGAGCACTCAGCCAGGGCAGGCTTTGCGTTTGGACGCGATTAATTCCGAACGCTTTGAGACGCTACGCGCGACCTTACAGAAGGCTCGTAAACCCATCGCAGTTCTTGGGTTGGAGGCCCGTGAGCATAGCGCTGCGGTCCGCAATTTCGTTGAATCGCTTGGTTGTGCAGTGCTTTGCACATATAAAGCAAAGGGCGTCGTTTCAGATGATCATGCTCAGATTTTGGGAATTTTCACGGGTGGCTCTCTAGAGCAGGAGGCCATCGCAGCTGCCGACCTGATGGTGTTGATTGGTATGGATCCTGTGGAGCTGATCTTACAGCCATGGCGATACACCACACCTGTCGTAGATATTGCAGCGGTCAGACACCCCGTGCACTATATCGAGCCTTCAGTACAGGTGGTGGGCTCGATTACAGAGACCCTGACGCGACTCGTCGCTTCAGGGGGCTATGCGCAAACGGGCTGGATCCCTGCAGAGCTTGAGCATATCCGCAAGAACGCACAGACTCAACTTGCATATGCTCCAGTAAAAAATGCTGTGGCGCCTGATCGTGTTGCCCAGCTAGCCGCAACGTCTTGTAAAGAGTCAGGCATCAAGCCAATGTTCTCGATTGATGCGGGCGCCCACATGTTTTCAGTTGCGGCATTTTTTCCTGCTGCGCGTGCCGGTGATGTGTTGATCTCAAACGGACTGGCAACAATGGCCTTTGCATTGCCAGCGGCGATTTCTGCCGCGGTCCAAGATCCAAGCGCTCCGGTGCTTTGCTTTACTGGAGACGGCGGATTGATGATGTGTATGGGTGAGCTGTGTACAGCGGTAGAGCAACAGGCTCAGGTTATCGTTATTGTGTTTAACGATAGTGCCTTGTCCCTTATCGATATCAAGCAGCAGAGCCGGGCACTTGAATCTAACGGCGTACGATGGCAGCATCATGATTTCGCGGGCACCATGCGCGCTTTGGGTGGCTTCGGTGCAAGCGTGGCAACTGAGCAGGAATTCGTCACTGCCATGGCAACCGCCCTTAAAACAAAAGGCCCGTCGCTAATTGATGTGTCGATTGATCCCTCAGGCTATCCAGAGCAACTTAAAGCGATGCGTGGGTAGGGGCAAGCCCAACCGACTAGGGAGTGATCAGTTCCACAGAAAATGGAGAGGAGGCTGTTGGGTCGACTTGCACTCGAACCGCACGAACATCTGAGGCACCAGGGACTTGGAGCCGCGTTAAATTTTCGATGAGTTTGTTA
>CAJBTJ010000400.1 GCA_903958565.1 uncultured beta proteobacterium
ATCTCTTTTTCGGGCGGGGGGCGGTGGGCTCGCAGCCGTGACATTTGGAGCGAGCCGAGCCACCCGCTAAAGATGGCGCAGTGTCAGCTCCGCCTGTCTGAGGCCCGAAGGGCCGAGTTCGGAGCTGACGCGCCAGCTAGCGGGTTGAGAGAAAAGCCGCCAACTCAGGCGGCGGCGATATTCAGGCTCGCTGCTTATACCGACAGGTGACGTTTGACTTCTTCGCTGTCCATTTCGGAGCGGTCGCCGCTGGCGACCACTTCGCCGCGCGAAAGTACGACGAAACGGTCGGCGAGTTCGCGTGCGAAATCGAAGTATTGCTCGCATAACAAAATGGCGATATCGCCACGATTGCGCAGCAGATTGATGACGCGGCCGATGTCTTTAATGATGGAAGGCTGGATGCCTTCGGTCGGTTCGTCAAAAATGATGAGTTTCGGTTGAGCAACCAGGGCGCGGGCGATGGCGAGCTGCTGTTGTTGGCCGCCCGACAGGTCGCCGCCTCGTCGCGCGAGCATGGTGCGTAAAACAGGAAAAAGGTCAAAAATGTCTTCTTGAATGTTACGCGCTTCGCTACTCGACTTAGTTGCCATTCCCATCAGAATATTTTCTTCTACCGTGAGGCGCGCAAAAATTTCACGTCCTTGAGGTACGTAGGCCATCCCCATTTTTGCACGCGCATGCGGCGCGAGTTTGCTGATGTCGGCATCTTCAAAGCGAATGCTGCCCGAGGCGATCGATTGCACACCCATCAGGCACTTTAATAAGGTTGTTTTGCCGACACCGTTACGCCCAAGTAAGGCTAGGCATTCGCCGCGCTTAACCGTCAGCGAGATACCTCGCAGGGTGTGGCTGCTGCCATAAAACTGATCAACCTGTTGCACGTCCAACATAATTAGCGTCCTAAATACACTTCAATGACTCGCTGATCTGCTTGCACCTGTGCCATGGTGCCCTCGGCCAAGACAGATCCTTCGCATAAAACTGTAACTTTTCCTGCTTGTGCGATTTGATTCACAAAGTCCATGTCGTGTTCGACGACAACCAGTGAATGCTTGCCACGCAGATCGTTCAGTAGTTCGCCAGTTCGTTCGGTTTCGGCATCGGTCATGCCAGCGACGGGCTCATCAAGCAACAGCAGCAAAGGCTCTTGCATGAGCAGCATGCCGATCTCAAGCCACTGTTTCTGCCCATGTGAGAGCAAGCCTGCTGGGCGACGTGCTTCACTACTTAGTCGCAATAAATCAAGCGTGGCGGCAATCCTGTCGCGCTGGCTGCTATTGAGCCGTGAAAAGAGGGTTGATCGCACCCCCTTGTTTGTCTTCATGGCAAGCTCGAGATTTTCAAAAACCGTGTGGTGTTCAAAAACTGTAGGGCGTTGGAATTTCCGACCAATCCCTGCGTCGGCAATTTGGGCTTCGTTCATTTTGGTGAGATCAATACTCTGACCAAAGAAGGCATTGCCCGACGTGGGTTTGGTTTTGCCAGTGATGACATCCATCATGGTTGTTTTGCCGGCGCCATTGGGCCCAATAATGCATCGCAATTCGCCAACACCGATATCGAGCGACAAATCGTTGAGTGCACGAAAACCATCAAAGACGACGCTAATTGACTCCAGATATAAAATTGCACCGTGCGTGGTGTCGACGCCGGAGGGTTTTATCCGGCCATAAGACGCAGTGCCGCCCGAACCGTGACTGTCATCAAGGAGTGCGGCGCTAGTTGATTCGAGACTCATACTTTCTCTCCTTTCAACCGCTGGCGGATTTGGCGTGCGAGGCCGACGAGCCCTTGTGGAAGAAAGAGCGTGACCAAAACAAAAATCAGGCCAAGCGCATAGAGCCAAAACTCTGGAAAGACGCTCGTAAACCAAGTCTTGAGTCCGTTTATTGCCCCGGCACCGATGATCGGCCCGACCAGTGTGCCGCGTCCGCCCGTTGCCACCCAGATCACCATCTCGATGGAGTTCTCCGTTGACATCTCACCCGGGTTGATAATGCCCACTTGCGGAACGTATAGCGCACCCGCGAGAGCACAAAGCATTGCAGAGAAGGTCCAGATAAATAGTTTGAAGCCTAGCGGCTCATACCCCAGAAATCGTAGTCGACCTTCGGAGTCACGAATCGCTGTCAACACGCGGCCAAGCTTGGACTGAGTGATGGCGCGGCTTAGTATTAGCGCGCCCAGTAGTGTTGCTAGGCTTACCCAATAGAGCACAGCGCGTGTATTGGTAGAGGTGATGTCGTAGCCCAAGATTTTTTTGAAATCGGTGAAGCCATTGTTGCCACCGAAGCCCGTCTCATTGCGAAAGAACAAGAGCATGGCAGCGAAGGTCAGGGCCTGCGTGATGATTGAAAAATAAACGCCCTTAATCCGGGAGCGGAAAGCGAAGTAGCCGAATAAGAAAGCGAGCAAGCCTGGCACCACCACGACGAGAAGCGCCGCATACCAGAAGTGTTCTGTAAAAGACCAAAACCAGGGATACGTTTTCCAACTTAGGAAGTTCATAAAGTCGGGCACGATGTCTGGCGAGGGCTTGGCCGCCCGCATCAAATACATGCCATGCGCATAGCCGCCCAAGGCAAAGAAAAGTCCATGCCCCAAGGACAGAATTCCGGTGTAGCCCCACACCAAATCTAAGGCAAGCGCTGCCATGGCGTAACAAATAAATTTTCCAATCAGCGTAATGGCAAAGGCCGAAACATGCAGGGGATGGCCGACAGGGAAGACAAGGTTCAACGCAGGCAGTGCCGCGAAAATCATGACGACGAGGGCGATGGCACCCCAAGCTTTAGCGGAATAGAGGCTCGTGTTAGAGACGTAATGCGTTGCCGTCATAGGTGTCGTGCTCATTCTGCGCTCCTACCTTTTGGCGCGAACAAACCTTGCGGACGCTTTTGCACAAACAGGACGATAAATAGAAGGATGGCGATTTTGGCGATCACGGCGCCCCAGAAGGGTTCAATAATTTTGTTCAGTGCGCCGAGTCCCATCGCGGCAACGACGGTCCCTGCGAGTTGCCCAACTCCGCCGAGCACGACGACCATGAATGAGTCAACGATGTAGCTGCGACCAAGATCCGGCCCTACGTTGCCCAACTGTGAAAGCGCGACGCCCGCGAGGCCGGCGATACCGGAACCTAGACCAAAGGCAAGCATGTCGACGCGACCCGTCGGCACCCCCACGCAATCCGCCATTCGACGATTTTGTGTGATGGCGCGCACAAACAGGCCCAAGCGCGTGAAGTTCAGAACAAACCAGACTGCGACTACGACGCATAGCGCAAAGCCGACGATGACGATCCGGTTATAGCTCAGCGTCAGGGTGCCTAACAGAGTCAGCCCGCCGCTCATCCAGCTTGGGTTCGCAACCTCGACGTTCTGCGCACCAAAAATACTGCGAACGCCTTGCATCAGCATGAGGCTAATGCCCCAAGTGGCAAGCAGGGTTTCTAGTGGGCGGCCATAGAGCCAGCGGATTACGGTGCGTTCTAGTGCCATGCCAACGAGTGCAGTGACAAAAAATGCGACAGGGAGTGCGGCAAGGACATACCAGTCGATCCATTCCGGTAGCCACTGTTTGAAGAGTGCCTGTACGACATAGGTCGCATAGGCCCCAATCATTAACAGTTCGCCGTGCGCCATATTAATGACGCCCATCAAGCCAAATGTGATGGCTAGTCCGAGCGCAGCGAGTAGCAGGACGCTACCGAGGCTCAGTCCAAAAAAGATATTTCCAACCCAGCTGACGATTAACTCCTGTCGCTCGATTTGTGCGAGCGAGGTCTTCGCGGCGGCGCGAACCTGAGGATCGGTTTCTGTAAACTTTCCGTCAGGAGTGGGTGTGACCATCGCAAGCAGCTGCGATTTAAAAATTGCGCTTTTGCTGTCACCCAGTGTGATAACAGCTTTGAGCCGAAGCTTTGGATCGTCGCTTTTAATGGCGGCGCTTGCGAGCGCTGTGTCGAGCGCCTGCTTCACCTGCGGATCTTTTTCGGTCTGCAGAGCACGTTCGATCATCGGAGCACGTGACGCATCGGCCTCTTTTTGTAAGCGCGCTGCCGCTGCAAGCCTGACGCTGCGGTTACTTGAGAATAATTCGGAACTGATTTGCGCGGACTGTAGTGCGCGTCTTAGTCGATTGTTAAGCGTAAAGGCCTGAGCCCCCGACGGCGTCGCAGACGTTTCGCCCGTGCTTGGATTGAGTACTTGGTTGTTACCAACGCTCAGTAATACCGAGCCGTCAGAGGCGATCAGAACGCTGCCATTAGCCAGAGCAGCCAATAGTTTGGCCGCGCCTGGAGTGGAGAGCTGCCCGAGCGCTGTGATTGAATTCACCTTCTCGTCGTTGCTGTCGCCCGCGAGTCCCGCTAGTACTTGCCGATCTAGCAAGTCTGCAGCAGATACTGCTTGCAGTGGCAACACTAGCAAAAGCGCGAACAAACATCTTGTCCAAAAAGGAAAATTCAAAAACATGTCGAGGCAGTCTCATAGAATGGAATTACAGGCCTTGCTTGCCTTCGTTACCCGCGATGAAGGGGCTCCAAGGCTGGGCCCGTATTGGACCTTTACTCTTCCATACGACGCTGAACTGACCATCGGCCTGGATTTCACCGATATAGACTGGCTTGTGCAGATGGTGATTCGTTTTGTCCATTTCGATGGTGAAACCGTTTGGCGCAGTGAACTTTTGTCCACCCATCGCAGCGATGACCTTATCGGTATCGGTTGATTTTGCTTGTTCAACGGCTTGCTTCCACATATGGATACCGATATAGGTTGCTTCCATCGGGTCGTTGGTGACAGCCGTAGCGTTGTTAGGCAGATTCTTTGCCTTGGCATACGCTCTCCACTTGGTCACAAAATCAGCGTTCACTGGGTTTTTGATTGATTGGAAATAATTCCAGGCAGCCAGGTGACCTACGAGCGGTTTGGTATCGACACCACGCAACTCTTCTTCACCCACCGAGAACGCTACAACGGGCACATCCGTTGCCTTTAGGCCGGCGTTACCGAGTTCTTTATAGAACGGTACGTTGGAGTCACCATTGATGGTGGAGATCACAGCGGTTTTTCCGCCTGTGGAAAATTTCTTAATATTTGCAACGATCGTTTGATAGTCAGAATGACCGAACGGCGTGTACACCTCATCGATATCGCTGTCTTTCACACCCTTAGAGTTCAGGAACGAGCGCAGAATTTTGTTCGTAGTGCGTGGGTAGACGTAGTCTGTGCCGAGCAACACAAAGCGCTTGGCGCCACCACCGTCTGCGCTCATTAGATACTCAACAGCAGGAATGGCTTGTTGATTTGGTGCGGCGCCTGTGTAGAACACGTTCTTCTCGAGCTCTTCGCCTTCATACTGGACAGGGTAGAACAATAGGCTGTTGAGTTCTTTAAAGACGGGCAAGACGGACTTGCGTGACACGGAGGTCCAGCAACCAAACACGACAGACACTTTGTTCTGCGCGATGAGTTCACGCGCTTTTTCAGCGAATAAAGGCCAGTTCGAAGCGGGGTCGACAATCACAGGCTCGAGCTTCCTGCCCATCACGCCGCCTTTGGCGTTGATTTCGTCGATCGTCATGAGCGCGACGTCTTTCAGCGACGTTTCTGAAATTGCCATTGTTCCCGACAGCGAGTGCAAGATCCCGACTTTGATGGTTTCTTGCGCGAAGGCTTGGGGCACGACGCCGCACATGGCTAATAGACTGACTGCGGTAAGTTGTTTGAGAGCTAATCTGCGTTTCATTTCAAAACTCCTGAGTCAATAACGTGCCGGCTTTGCCGGCTGGGGGGGGCCGCATATCGTCCTAGTTGAAGAGGCGGCTATGCTGCAGGGACTCAAGCAAGACGCGTGCCAGCCTCAAAACCTTGTCTTTACCGGGATAAGGGTTGTTTCTGATGCGCTGCAATGTGCCGGCGGTATTGCTCTCGCGCCAAACTGGTGCAAAACGGGTTGGCAGCCTTTATTCGGGAATCTCGCGCACTAACGCGGTGCGCGTCGACGATGTCGTAACATGCATACGTCTAGATATGCACTGTGAATACCATGCTAAATACCAGCAATACGATGGCCGAGCGAGTCGCCCAGATTCGCAACAGAATCGATCAGGCTTGCGCGCGTGCGGGGCGTGATCCTGCGGAAGTAACGCTTTTGCCCGTGAGCAAAACCTTTGATGTGGCGGCGATTCGTGAGGCGATCGCTTTAGGGTTCACGAGATTCGGTGAGAACCGCACACAAGAAATCGCACAAAAAGCGCCGTTACTCGCGGATTGCGGTGTGCAATGGGTGGTGATCGGGCAGCTGCAAACCAATAAAGCAAAAGAAGTGGCAAAGTTCGCGCATGAACTCCAGTCATTAGACCGGCTCGATTTGGCCGAGGCGCTTGACCGCCGCTTGCAGCAAGAGGGGCGTGCCATCGATGTATTGGTGCAGGTCAAAACCTCACCGGAAGAGACTAAGTCGGGACTTGAGCCCGCAGAACTATTCACATTTTTGCGACAGCTCGCGAGCTACCAAACGTTGCGGGTGCAGGGGTTGATGACCATGGCCGTGCTGTCTGACGATACGCAAGCGGTTCGCGGTTGCTTCGCGCAACTCAAGCAGCTTCGAGAGCGTGCGCGCCAAGAGGCCATAGCGGGTGTGTCGCTCGACCGCTTATCGATGGGCATGAGCGGTGACTTTGAAATTGCGATTGAAGAGGGCTCAACGGAAATTCGTGTCGGGTCTTCGATGTTTGGCTCACGGGCTTAGCTTACTGCAGGATGAGTGAGCCTTGCATCACAGGCGAGTGGCCTGCAAACGTGCAAAAGAAGGCGTAAGTTTCGCCAGGCTGCAGTGCGGACACTGCAAAGCTGACTGAGGTGGCTTGCCCGCCCCCAATCACGTTGGTATGCGCGATGACTCGCTTATCGTTTGGATCCACGTAGTGATTGTCGGCACCGGCGAGCATGCCAGTGCGTGAAACGCCCGCCATGTCGGACCTTTTGGCTAACACCCAATTGTGGCCCATGGCTAGAACAGGCAAGCGACCACTATGGGTCAGCGTCACGGTGAAATCCTTGCATGTCCGAGGCACTTCGATTGCGTGTGGCAGGTAACGCAGAGCGTCATCACTTTGCACGACCACATTACACTCCTGTGCCTGCACAGCGCTGGGCGCACTCGCAACAGCCATCGCGAAGGCCGACAAGACAACAGCAAAACGTAAGGTCGTTCGAATCATAGGTTGTAGACTCATTTGCAGAGGGCACCTAGCTGGGCATGCGACTGATACGACCATCAAGGTGACGCTGGGTGTGCCCAGCGAGCTCGAGGTCCAGCAGCGCTTCATGCAGGGCTGCCGCGCTCATCGCTGTGCGTTGTTGCAGCGTGTCTTCGGTAATAGGATCGTAGCCGATTGCGCTCCAGAGTGGGGATGAGGGGATAGGCGGAGCGTGCAAGGTGCTACCTTGGCCAGTCAGAGGCAGTTGCTGCCAGCCGCCCAGCTCTTGAAGGATGTCATCGACGCACGTGACAAGTTTTGCGCCTTGCTGAATCAGCGCATGCGGCCCGCGGGTTAAGGGGGAGTGAATCGATCCGGGCAGCGCAAAGACCTCGCGCCCTAAATCTGCGGCGAGTCGTGCCGTAATGAGCGAGCCACTTTTAAGCGCTGCTTCGATCACGAGCGTACCGCGGGCAAGGCCTGCCACCAACCGGTTTCGTCGTGGAAAGTTCGCAGCGATGGGTGGGGCACCCAACATAAACTCGGACAGCAAAAGCCCCCCTTGAGCCACAATATCTTGGGCCAGGCCTGCGTGTGCGCGAGGATAGATGGTGTCAATACCCGTGCCAAGTACTGCAATCGTAGAGGCGGCCGCGGGCCCTGCTTGAAGTGCGCCGCGATGCGCCGCACCGTCTATACCGCGTGCGAGGCCGCTGATGATGCACCAGCCGCGCTTGGCTAGGTCTTGCGCGAAAGCGTGAGCGTTTGCCAACCCGTCGGCTGAGGGGTGGCGGGTGCCAACGATCGCGAGCGCATCTGCCGTGAGCCGTTCGAGGTTTCCGCGTGCGTATAGGACAATGGGTGCATCCTCGTTATGACGCAGTACCGCTGGGTAGGCGTCCTGATCTGGCGTTAAGAGGACCTGTCCGGCAAACGAAGACCACTGCAGGGCGGCCTCGATGGTCGTCAGCAAATCAGGGGCGGGTGGGCGACAGAGCTGTGTGGCCCGTGCTCTAGGTACGATGGCGCTAAGTATTTCTGGCGTACTGCGGTAGAGAGCGACCGGGTCTGGAAAGCGGCGCAGCAGTCTATTGGCGAGAATCGGACCGATGCCAGGCTCTAAACTGAGTCTTAACCAAGCGTGCCGTTGTGTTGAAATGTCTGGATCATGCATCCCCGTAAGTTTGACATGACGCAACGTAGGCCAGCAGAGCAGTGGGGCGGGTTTGTCCGGCCTGCTTTTGGCTATCGCTAGGATTTAAAAGAGCTATTAGAAAAGGTAGGATTATTAAATTAAAATCATGTTGTAAGTGATGCGCACCTAAAAACAAAGCAATTCATCAAAACTATTTATGGCACTGCTCACCATCCTGCACTACCCCGACAAGCGCTTGCGTAAAATCGCCAAGCGAGTCGCTGTCGTGGACGACCGCATACACAAGCTTGTGGCCGATATGGCTCAGACCATGTACGAGGCGCCTGGGGTCGGTTTGGCGGCCACGCAGGTAGACGTGCACGAACGCGTGGTGGTCATCGATGTCAGCGAAGAAAAAAATGATCTCCGCGTGTTGATTAACCCCGAGATTCTTGCGTCAAGCGATGATCAGAACACCTACGAAGAGGGTTGTTTATCGGTCCCTGGCGTCTACGACGAGGTAGATCGACCCGCGCGTGTACGTGTGCGCGCACTGGACTTGGCAGGTCAACCCTACGAGTTTGACGCAGACGGCCTATTGGCGGTCTGTGTACAACACGAGATCGATCATCTCAACGGTAAAGTTTTTGTGCAACATCTTTCGACGCTTAAGCAGACGCGACTCAAGGCGCGCTTGCGCAAAGAGCAGCGCGAGCTAGAGCGCGTATAGGCCAACATGTTTCATCCTGAGGTTCTTGGTTATATCGCAGCATTTTTAACAACGGCTGCCTTCTTCCCCCAAACGATCAAAACGATTCGGACTCGGGATACAAAATCTATTTCGCTCGCGATGTACGTGCTGTTCACGTCCGGGATCGCACTTTGGCTCTGGTATGGATGGTTAGTCGATTCAATGCCGCTGATCTTTGCAAACACGATTACTTTTGTGCTTGCACTGACAATTTTGGTGCTTAAGTTGCGCGAGCCCAAGACCAACCAGAAATAAACGCCGCTGCGGTTTGGCGTTTTCCTCCGGCACGCTGGAGCTCTAGCAAGCGCAGCGTGCCGTGGCCGGTGTCAATGTCGATGCCATGAGCTGAGGCCGAGAGCACGCGCGCTTGAGCAGGCTCCGATCCATTCGAAACCGCGCCTGATGGCTTAGCTTTCGCGACGGAAGTGGGCTCCAATGCCTGCGCCAGCCAAACCTTCACGGGCTCATCAATGTCGGGCAAGCGTAGCGTGGCCCCCGGGACCGGGTTAAAGGCTCGGATCCGGCGCGCGAGTGTTTGCGCGTCGAGGTGCAGATCGATTGCCGCTTCGGCCTTGTCTAACTTGGCGGCGTAGGTCACGCCATCCTTCGGTTGGGGACGAGGTGTCAGCCCACCGCTTGCAAGCTGTTCGAGCGACTCAACAATAAGCGATGCGCCGATTTGTGCAAGCTTGTCGTGGAGTGACGCGGCGGTGTCTGCGTCCGTGATGGATATACGTTCTTCTAGGAGCATGTCACCCGTGTCTAAGCCCTCGTCCATCTGCATGATCGTGACACCAGTGTGCGTATCGCCCGCTTCGATGGCGCGCTGAATCGGGGCGGCACCGCGCCAGCGGGGCAGCATACTGGCGTGAATGTTTAAACAACCGTGGCGAGGTGTTTTAAGCGCCCAGCTCGGCAAAATCAAACCATAGGCCGCAACGACAAGCACATCAAGCGCCGCTTCCTTAATTGTGTTGCCTGCCAGCGTTGCGTCGTCTGGATACTTTCCATCCAGACGCAAGCTTCGCGGTTGTGCGATGGGCAGCCCGACTTCTAGGGCAAGTTGTTTGACTGCGCTGGGCGTGAGCTTCAGCCCGCGACCTGAGGGTCGGTCGGGTTGCGTCAGCACCAGAGGCACGACAAAACCGGCGTCAAGAATCGCACGCAGCGCTTGGCGCGAAAACTCAGGTGTGCCGGCAAATCCTACGCGTAGTGTCATGTGCTGAAATGGTGCGGCTAAAGGTGCTCGGCCCAAAGATCGTACTCATCTGAGTCCGTCACGCGCACGCGGACTTTGTCGCCAGGTTTGAGCGCTGTCTGACTGTCGACATAGACACAGCCGTCGATTTCAGGCGCATCTGCACTGGAGCGACCGATGGCGCCGTCTTCGTCGACCTCGTCGATGAGCACTTCAATTTCCTTGCCGACGCGCGCGGCAAGTCGTTCGGTCGAAATGGCTTGTTGATGCGCCATAAACCGATCCCAGCGCTCTTGCTTGACCTCGTCAGGCACGGGATCCGCTAACGCATTCGCCGATGCACCTTTGACGGGGGAGTATTGAAAACAACCCACGCGATCGAGTTGTGCTTCCGACATCCAGTCGAGTAAATATTGGAATTCGCTTTCGGTTTCACCAGGAAAGCCAACAATGAAGGTCGAGCGCAACGTAAGATCGGGGCACTCTTGCCTCCAGCGGTGAATGCGTGCCAGTGTTTTGTCTTCGAAGGCGGGGCGCTTCATTGCTTTTAGGATGCGTGGGCTGGCGTGTTGAAAGGGAATATCCAAGTAAGGGAGGATCTTGCCTTGCGCCATAAGCGGGATAACTTCATCGACGCTCGGGTAAGGGTAGACGTAATGCAGCCGGACCCAGATGTCTAATTCGGATAGCGCCGAACAGAGCTCGGTCATGCGGGTTTTAACTGGTCTGCCATTCCAGAAGCCGCTTCTGTATTTGACGTCAACACCATACGCACTGGTGTCTTGTGAAATGAC
>CAJBTJ010000401.1 GCA_903958565.1 uncultured beta proteobacterium
ATCGCATTGATTAATGACCGCCATGTAATCCGCATAGGATTGGTGTGGGTAAACAGTTGCTCGATCGCCCAAAAACATTTGAATGACACGCTGAACGTTTGGGTAAACCAAACCTTGAGCCTGGCCGACTAAAAATTGAAAATGAACCGGAACACGGGACTTTTCCATAATTTGTTTACAAGCTAGTAAAAAACCAGGGTTGAGTTTCATGGTGGTTGAGCACACCACAATTTGTACGACCTCAGGGTTTTGGCGAACCTCTTTAGGGGCGGGTAAATCCTTGGCTGATGCTGAGGGGCGGTAAGGCATACCATCCTTAGGCAGTTTTAATAACTTTTCACTAAAACAGGCTTCATCGCCGACGTAGTCCTCTTCCACCACGACATAATCAATCGCATGGGCATGGGTCGTTGCAGGATGACCTAGCGCCATCAACTGCAAAGGGGCCACCCGTAAATTGGCGAGCCACATTGTCAAAGGAAACATACCTACGCTAGGCATGTAACACACTGCTGCTTTACTCTTTTTTGCCTGCCCCTGAATCTGTCGCAGTTGATCAGTCATAGGAGTATTTTGAATCGGAATGAACTCATCAAACACTTGCTTGGTAGTCTCATCTAAACAGTTTTCATACCCCATAGCAATCACATGAAAATGACGGCGGGCACTTTCCATGGTGCGTGAATGCGTACGATAAATAGAATGAGAACTTCCAAACCACTCTAATACCACCAACATCACCGGCTTTTCACCACTGGCGGTATTGAAAACGGTGGGCCCTGGAAACTTTGAATCAAACACCCCATTTTGTGCCAATTTTCTACAAATTAATGCATTAATTGGTTGGCGGATTCAAGTACGAAGTGCAACTTTGATTAATTAGGCGGGTTGGCTGAGAGTGTTCTAGCATCTCAGATTTCCCGACCGCCAAGTCAAAGTTACCTTATGAGCTATAAATATCTCAGCCAAACTGAACGCTATCAGATTTATGCACTTATGAAAGTTGGTCAGCGCCTCAAGACGATTGCCCAGATACTGGGTCGACATCAATCGACAATCAGTCGTGAGGTTCTGCGTAACTCTGGGTTGCGAGGTTATCGACCTCGACAGGCTGAGATTATTTGTCAGCAACGAGCCCAAGCGAGCCGCAATGCCCTGCAGATTGATCCATTGCCCCGACAACTTGTCGTTGAGCGGCTGAATCTGCAATGGAGTTCTGAGCAGATTGCCGCTTCGCTGCCATTGAGCCATGAAACGAGCTACCAACACATTTACGCTGATAAGGCGCATGGCGGATCGCTTTGGAAACACCTTGGTTGACAGAGAAAAAGGCGCAAGCGCTACACCAGCGGAAAGAGTCGTCGCGGGCAGATCATTGGTAGGCGCCCCATTGCCGAACGTCCGCCGTCTGTTGAAATACGCGGTCAAGTCGGTCACTGGGAAGGCGACACAGTGATCGGTGCCGGCCACAAACAAGTAATTATCACGCTCGTGGAGGGCAAAAGCGGGTTTGTAGTCCTCTCGCACGTCACCC
>CAJBTJ010000402.1 GCA_903958565.1 uncultured beta proteobacterium
ATGTAACAACTCGCGTCCGATCGCAACCAAATCAGCCTGTCCTTTTTGCAGAATGGACTCTGCTTGGTCTGCATGAATGATGAGGCCCACAGCCATCGTGAGCATTTCTGCATCGCGACGCACCCGCTCGGCATGCGGGACTTGGTAGCCATATCCTGGCCGTGGCTGGCTGCCGGCAACGGATTGCTCTGACATTCCACCGGCTGAACAATCGATGACATCTACCCCGACGGTTTTTAGCGCGCGAGAAAGCATGACAGTATCCTCAATCGTGAGGCCGGCCTCATCCACAGCGGAGGCCCTGTAGAACAACGGCTTACCGGAAGGCCACTTAGAGCGAACATGCTCTGCAACCTCGACTGCGAATCGCATACGATTCTGCAGGGAGCCGCCGTATTGATCTTTCCGTTGATTAGCCACCGCAGATAAAAACTGATGCATTAAATATCCATGCGCGCCATGAAGCTCTAGAACATCAAAGCCCGCTGCATCGGCGCGCACAGTCGCCTTACCCCAAAGCTCAATCTGATCCTGAATATCTTTCAGACTCATTTCCTGAGGCACGCTATGCTTTTCGCTCGCAGCGACCGCGCTGGGTCCGATCAGCTCCCAGTCTTCGTCGTGATCGACACCCTTTTGCTCTGGCCCCAAGGGAAAGCGTCCCTCCCAAGGCAAAGAGTTTCTAGCCTTGCGGCCCGAATGTCCGATTTGAATGCCTACCGCAGAGCCCTGCGCCTTTACAAACGACGTGATGCGTGCCATCGGCGCGATGAACTCATCTTTCCAGAGACCTAGATCTTTAGGGGTGGTGCAACCACGTGGATCAACCTTGGTGGATTCCACAAAGACAAGCCCGACACCACCCAGTGCATACTTTGCGTAATGCGCAAAATGCCAGTCAGTCAGATGCCCGTGATCGGCACAATACGTCAGCATAGGTGAAAGCGCGATGCGATTCTTGATCGTGAGATCACGGATCTGTAGTGGCGAGAATAGTTTTGTCTTCATGATGTCCAGTGTTCTTAACAACAATGTACGCCGCCGTCACTGCTAAACGCGCTTTACGCACGCAACCTTAAAGCGGAGTGCGTAACGGTTTGCCCGCCAAGTGCAAGTTAGCGTTATCTATAAAGCACACAACCGAGGCTAGCATCGCCTCCGGTGATAGGCCTGCCACATGGGGCGTGATGATTGCGTTTTCAAATTCCAGTAAGGAAAGGGGCGGTTTCGGTTCGCTTTCATATACATCTATCGCCGCAGCCGCAATGACCTTGTCGCGCAACGCGACGGCCAACGCTTCCGTATCAACCAAACTACCCCGAGCAATATTGACCAACACCCCCTCAGGGCCGAGGGCCGTTAATATTTCTGCATTAATGATGTGAAAGGTTTCCTTTCCTCCCGGGGCCGCAACCACAAGAAAATCACACCACGTCGCAAGAGACCGCAAGTCGGGGAAAAAATCAAACCCCGTTTCATCTCGACGTGTCCGGCTGTGATAGCCGATATGCATATCAAAGGCGCGCGCACGTTTAGCAATCTTCTTAGCAATGCCTCCCATCCCTAAAAAGCCAAGACGCTTATACGACACATTGGCTGGCCTAGGAATGGCATCACGCCAGACACCCTGGCGCACAGCATGATTAAGAAAAGGGATGCCACGAACTGCTGCAAGCAAAAGACCCATCGCGTGATCCGCAACACAATCTTCGTTGGTTCCAGCCGCATTGCAGACACGAATACCGCGCTGTTTCAAATATTCAACGGGAACATTTTCGTAACCCACGCCCAAGGTACAGAGTATCTCTAACTTTGGTAGCGCATTGATCTCATCAATAGTGATTCCCGTTGCGCCGTTCGTCAGCACAACGCGAATCTCGTGGCCATGCGCAGCAATCTTTGCCGCACTGTTGCTGCGATCCACGCCGGCACCTTCGTTTGGCGCATAAATAAGCTCAAAGTTTTGCGCAACCAACTCTCGGTGCGCTTCGGTCAAAAATACCATTACTAGTGCATGCACGTTCATCTAGATTGTCCTGCCGTTCGAACTTCCAACGTTAACTTCAATTATTTATTCGACATCGATGGTTTTAAGAGCCGTCGCCACGTCTCAATTTCTGAGCGCAAAAAGGTATCAAACTCTTTAGGCGATGTGACTTTGACGACTCCATCAATCACGGCCAAACGCCGACCTACATCAGGATGCGCGAGACTGGTTTTGAGTGCTACGTTTATTTTTTCAACGATCTCCGTAGGCGTGCCGGCCGGTGCAAGCACCGCCCACCACACCACTGCCTCAAAACCAGGATAGCCCTGCTCTGCGATCGTAGGCACCTCAGGTGCAGAATTCAGTCGCTGTAAGCCTGACGTTGCAATCAAACGAATACGCTTTCCGTCAAGTTGCGGCTTGAGTTGTGACATACCGGTAAACAGCATATCGACGTGTCCACTCGCCACATCCAGTACGCCTTGTCCCGCACCTTTGTAGGGAACCTTGGTGATTTTGGTGTCGGTCTTGGCCATAAACAACTCTGCCGCCAAGTCGGTGGCTGACCCTTCACCAGAGGTTGCTGTCGTCACTTTACCTGGGTTCTTTTTTGCGTAAGCGACAAGATCCGGAATGTTCTGAATGGAGGAGCCCGCGTGAACGGCAACCCCCATCGCATACGTAATAATCTGCGCAACCGGCGCGAAAGCCTCAGGAGTTTTGTAAGGAAGATTAGGCAATAGCGTAGGGTTAGTTGAGATCGTTGGGCTCACCAGTAACAACGTATACCCATCGGGCGCTGCTTTGGCGACTTGCTCTGTGCCAACAACAGTATTGCCGCCCCCTCGGTTCTCAATGATGACGGGCTGTTTAATGACCTCTGACAGCTTGTCGGCCCAAGCCCGCGCGATGAAGTCCCCCCCACCACCGGCCACAAAGGGCACCACAATCCGCAAAGGTCTTTCAGGATACTTGTCGGCCGGCCCTGCGGCCGCCGACACAGTGATACACAGAGAACTCAATAACACAGCTATTTTGAACATTCGCATTGACGACTCACCTCACTTCACTTTGATTGAATGATCCACGCCTTAATATTGGCACAGAGCAAATACGCTAGCAGCTAAGGTTGGCAGCGTCGCTGATCAAGCCTTAGCCTAGTCGGGCAGACCTATCGCCTTCAGAGCGGCCTCGGCACATTCCATGTCCTGAGAGTAATGCCCGCCACTCAAGCCTATCCCTCCAATCATTTGGCCGTTTTCCATAATAGGATAGCCGCCACCGAAAATGATGAACCTGGGGGTATGCACAAGACCATGGATCAAGGGCGCATCGTCTTTAATGTACTCATGCCACTTATGCGTCGGTAAGCCACCAGATATCGCCGTATGCGCCTTATCCTGCGCAATTTGCAACGAAATTAACGATGCACCGTCCATTCGGACAAAGGCCTTCAAGTGCCCTGCTGTATCGCAGACAGCAATCGACATATTCACCTTTAACGCACCCGCTTTTTCGCGTGCCGCTTTGATCGCTTTCAAGGCGGTATCTACATCTATGTTACGGTTGGTTGTACTTGACATTGGTATCTCCTTTCTAAAGTTAATATAACGACCTACAGAATTACCTGCTTTATGCCCATCTCTCGTGGCGCCCATCAACCCTCGCGCGACGCGGCAATCCCCTACAAGATACAGTTCGACATCATGCGCTTTTAAAGCTTCGACAAGATCTACGTTAGCCGCGCGTGGCGTTGAATAAGACAGAAAAGAAATATTTTCGATTCGTCCAAGATCTCCGTTGTAAACATTTTTGTACTCAAGCACCCCATCTTCGAAGTGCTCGGACCATACTGGTTCACTCATGACGAGCATTTCTACTCTTGCCACAGATAACCGTCGCAAAATTCCTTGTCGAGTCACTAAGGACTCGTCCTGAGCAATCAACGGGCGAGGCGTCATTAAGACCACTCGCTCAAAGCGCTGCGCCAAGAGCTCCACCGCGGCATAAGTCCCTTCCGTGTGGTCCATGTCATACACCACAGCCGTTCCCGCCTGTCGCGAAGAGAGCTTGACGACTTCTTGCATGGCAGCTTGCAAGTCAGTCACCCATCCTTGACTGGCAATCTCAACAGGGACCCATTCGGGGCAATGCATTGTGCCACCCGTTGCTAAGATCACAGAGTCCGGCGACAAAGACAAAATATCTTCTAGGCTAGCCCGCATGCCAAGACGAATATCTACCCCTGCCCGCTGGGCACAAACCATCTGGTAATCATAAATACTCGTGATGGTCTCACCACCCGGCAGCCGTGCACGCAACCGAGCCTTACCGCCAACCTCTGATCCCGTCCCAAACACCGTCACCGAATGGCCCCTTGCGGCAGCGACCCAAGCCGCTTCCATTCCCGCAATGCCCGCGCCTACGACCACAACGCGATGTTTGCGCTGTGCGGGCTTCGGCCACCAATCAACCTCTCTCTTCTCTGCGACGCGAGGGTTATTGACGCAAGCCAAGGGTTCCCCATACGTAATAATAGTGTCCCAACAGTTATTGCAGGAAATACAGTAGCGGATATCATTCGTTCGACCTTGCATGGCTTTGTTATACCAAGCCGGGTCTGCCAACAAAGTACGGCCCATACCGATTAGGTCCGCATCTCCTCGCGTCAAGATCCCTTCAGCTTCAGCAGGGTCAGTGATACGGCCAAGCGCCATCACAGCAACGCCATTGCACGAGGCTTTCAACGATTTAATTAAGCCGATGTACGGGACATTCGGGCCATTGCGATCCGGCACATGCGTCTCGAGTGAGCGCGCGTGCGCGCCTTGCGCAAAGCACACATAGTCGACTTCTTTAGATCTCGTGAAGAGATCAGCCAGAATCGCTGCCTCCGCGGGCCCAATACTCTTTGCAATACCGTCATTACTCGGCAACTTTAGCCCGACAATGAAGTGTCGACCGCATAGATCACGAATACAGCTTATCAATTCGCGTACGAAGCGTGTACGGTTTGCCCAATCACCCCCGTACTCATCCGTCCGACGATTCGACCAGGGCGACATGAATTGGCTAAACAAATGTCCGTGCGCCCCAGACAGTTCAACGCCGCTAAAACCACAACGTTGTAGACGCGCTGCCGACATCGCAAAGTCAGCAATCAGATTTTTTATTTCGGCGCCCGTCAAAGCGTGTGGCATCGTCCAGCTCAAATCATCTGGCAATGCAGAGGGTGCGAGCGCACTGTAATTTCGGCCAGCATCATGGTGGCCTCGACCAGGATCTTGAATTTGACCAAGGAGCCGGCAATCATGGCTTTCGACTGCATCCGCCCAGCGCTTGAGCCCACCTAAGTTGTCATCATTCCAGGCTCGGATACGCGCAGGGTTCGTCTGATGCGGTGCCATCAGCAAGGGCTCGGTCACGATCAGTGCCGCGCCGCCTTTTGCGCGATTCTCATAGTATTGGATTTGACGATCGCTTACTTGAGATTGATATCCCATGTGGGTCGTCATAGATGCATGAGCAACCCGATTACGTAACCGCTTGCCAGCTAAGACAAGCGGTTCAGAGAGCAGCGACTCCGTCACTTTAGTATTACTTCAGTCGACCAGTTTTGACATAGAACGCACGTTCGGCTTGCGCCATTTTGTCAAGTTCAGCAGCCGCCGTCGCAGGGTTGGTTAAGAGCGGATCGGAGTATGCACCTAACTTTGCAAACTCTGCAGCGAGTGCGGGGGTTCGTACCGCAGCATTAATCGTGGCTGCCAAATAGGCTTTACGATCTGCCGGCGTTCCTTTTGGGACAACAGCCAAGCGGATGATGTTCCAAACGATATCTTTTGTACCAAAGATTTCGTTGAACGTTGCAACGTCCTTCATGTTGCCGAGCCGACTGGCGCTCGCCACGGCAATCGGCTTGACTTGATCGGCTTGCAGATAGCTCTCAAATTCGCCGTAAAAGCCTTGCGCGATATCTACGTTTCCACCCAACAAAGCGACTACACCCGGCTTACCACCTTGAAAGGGAACGCGCAAGAATTTAGCGCCTGTTGCGGCTTCGATTTGATCAATCAGATACTCCCACATACTGCCGGGAACAATTGCAACGCGAACCGTGCCAGGCTTATCCTTCGCAGTCTGGACGATCTCTTTAGCAGACTTTCCAGCAAACGGGCCTTTTGTGGCGGCCACCCAGGCAAGTGCGTCACTATTGATATAAGCGATTGTTTCTAAGTTTGACAAAGACCACTTATCCTTGCCGCGCAACATTGCGTCGCCCCATACTAAGTTAGCCAGAATCCCAACCGTATAGCCATCTGGCTTCGCTTGTGTGGCGAGATAAGTGTGACCAACCATTCCGGCCCCACCTGTACGATTGTTCACCAAAATCTTGTCACCGCTCACTTGTTCGGCATATTTGCCGAGCTGGCGTGCCGTGAGGTCCATTCCTCCACCAGCGGGGTACACCACGGTGTACTCGATCGATTGTGTTGGAAAGTCTTTAGGTTTTAACTTCGCAACATCAGGTGATACTTGTGCGACGGCGGTCGCGGCTGCCACTGCAGCAATCACACCAATAAAAGAGTGGATCAGTTTCATTTATATGTCTCCTCCGGGTTGATTCAACTTTCGTTGACGAAAAACTAGTACTGCCAAAATTAAACTTATACCAATCAAACACGCTGCGATGGGTCTTTCCGCAAAAATAAACATACCATGCGGAGACATCACCATCGACTGTCGTAGCGACTGCTCAAGCATCGGAGCCAGTACAAACGCGATCAAGAATGGTGAAAACTCATACTGTAGTTTACGCAGGACATAGCCCACCACTCCGAAGCCCAACATGACCCATAAGTCGAAAACATTTTTATTAGCAGAATATGTTCCGACTACAGCCAACAATAGGATCAAGGGGAACAATACCCGATATGGCACTCGAAGACACTGTACCCACAAACCGATCAGGGGCAAATTCAGGAGCAGTAAGAAGACGTTGCCTACGTACATACTTGCGACGACACCCCAGAATAAGTCTGGTCGCTGCGTGATGAAGGTTGGACCTGGCTGTACGCCTTGAATGACTAAGGCACCAAGCAACAGGGCCGTGACCGCATTGCCCGGTATGCCTAGCGTGAACAGTGGGATCATGCCGCCCGACACCGCCGCATTATTCGCAGCCTCTGGACCCGCAACGCCCTCGATTGCCCCTTTACCAAAGCGCTCAGGATTTTTCGCTAACCGCTTCTCAAGCGTATAAGACACAAACGATGCCGTGACCGGACCACCGCCCGGCACAAGTCCAAGAAAAAATCCTAGGAAGCTGCCGCGCATCATGGGCTTCCAGGAGGCCTTCCAATCGCTAAACGACGGCCAGAGTCCACGAACTTTTTCAGCGAGCAACTGATTCTTTACGATGGTCTCACAGTTAGTGAGAATTTCCGAAACGCCATATAGACCGATGACCACCGATAGGATCTCAATCCCTCCGGCGAGATTGACATTATTTAATGTGAATCTATCCTGACCATTGATGATATCCATCCCGACCGTTGCTGCAAGGAATCCTAGGGCGATCATCAGCACGCCCTTTACTTTCGAGCCGCCAATCATATAGAGCGTTGACACTAATCCAAGCACCATCAGCCCAAAATTCTCAGGAGGACCAAAGCTGATCGCGACAGACGCTAATAGAGGAGAAAAGAAAGTCAAAGCGACTAGGGAGATGGTGCCAGCGATAAACGAGCCAATCGCCGCGATCCCAAGTGCAGAGCCCGCTCGACCTTGCCTGGCCATCGCATGCCCGTCTAAGGCGGTCACGACAGAAGCCGCCTCACCAGGAATATTTACCAAGATAGAGGTTGTCGATCCTCCATACATTGCGCCATAAAAAATCGCACACAGCATTCCTAACCCTGCGACTGGGGCCAACTGAAAAGTGACGGGCAACAAAAGCGCTAAGGCAGCAAGAGGTCCAATTCCTGGCAATACGCCAACCAAGGTGCCAACCAGACTCCCGAGAAAACAGAAGTACAAATTTTCAGGTGTGAACAACACCGAAAATCCCATCGCTAAACCGTTGATTGCGTCCATCACCAACCCCAGGGACCACGAGGCAAAGACATGCCGAGCAAATGGCCAAACACGTACACAATCACTGAAACCGACACGAGCGTCAACACCACTGACTCTAGTACACGCGAACGCTCAATTGTTTGCAGCAAGACAAACGTCGTCAGTGCGCTTGAAATCGCAAACCCTAAGTAAGGTAGCGTCACGGTCAAGCCAACGAGTCCACCCAACACGCCCAGTATGCGCCGGCGACCCGTGGCGGCCGGCCACTCAGGATTCTCCACCCGTGTCGACTTCTTGATCATCAACAGCAGGCCACACAAGGTAATGATGACCCCGCAAATCATTGGAAAGAGACCACTGTCTGGACCCATAGAGCCAAACAATCCCAGCGTCCAAGCATTCACCATGGTTGCCAAACCCAGCACAACCCAAAGCAAATTCAATCCGCGCTCAATCACGCACGACCTCCCGATAAACTATCGTGAGCATCATTAGCCCGCGAGCAGACGGCCGTAACCAGGCACAACAGGCCGCACACCCGCGATACGCAAACAGTTCCACATCATGGCAGCGACACTTGAAATCACCGGCTTGCCAAGGTCCTGCTCCAGCGCTTCCAGAACCGCGACTGTTGGCATACCCACACCACTTAAAAATACTACGTCAGCCTCTGGCGTATTCGCAGCTTTCGCTAACGCATAGGCACGCGCTGGGGTTTCTTCATAAATATTGCGTACGTTTTCGAGCCGGTGATAATTTACGACCGTTAGACCATAGCTTTCCAGCGTTGCTTTACCAGCCAGTGTCTGCGCCTCAGCATAGGGCGTTCCAAGTGCGACTTTTTTTACGCCTAACACTTCCATGGCCGCGACGACACTTACAAACGCGGATGTGAAGCGAATGTCGTATTGCTTCTCAAGGCGTGCCGTCAGCGCAATTTCACCTTCTCGACCTAGCATATAGCTCGATGCTGTGTGCGCCATCGCAATGACCTGAGGTCGCAAGTGAGACAACATTTCGGTTTGCTCATCAATATGATCTAACTGGCAACGCGTACGGGCATCCTGGCCAGCATGGTCTCCGGTGACCCCACGCGCAATCATTCGGCCAAAATGCACCGAAACGCCTTTCGGTGCCATCGAGATCAACTCAGGCTCTACATTTGGATTCCCAGGGGGCAACAAAAATCCGAGTCTCGCTCTCCAACCGTCCACGGCTACTCTCCTAGAGAAATATATTTACGCGTCGTTATGGCTTGGGGACGGCTTTCACGACTTCAGACCATTTAGCCATTTCTTGCTTAATGTGGGCGAGCACCTCACTAGGCGTTCCAATTTTTGTTTGAACTGAAATATTTGCTAAACGGTCTTCTGTCTCTTTGCTTTTAAGCGCAGTTTCAATCGCTGCATTAAGTTTTGTCACAACATCCTTGGGTGTCCCGGCGGGTGCGACAAAGAAAAAAGATACCTCGGTGAACATCTTAGGTATCCCCGCTTCCTTGACCGTGGGAACATCAGGCAACTTCGCAAGACGCTTGTCTCCCGTCACGGCCAGCACGCGCACCTTGCCGCTTTCAGCAAGCCCGATCGCTGAAGGTGCGGTGGTAAACCACACCTGGATCCTTCCAGCCAAGACGTCGACTTGCGCGTCGGACGTGCTCTTGTAGGGGATCATGACCATATCAAGATTACCCGCTGCCTTAAGCATCGAACCCAGGTAATCCGAAACGCTGCCCGCAGGCCCGTTGTAATTCAATTTGCCTGGATTCGCTTTGGCTAAGGCAACAAGTTCGCTCAACGACTTCGCGGCAACAGTCGGCGGCACCGCCACCACGTAAGGCAAGCCTGCCGCAAAACCGATTGACTCAAAATCTTTAGACAAGTCGGTCTTCACGGCAGGGTTCGAGACCTGATTAATGATGCCGCTCGTACTCGTCAAAAAGATGGTGTAGCCATCAGGCTTTTGTTGCGCCACATAATCCGTCGCGATATTGCCCGTGGCGCCGGCCTTGTTTTCAACAAGAACCGTTGTGTTCAGAATGCCCGTCAATCTCTGTGCAATCTCACGAGCAATCAAATCGTTGCCGCTGCCGGGGCCGTAAGGTACAACAATCGTGATCGGACGCGACGGATAGGATTGCGCACAAACCATGCCCGAAACAAAAGCCACGCATGCAAACAGCGTCGCAACGCTGCGCTTAAAAACTTGTCTCATTATGTTTCCTTTCTTTTTATATGTCTTTGAACAGCGAGGTCTTAATCAAAGACCATCGTCATGATAATTGAACATCGCGACAGTGCGCAAAGAATTCTGCTCGAAGTAAGTCATCATTGAGTACGCCAGGCAATCCTGCGTAAAACTCAGGATGCCACTGGACACCGGCTAGATAGGGCAAGTGCTTGTGCCGGATCGCTTCGATGACCCCATCATCGGTACTCACTGCCTCCACATCAAAGCCCGGCGCTAATTCGGCGATGCACTGATGATGGATGCTGTTCACTTTGCAGGTGCTTACTCCTGGCATGAGCGCGGCAAGTTTACTTCCTTGAACAACGGTTAGATTATGAAATTGATGCTCATACAAAGGACTATCTCGGTGGGTGGCCGCACCCGCGATTTGAGTGGGAATATCTTGATGCAATCTTCCACCGTACGCCACGTTGATGAGCTGCATGCCGCGACAAATGCCAAACACGGGCTTACCTGCTGCGACAAAGGCGCGCAATAAACTAAGCTCATAACGATCTCGTACAGCATCTCCTCGCCATTCGGGCTTTAAGGGCTCCTCGCCATAGTGTCCTGGCCATACATCCGCTCCGCCATGGAGCACGAGGCCGTCGAGCATAGCCGCATATCGTTCAAAATAGGCGCTACCGTCGGACGAACATTCGACTAAAGCAGGAATAAGGATCGGTAATGCACCACCCTTATGCACCCATTCGGCATTGGACTGCTCGATATACTGCAAGGTCTTGCTCGCTGCGGTGGAGCGACCACGATCGGGGGGCATCAAGCAAACACTGATCCCGATTTTTAATACTGATGTCATATTGGCTCCGCACACTCGACCTAAACTATGCTTTTAGAGAAGAAAATCCCGATAAAACAAGGGATACCCCTGTTACCATTTATGCGCTTGATCACCTACACTTTGCAAGCATACCTATTGTATCGACTACCTTGAGATCGCCATGCCATTTGCCACTTCCCGCTTGATTCTGACCGCGCTTGCCCTCGCCTTGGCCACGCCCTATGCGTTGCATGCGGAGACAATCTCGGTTGTCACATCTTTCCCTAAAGAGCTGACCGCCGCTTACAAAAAGGCGTACGAGGCGAAATACCCCTCGGATACAGTTGAAATTCTTAACAAAAATACAGCCGCTGGCATCGCCTACGTGCGCGAACAGCCGCCAGGTTCGCGGGTAGAGGTGTTTTGGGCATCCGCTCCGGACGCCTTTGAAGTCCTATCCCAGCAAAAATTACTGGCAAACATTGGCCCCGGAAATCCTGAGATCCCCGCCAAGATTGGCAACTACCCCGTTAATGACCCTAAGGGTTTTTATCGTGGTCAAGCACTTGCGGGCTATGGCTTGATGTGGAACACGCGTTACATGAAGGCGAACAAGCTGCCCGCCCCAAAAGAATGGGCAGACTTGGTCAAACCTATTTACTTTAGCCATGTTGCCACGTCTAGCCCTTCGCGTTCCGGTACGACGCATCTCACCGTTGAAACGATTCTTCAGGGCGAGGGCTGGACGAAAGGCTGGGCGCAAATTATGGCTATCGGCGGGAACTGCGCAGCAATCACCGAGCGCAGCTTTGGGGTGCCAGATGGTGTATCTAATGGTCAGTTCGGTATCGGTTTAGTGATCGACTTCTTTGGCTTGGCAGCAAAAAACTCGGGCATGCCTGTAGAGTTCATATACCCCTCTGTCACTTCAATTGTCCCAGCGAATATCGCATTAATAGAGGGTGCCAAATCTCCAGCGGCGGGAAAACGCTTCATCGAATTCACGTTATCGCCAGAGGGTCAGCAGTTACTACTAGACAAGCAAATTAGTCGTCTACCCGTTCTGCCGGCAACCTATAAAAATGCGCCTGCAGACTATCCCAATCCTTTTAGCGGAACAATCCAGGCCAAGGTGAATTTTGACTCTCAGCTTTCGGAAACGCGCTACATGGTTGTGCGATCGCTGTTCGATCAGATGATCACCTTCCGTCACAAAGAGCTGGTCGCAGCCACCAAAGCGATTCACGATGCCGAGAAGCGTTTAGGTGGAAAGCCTAGCGCTCAACTTGAAGAGGCACGCCAACTCGCCTTCTCTCCTGCGGTGGATGAAAAACAAATTCAGGATGCAGCGCTACTCAAATTATTTAAGAGCAATAAGTCCGATGCGGAAGCCTCAAGGACGAAAGCAAAAATA
>CAJBTJ010000403.1 GCA_903958565.1 uncultured beta proteobacterium
ATCCTGAGCCGAGGCCGTGCTTATTTGAAACGCGCACGATCAAGAATTTTTTGTGCTTCGATTTGATTACGTCCCATCGCCGCAACAGAGACATTTTCGACCTTAAAAGGTCCAAGCTTAGCGAGGCCGTCGTTCTCAACTTTGACACTCGTGACCACGGGCCATTCGTTGTTGCCGTCAGCAAAGTAAGCTTGCGCAGCTTCGCTGGCTAAGTATTCAAGAAATTTTTTAGCCGCTTCTGGATGCGGTGCATTTTTTGCTATGCCGCCTCCCGCAATATTAATATGGGTACCGCTCGTTTGTTGATTGGGCCACACGAAACCAAGCTTGGCGATCAGCGCTTGATCCTCAGGCTTTTTTGAGCGCAGCATACGCACAAAATAGTATGAGTTCGTCAGTGCAACGCCGCACTCACCTGAAGCGACCGACTTAATCTGATCCGTGTCGCCCCCACGCGGCGCACGTGCCATGTTCGTGACCATCCCTCGCGCCCAAGCTTCAGTCGCTGGAACGCCCTCGCGATCAATCATTGCACCCACGAGTGACAGCATGTAGGGATGTGACCCGGATCGTGTGCAAACCTGCCCTTTATTATGCGCCTCTGCGAGTTTTTCATAACTATCGACATCACTGGCCTGCATGCGTGCCTTGTTATAGACAATGACCCGCGCACGCGTAGAAAAACCAAACCACTTCACCCCTTCAGGTAACGCCTGCGAGCGAAGATTTGCCGGGATACGTGCGTTTAAGTAATCGGACTGCGTCGCTTGAAACAGGCCGTCTGTTTCGGCACGCCACAACCTGGCCGCATCCACAAGCAAAATGACGTCGGCCGGACTTTTTACGCCCTCGCTTTTTAGCCGTTCGATGAGCGCATTGTCGGAGGCTTCGATACGATTAATTTTGATGCCAGTCGTCTTCGTGAAGTCGTTATAGAGCGCTTCGTCGGTGTGATAGTGACGCGCAGAGTACAGATTAAGCTCAGATGGTTTGTCAGCCCACGCCGGGGCAAAAGAGGCTGAAGCCACCAGCAGAAAGAGGCCTGCTAAATAACGCACGGGTTGAGTTGCCGCGAGAGGCCGACTAGGCAATGCACCCAGGTTGGTATCGTTTTTGCTGCGCATTTCGTTACTCATGAAAAGTCCTCTTCGGACACATATGAGTAGAATACACCAAATGAGAATGATTATCAATACCGTTTTGAAATCGACATCGCTCTAGACAGTACGATCACCGGAACGAGGCCCGCCATCACGATGGTGAGGGACGGCAGTGCGAGCTCAGCCAAGCGTTCGTCCGCTGCCAGCTGATAGGTGGCAACGGCTAGCGTGTCGAAATTGAAGGGACGCAGCAATAGGGTTGCAGGCAACTCTTTCATCACATCGACAAATACGAACAGACCCGCGGTCAACAAACTGCGCTTGAGCAACGGAAAATGGACATCACGCATCGTCTGGAAGGGGGTTGCACCGAGCAGGGCTGCCGTGCCATCCATGGAAGGCGTAATGCGTGACAAACCGGTCTCAACGCTTTGCAGACTCGATGACAAAAACCGGATCAAATACGCGTAAATCAACACCCAAGAAGTCGCAGACATGATCCAAGCAGCTTGCATCAAACCAAGAAACGACAAAATACCGACCGCTAACACAGCACCTGGCAAGGCATACCCTAATCCAAGCAATCGATTCACCCAGACAAGAGTTCTACTTTTAGTTAAACGTGCAGCGTAGGCCAGCGCAACAGCACACGCGACCGAGATCAACGCCGTCACGCACGCCAACCAAAACGAATTGGTCAACCATTCGGCGTAACGGACATCAATGCTCAAGCCCTGTTGCCACAACAAATTGATTAAGGCGAGCACCGGCACGATAAAGGCACACACCAGTGTTGCTCCACAAAAGGCGACAGCCCAAAATGCTTTACGACCCCGTAAAGACTTGGGCAAAACCGCCCGCTGAATCACCCCAGAGCTCGCATAGCGCAAGCGCGCACGATTACTTTGCTCAATATAAAAGATCAAGCCTACAAAAACCAACAAACCCAGCGATAGCTGCACAGCCGCCAACCGATCGCTAAAAGACAGCCATGCTTTAAAGATACCCGTCGCGAATGTCTCAACGCCAAAGTAAGAGACGGCGCCGTAATCTGCTAGCACCTCCATCAGTGCTAGCGCCATCCCTGCAAAAATCGCAGGTCGAGCCATCGGCAATACCAGTCGAAAAAAAGCTTGAGTGCCGCTATAGCCAAGCGTTTCAGCCGCTTCCGAGAGACGACCACTCCGGTCCAGAAACGCTGTGCGTGCAATCAAATACACATAGGGGTAGAGGCAGAAAGAAAAGGACCACATCGCCCCACCCAGAGAACGAGGGTCAGGGAAGAACCACAGGCTCTCTAGGCCTAACATCTCCCGCAACACCGTTTGTACAGGCCCTGCGAATTGCAGTACATCCACAAACAAATAGGCCATGACATACGTGGGTATCGCGAGCGGCAGAATTAACGCCCATTCAAATATTCTTTTTCCAGGAAACTGATAGTTTGCAACCAACCACGCGTTGCCAACGCCGAGTACAAAAATACCAAGACCTACCCCGATTAATAAAACAAAGGTGGATACGAGGTAATCTCCGAGAACAAACTCCCACAGGTGCAATAAGGTCCCTTGTGCGCTAAGATCAGCGGCAACCGACCCGCCCTGCGTGTGAAAAAAGGGAATAAGCAGCCCTAGTAGTGGCAAGGACAGCAAGAAAGCAATCAGGGCTACAACACGATGCATCGAAATGGGTCGCTGGGCTAAAACGCGGTTTCTGGAAGCAAATCCCAGTTAATGCGAAAATTATAAAGATGAATGAGACGCAACCCCTACTTTCACTTGAACACGTCCGAGTCGGTTACCCGCGCTTGGACGGTCGGGGCTGGATGCCAATTGTCGAAGATTTAAGCCTAAGTCTAGCGCGAGGTGACATTGCCTGCCTGCTCGGCCCATCCGGCTGCGGCAAATCGACCATTTTGCGGGCAATTTCTGGCTTTGAAGCCCTGCAAGAGGGTCAGATCAAGCTCAGTGGCAAAGTAGTCAGCTCGTCACGCACCCAAGTTGCACCGAACTTACGGCGGGTGGGGATGGTGTTTCAAGACTTTGCCTTGTTCCCACATCTCAGTGTCCTAGATAACGTCACCTTCGGTCTTCGCTCTCTTGCTGCCAACAAACGACGCGAAGTCGGTTTGGCTTGGCTAGAACGCGTCTCGCTTGCCGATAAGGCCGATGCCTATCCGCACGAACTCAGCGGCGGTCAACAACAGCGGGTGGCCTTGGCGCGCGCCATGGCCCCTGAACCAGATTTGATTTTGCTCGACGAACCTTTTTCAAGCCTTGACATTGATTTGCGCGAGCGTCTTGCAGCAGAAATGCGAGACATTCTCAAAAGTAATGGCGTCACCGCACTGCTCGTGACCCATGATCAATTCGAAGCCTTCGCGCTTGCAGACCATATTGGCGTCATGTCCCAAGGCACCTTAGTCCAATGGGACACGCCCTACGAGCTTTACCATCAACCCAAGACCCGGTATGTCGCAGACTTTATCGGTCGCGGTGTGTTTGTCGCCGGCAAGATTCAAAGCGGCGCAACGGTCGAAATCGAACTCGGACGCCTACAACTCGATAACGATCATCATGACCCTATCGGCACGCCAGTTGACGTACTGCTGCGTGCCGATGACATTCAGCACGATGATAGGAGCCCACTTTTAGCGACTGTTCTGCGCAAGACCTTTAGAGGTGCAGACTTTCTTTACACTTTGCGCCTCGATTCTGGACTTGAACTAGTGGCGTATGTGCCGAGCCACCATGATCATGCTGTCGGTGAAAAGATCGGTATTCGGTTAGGCGTCGATCACGTGGTGACCTTTCCAAAATAAGCGCTTCGCCACGCGTTCACGCTCTAGAGACAAACCCTAGGTTCACCTCCCAAACGGCTGTTTATTTGACTACGCTGTGTAGAATCGATCGCTTACTGTAAGCCCGCTCCACTTCAGGGCTAGTCCGTAGCGCTTGCCTTATCCAACATCCGTATTACTTTAGGAGAGCCACATGAAACAATTCAAGAAAGTTAGCCTCACCGCTCTAGCACTCTCGGCCGCACTTCTAGCCAGCACGCCAACAATGGCGCAACAGGTCACTCTGATGACTGGCCCACAAGGGGGCGTGTGGGTACCACTAGGTGGCGCTCTAAAAGGAATGTGGGAAAAGGCTGTTCCTGGATTACAGGTCACCGCAACGCCAGGCGCCGGCATTGCGAACGTCCGCGGCGTTGACGAGGGCAAGGTGCAAATCGGGTTCGGTAACTCGAGCAGTACAGTGGACGGCTTAGCTGGGCGTGCTCCGTTTCCAAAGAAGGTCACCAAAGTTTGCCAAATGGCTAACTTGTACCCACAGTTCTTTCAAGTTGTTGCACTGCAATCTGCAAAAGTTAATTCTTTCGCAGATCTGAAGGGTAAGTCGCTAGTGACACAATCTCGCGGTAATACAGGCGAGCTCCTCACTGACTTGATTCTCCAAGCTAATGACATGACTTACAAATCCCTTTCAAAAGTCAATTTTCAGGCAAGCTATTCAGACGCTGTATCGATGATGAAAGACGGACACGTTCAGGTGTTCACTCTGGGCACCACCTCACCCGCTTCAGCCGTGATGGATTTGGCCAGCGGGCGTGATGTGAACCTCGTTCCAGTCGACGATAAAACCATGGCTTACATGAAGAATCTTAACCCTGGCTACAACCGGTTAATCATTAAGGCAGGAACATATCCAAAGCAAACACAGGATGTACCGGCTATCGGTTATTTGACGCACCTGATTGTCGCCTGTGATATGCCAGAAAAGACAGTCTACGAAATGGTGAAAGCCATGGCGACAAACGTTCCTTCGCTCGTCGCAGTCAGTAAGTCAATGGAAGGCCTGACACCAAAAGTGATGGCAAGTGACATTGGCGTACCGCTCCATCCAGGCGCTGCCAAATACTACAAAGAAGTTGGCGCGCTTTAAGTACTAGCAGTAACACTGCAACGAAGGAACACTCGCACCATGCAACAAGTTATATCTGATGAAAGTATCGCTATTGATCCAGCGTCTAAGACACTGAAGACCCTTATTACGGTTCTCGCTGTTGCCATGTCGCTGTATCACATGTACGTGGCGGGCTTCGGCCCTCCCGAGGCGGTCATCTTTCGTGGAACGCACTTGATGTTTGCCTTGGGGCTTGTGTTCCTGCTTTACCCTTCAAGCTCTAAGGGTGGCATTGCGGCGCGCTCCTACGATATGTTGCTCCTAGCCATGGGGATCGCTGCGATTGCGCATATCTTTATTGACTATGAAAACTTCACGCGCCGCATCATTTACATCGACGACTTAAGCAAGACCGACCTGTTCTATTCCTTCGTAATGGTGGTCATTGTTCTCGAAGGTACGCGACGTGTAATCGGCTGGGCACTACCCCTGACAGCCATGATTTTCATCGTTTACACAGCATTCTTCACACAAATCAAATTGCCCGTCCTGATGGAGCAACTGTATTTTTCAACCGAGGGGATCTTTGGCTCGACGCTTGGTGTTTCAGCGTCCTATGTCATGCTGTTCGTGATCTTCGGTGCCTTTATGGAAAAGAGCGGCACCGGCCAATTATTCATGGACTTCGCGATGTCGATCACCGGCAAATATGCGGGCGGGCCCGGCAAGGTTGCTGTGGTGAGCTCCTCGCTGTTCGGCACTGTGTCTGGTAGTGCGGTAGCAAACGTGATGGTCGATGGCCCCATCACTATTCCGCTGATGAAACGAACCGGCTTTCGTCCATCGTTTGCCGCCGCCGTTGAGGCTGTCGCCTCGACGGGCGGTCAGTTGATGCCGCCCGTTATGGGCGCTGCAGCCTTCGTGATGGCGGAATTTTTAGCTGTTCCCTACGCTCAAGTAGCGTTATGGGCCGTCATTCCAGCGCTCCTCTATTACGCCTCTGTTTTCTTCGCGGTACATTTTGAAGCGAAGCGCTACAAACTTGCCGGAGTGCCTCTGAGCGAGCTACCAAGATTCAAACAGGTGATGCTCGAACGAGGTCATTTGTTCATTCCAATTTTTATTATTCTTTTCGGTTTGTTTTTGGGCTTTTCTGCACCGCTTTGTGCATTGATTGCAGCAATTTCTTGTTTGCCCGTCGCGCTCATGCGAAAGCTAACGCGAACGGGAATCACTTGGATGACGGTGATTCAGGCTCTAGAAGATGGTGCTCGCAGCGCACTCTCAGTCGCGATGGCGTGCGCATGCGCTGGCCTTGTGATTGGCTGTGTCACGATTACTGGCTTAGGTATTGTTTTCACGCAAGTCGTGATTGAACTTGCTAACAACTCCTTATTTCTTGCCCTACTGCTGACCGCTCTTGCTGGCATCGTGCTCGGTATGGGCATGCCCACCACCCCTGCATACATCGTCATGGTGTCGCTGCTCGTCCCTGCCATTATTAAGCTGGGAGTGGACGCGCCTTCTGCCCACATGTTTGCCCTCTATTTTGCAATTTTATCGGCCATCACGCCACCGGTGGCGTTAGCTGTCTTTGCGGCTGCCGCGCTTGCAAAAGCCAATATGTGGGAGACGGGTTTTGCTGCCATGCGCGCCGCAGCGCCTGCCTATATTGTCCCGTTCATGTTTGTTTACGAACCCACACTACTTCTCATCTTTAAAGACGACACGTCTTATATTACGGTCTTGTGGTCAGTGCTGACAGCCCTGATTGGCGTCATCGCCCTGGCGGGAGGATTTTTTGGCTGGCTGGTGGGGTATGCAACGCTTACCCATCGCGTACTGTTGCTTATCGCGGCCGCTTGTCTTATTAAGCCAGGACTGATCACAGATGTCATTGGCTTTGGAATAATGGCTACCGTGGCGCTTTTGCAGTGGAACAACACCAAACGGGCCACGGTGTAATAGTTAACACTAAAACTGAGGAAAACCATGCAAACTCAAAGAAGAAAAGCGCTTGCCGTCGTATTCACTGCCTTCGCAGCGACGATTAGCACCCTAAGCGGTGCTGCCTATGCACAAGGCACATATCCGACCAAGGCAATTCGCCTCATTGTCCCGTACACTCCTGGCGGCGTAACCGATACTAGCGCACGACTCATTGCTGACCAAATGTCAAAGCGGCTTGGCCAACAAATCATTGTCGAAAACAAACCAGGCGCCTCAGGCAATATTGGCACAAGTCAGGTGGCCCAAGCAGACCCAGATGGCTACACCTTGTTGCTCGGCTTTGACGGCACAATGGTTATTAATCCGCATGTGTTTGCCTCGGTACCTTTTGATTCAGTAAAGGACTTCGCTCCTGTTGGGAAGATCGGCGATGCAGATTTGGTCATCGTTGCACATCCCTCGGTGAAGGCCAACAACATTAAAGAACTGATTGCCTTGTCTAAGTCAGACCCTAACGGACTGAACTACGGCACGTCCGGTTTAGGTAGCACCCCACATATCGCTGGCGAAACGCTCAATATGAAGAGTGGCTCTAAGCTCGTACACGTTCCCTATAAGGGCGGCGGTCAAGCCATGATTGATCTTCAAGGAGGTAACATCCCTCTGGTCTTCACCGCAGTTGCCGGGGCACTCCCGCATATCAAGGCCGGTCGAATCAAAGCACTTGGTGTGCCAAGCGCAACTCGCTCACCTTCTTTGCCCGATACGCAAACATTCATTGAAGCTGGCTTACCTAATTTCTTGTTGGCCTCTTGGGTCGGCATTTTGGCTCCCGCTAAAACTCCAGCGGCCATCATTACGAAACTGAACAGTACGTTAAATGATGTGCTGAATGATCCGGACGCCAAAAAACGCCTTGAGGTGTTAGGCATAACAGCCACACCCGGAACGCCGAAAGCCTACGGCGATCAAATCAAAAATGATTTGGCAAGCTACGCAGCCGTAGTCAAAGCGGCAAATATCAAACCGCAATAATCTTGTAATGAACAAAGGCGTGTCTTCATGACACGCCTTTTTTTATGACAGAAACAGGAAGCGTCATGAGCAAAGCAATGATTCACCTTTCGGTTCCAATTAAAGACATCGCCTCAACGATTAAGTTTTACGGCGAAATCCTTGAGTGCAAAATCTCACGCCAACAAGAAGACCGATTGGATATTGATTTTTTTGGACATCATCTCGTCGCACAGCTATCGGAAATTGAAGCCTCGCACACCTCCATCACGATCGGGCGTGGCAACTATCCCTTAAGGCACTATGGTGTGATTGTGACGCCAGCCGTCTATGACAGAATGCTGTCCCGCTTGCGAGAAGCAAACGTCCCGTTCGCGATGGAACCAGACCGGATATTTATTGGCACGCCCCGCGAGCAGTCCGTATTCTTAGTATTTGACTATTCAGGCAATGCGGTTGAAGTGAAAGGCTTGCCTGATCCGTCACAAGTCTTCACGTCAGCTTAAGTAAGCGGAGTGATGCGTCGCGCGTGCGCACGACACATCAGACACTTGATCTTTAATTAATTTTGATCGAACGAATCAGCGTTGTCCATTTTTCTTCGTCATTTTTAAGATTGGCTGTCACGACCTCTGGTGTCGACGTGACCAGATCGATCCCCAATTGATTTAAACGTTGACGCAACTCATCGTCTTTTCCAAGCTCACGCATGGCGGTAGAAATGCGTGTTTGCAGTGCCTTATCCATGCCAGCAGGGGCAACAAGCGCAAGCCAGAAAGTTGCCTCAAAATTCTTTACTCCAGCAGCCTCATTCATCGTTGGTAGATTTGGCAGCGTGGAGATACGTGCTAAAGACGTCACGGCCAAGCCCTTTGTCTTGTCGCTTGTGACAAACGGAATGGCTTCATTTGCAGCGGAGAACATCATTTGCACTTGCCCACCAAGCAAGTCCTGTGCAGCCGGCATGCCGCCTTTGTAATGCGCAACAACCATCTTCAAGCCAAACTCACGAATAAAGTACTCTGCAGCAAGGTGGTTGATCGAACCCACCCCAGAGGTCCCAATCGCATACTTGTCAGGATTCTTCTTAATCAAGTCAATGAGCTCTTTCACATTATTGACTGGCAGACTCTTGTTGACTTGCAGCACAAATGCCGAACTCATCATCATCGACAGCGGTGTGAAACTCTCGTAGGGCTTATAGCTCACGGTACCTTGAAGCGCTGGATTGATCACAATCGAGACGGGGGCAGCATAGAGCGTATAACCGTTTGGCTTTTGACTGGCGACGTAGGTGCTGGCTACGGTCGAGGCGGCACCCGCTTTATTCTCGATCACCATATTTGCACCAAGTTTTTTGCCTAATGCCGCGGCAATGGTACGGCTCGAGACATCACTGACGCCCCCTGCCGGGTACGGCACAACA
>CAJBTJ010000404.1 GCA_903958565.1 uncultured beta proteobacterium
CGGACTGGGCAGTCATCTGGATGTCTCGATGCTTGAGAGTATGGTCGAGTGGATGAGTTTCCCGCTGTATTACGCGATCGATGGACAGACACCGCCGCCGCGTGCGGGCGCAGCGCATGCGACGATCTACCCTTACGGCCCATTTCCAGTGGGCGACGGCAGCAATGTCATGCTCGGCTTGCAGAATGAGCGCGAGTGGCAAGTGTTTTGTGACAAAGTGCTCGGCCAGCCTGACCTCGCAACCAATCCGCAGTACGACTCGAATCCTAAACGCGTTGCGAATCGCGAACATTTGCGTGGTCTGATTGTGGGTGCTTTTTCAAAAATGAGCATTGATGAAGTGGTGCAAGCGTTAGAGGACGCACAAATAGCGAACGCGCGAGTCAATGAAATGAAAGATGTATGGTCGCATCCTCAGCTTCAGGCGCGAGGGCGTTGGACGCAAGTGCAAAGCCCTGTCGGTGCGTTGCCGGCCTTGTTGCCGCCTGCGACCAGCAATCAGTTTGAGGCGCGTATGGATGCGATCCCTGGAATTGGCCAGCATACGCTCGCGATCCTCAAACAGCTCGGCGTGACCGACGAGGTCATTGCCACGCTGCAAGCGGACAAGGCGATCTAATCTTTTGAACGCAGGGCTTAGGATAGGGGCCAAAGGCCTTGATCCTTGCACTGTGCCAGAAGTGTTTGGATGCTGCCTTGCGCTAACTGTAAGTCGCCCGCAATGTCATGCAAAGGCTTGAGCACAAACGCACGTTGATGCATGCGTGGATGCGGGATGATGAGCGTCGGACCATCAAGTTTTATGTCGTCGTACAGCAAGAGATCCAAGTCGAGTGTGCGTGGCGCGTTAATGTAAGGACGCTCGCGACCATGAAGTAATTCAATTTTTTGTAGCACGACCAGCAGCTCTTGTGGACCGAGAGAGGTATCTAGGCTTGCGACCGTGTTGATGTAGTTGGGGCCACTTGAATCGATGGGTGCACTTGCGTAAAGTGGCGCGACCTTCAGGAGCGTGAGAGCGGGTGTTGCAGCAAGCTCTCTTAAAGCGACTTGTATGGTCTCGCGCGGATCCCCGAGATTTGCACCTAGACCGATATACGAGCGTATGGGCATCGTGAGAACATCACTCTGGTGCGACGGGGTTGTCGGTGTGTTCGCCACCCGTTGTTGGGCTACGACGACGCCGACGACTTCGACTGCGCGCGGCGGTCGTGCTGGTCTCTTTAGGTAGTCGGCTTAGTTCTTCGAGCATAGCCGCGCGACCTGCATCATCAGCGTTTGCAAGGTCCATCCACCATTGCGCCAACACACTATCAAATTGATGTGCGGCGGCACGAAGTTGCAGAAAATCGACGGAAGCGCGAAACCGTGGTTGTTCAAACATTCGCCAAATCGACTTAGGTAAACGTTTCTCGAAGCGTGGCTGCATGAACCAGATTTCGCGCATGTCCGCGCTGAAGCGTTTTTGAATCGCGAGCTTTTCTGTTTGCTCATCTAAGACTGAGTCTGCCGCATCCATGAGGGCTTGAATGCTTGGTGTGCCCGCTTGAATACGTTTTTTCCAGCGAAGGTCGACTTGATGCCATAACAGTGCCGCGAATAAAAAGCTTGGGCTGACGGTTTTTCCGCTGCGAATGCGATGGTCAGTACGCTCGAGTGCGAGTTCGATAAATTCTTCGCCACCAGGCTGTTCAAGTACAACGTCAAGCAGCGGCAAAATACCCTGATGTAAGCCGTCTTGCCGCAGTTGCTGCAGGCAGTCCATCGCATGGCCACATGTCAATAGCTTAAGCATTTCGTCGAATAGGCGAGAGGCGGGCACGTTTTCAATCAGTTCGGCCATCGACTGCAGGGGCGCACGCGTGTCTGGATGGATTGTGCCTTTTAATTTCACGGCAAAACGTACAGCACGCAACATTCGTACGGGGTCTTCGCGATAGCGCGTCCGAGGGTCGCCGATCATTTTGATCGAGCGCGCCTTCAGATCCTCGACACCATTGTGATAGTCGATGACCTCTTGTGTGGTGGGGTTGTAATACAGTGCGTTAATAGTGAAGTCGCGCCTGGCCGCATCTTGCGCATGTGTTCCGAATTCGTTATCCCGCAGAATGCGCCCATGATCGTCTGTAGCCTGCGACTCGGAGGCCGGAGCACGGAAGGTAGACGTCTCGATGATCTCTTGGCCGAAGACAACGTGCACGAGTTGAAAGCGTCGACCAATAATGCGCGCACGGCGAAACAGCGGGCGAATTTGTTCGGGCGTCGCGTTGGTCGCGACATCGAAGTCTTTGGGTTCAAGGCCAACAATCAGGTCGCGCACGGCACCACCGACAATGTAGGCTTGAAACCCTTCATGTTGAAGGACCTCGCAGACTTTGATGGCGTGTCGTGAAACGTTGCGTCGGTCGATGCCGTGTTTTGAACTCCCGATCCGGCGCATCGCCGGTGGCTGTTGGCCAAAGAGTTTGCCAACAAAGCGTTTGAGTGTATCGGTGATCATTAGGATTTTTTATCGGACAACTGAGTAAACAGGTTTAACACAGGCCAAGTGCGCTCCTGGGCCACCGCTAACAATCCCGGACTCGGGTTGGTGGCGATCGGGTGAGTGACGACTTCTAATAAAGGGAGGTCGTTGGATGAATCGCTGTAAAAATGCGAAGTTTCAAAGTCTTGGAGCGTTTTACCTAGACTAGCAAGCCAACTTTGCACACGAATGACTTTGCCGTGTTTAAAGCTTGGTATGCCCGCAATTTTTCCGGTGTAGCGTCCAGCCTTGTATTCAGGTTCGGTTGCAATCAGGGTCGGAATGCCAAACGCCCGCGCAATCGGCGAGGTCACGAAGCTGTTTGTAGCGGTCACGACGGCGCACAGATCGCCGGCGTGCAGGTGTTGTTCGACCAGAGCAATTGCTTGCGCTGTCATGGCGGGTCGAATGATCTGTTGCATGAATTCTTCGTGCCATGCCGCAAGCATGTGCGGCGGATGCGCCGCGAGCAGTCCAAGCATGAACTCGGCAGCTTGCTCGGCAGTCAGGTCTCCGGCGTTATAGCGATCCATGAGTTCTTGGTTGCGTCGCAAGGCTTGGGCCGGATCTCCAGCACGACCGGTTTCAGCCATAAAGACGGCCCATTGGTAGTCGCTATCCAAGGGAAGTAGGGTGTGGTCTAAATCGAAGAGTGCAAGTTTTTTAGAGGTCATGATTGCAGAAAGTCACGGTCAGCCAGCATCATGCGCACAAGGGGAACTGTAATCGTACGGTGCTTGGAGAGGGAGTAGCGGTCTAGGGCATCGATTAAAGCGAAGAGCTGACGAATGTCACGTGAATAATGTGTCAGCATCCATTCCAGCACTTCGGACGAAAGAGGTAAGCCCTGCTTCTTGGCATACGCTGCGAGGGCTTCGGATTTATCGAGGTCAGACAGCGGTTCGAGACGAAAAACAAGATCCCAGCCTAAACGGGTACGTAAGTCCTCGCGCAAAGACATCGATAGCGGTGCGCGGTCTCCGGTGACGATGAGTGCAAAAGCAGAACTCGTGGAAGCTAGCTCTCGCCAGCGATTGTACAGGGCAAACACGGCAGCCTGGCGCGGTTCGTCTAGTTCTTGGATATCGTCGACAGCAATGACTTCAGCGACTTTCTCTAGGGTCGGGTTCGTGGCTAGCGCTAACATGGCGCTAGCCGAGGTGCCGGCGCCAAGTAAAAGGGTGGGCCGCGCCCCAGCTGTTGCACGCAATAGATGGCTGCGCCCGGAGCCGGGAGGTCCCCATAAATACAGCGCCCGCCCGCGATCCAAGCCCGCCACGGCGGCCACGGCGGCTGCATTGCTACCGGGAACCGTCGCGGCAAGCGTTGGTCCCTGAGCGGGGATGATTTCCAGAAGTAACTGCCGACTCATCGACTCATCGTAAAATTAGTAAAAATGATGCTTCAAACCCCACAATTGTCACACAACAGCGACGTTTCCCCATGACTCAACCACAAGCTCCCCTTACTTACCGTGACGCCGGCGTCGATATTGACGCAGGTGATGCCCTTGTTGATCGCATTAAACCGATGGCGGCTCGCACCATGCGTGAGGGCGTCTTGGCTGGAATCGGTGGGTTTGGAGCCTTATTCGAGGTGCCCAAACGCTACAAAGAGCCTGTGCTCGTATCTGGCACGGACGGTGTGGGGACCAAGTTGAAGCTAGCCTTTGATTGGCAAAGGCATGACACGGTCGGTATCGATCTGGTCGCCATGAGTGTGAACGATATTTTGGTGCAAGGGGCTGAGCCGCTGTTTTTTCTGGACTATTTCGCTTGCGGCAAGCTCTCGGTCGATGTGGCGGCACAAGTGGTAGGCGGTATCGCACGAGGGTGTGAGTTATCGGGTTGTGCCCTGATTGGTGGGGAAACCGCTGAAATGCCAGGAATGTATCCGGATGGCGAATACGACTTGGCTGGTTTTGCGGTGGGTGCTGCAGAAAAATCAGCGCTCATTGATGGCAAGTCGATTCAGCCAGGCGATGTGGTGCTGGGGTTGGCGTCCAGTGGCGCGCATTCCAACGGTTATTCCTTATTGCGCAAGATTTTGCAGCGCGCTGGCGCAAAACCTGAGCAGGATTTCTTTGGGCAGCCACTCGCAGATGTGGTGATGGCGCCCACACGCCTCTATGTGAAGCCTGTGCTTGCTGTGTTGAAGCAGTTTGGCCCCAAAGTAAAAGGTTTAGCGCACATTACGGGGGGCGGCTTGCTTGATAACGTGCCTCGCATCCTGCAGCCTGGGTTGCAGGCGACGTTGCGGCGCGATGCATGGCAAATGCCCAAACTATTCACGTGGTTGCAGCAACAGGGGGGTGTCGCTGATACAGAGATGTATCGCGTCTTTAATTGTGGCGTTGGTATGGTCGTCGTGGTGGGCGCCGATGACGCGACCGCGATCAGTCAGGCGCTGGCGGCTCAAGGTGAGACTGTCTACACTCTCGGTTTGATTCAAGGCTGTCAGGCAACCGATGCCCAGACGGTCGTGGTCTAACGTTGCCGCACCCTCGTCCTTCACTAGTTGAGTAATGCGGCGACTTCCTGCACCACAGCATCTACTGTGGTGGGTACACACGCTTGAATCGGTTTTCGTTCCGGTAGACTGCGCAGCCAGGTGAGCTGTCGCTTGGCGAGTTGTCGCGTCGCAGCGATCGCTTGTAGGCGTGCGGTCGTGAGATCGGTTTCTCCCTCGAGCAGGCTCCAGAGTTGCCGATAGCCTACGCAGCGTACGGAAGGAAGGTTCGTGTGTAAATCGCCGCGGGCATGCAACGTTTGCACCTCTTGCAACAGTCCTGCCTCAAGCATCTGATCAAAACGTATAGCAATGGTTTGGTGCAGGACGCTTCTTTCAGTTGGCTCAAGACTCAGTGTCAGTGTCTTCACGGGAGCGTCTCGCTGTGCCGGCGCATTGAGCAGTACCGACATCGGCGTACCCGTGATGTGCCAGATCTCTAGCGCGCGTTGAATACGCTGACTGTCATTCTGTGACAGTCTCTTGGCCGTGTCTGGATCGATCTGTGCGAGCTCGGTATGCATTGCGGGCCAGCCAATTCTAGTGGCGCGCTGCTCAAGCTCGAGCCGAATGTCAGGGTCTGCGCTCGGTAAATCGTTGAGCCCCTCTCGGAGCGCTTTAAAGTAAAGCATCGTTCCACCCGCGAGCAAGGGAATATTGCCGCGGGCGCGGATCTCTTGTACACAACGCAATGCATCACGACGAAAGTTCGCAGCCGAGTACGCATCGAGAGGATCTAGAATATCTAGCAGATGATGTGTAGTGTCGAGTTGCTCTGCGCGAGAAGGCTTTGCCGTGCCGATATCCATGCCTCGGTAGATAGTTGCTGAGTCGACGTTGATCACTTCGACTGGCCAGCGGCTAGCAATTGCGCGTGCGGCAGCGCTTTTCCCTGAGGCGGTAGGGCCTGCTAAACAGATCAGTGTTGCTTCGGAGTCTTGGCTCATTGGCCGCGCAAAAAGAATTTGTCTAGCTCTGAAACATTCCAGTGCACCCAGGTGGGACGTCCATGGTTGCACTGGTCAGCGCGCTCAGTTTGTTCCATTTGTCGCAGTAAGGCATTCATCTCTTCGACTGTGAGTTGACGATTGGCTCGCACTGCGCCATGGCAGGCCATTGTCGCAAGTAGAGTATTACGTTGTTCGGTGAGCAGTCTGCTTGCCCCGACTTGTTCGAGATCGCGCAGCACACCTCTTGCTAGCGCTTCGAGGTCCCCACGCGCAAGCAGCGCCGGGACTGAGCGCAGAGTCAGCGCTTGCGGTCCAGAGGCGGCCATTTCAAATCCTAGTGCGGCGAGTTGCTCGTGGCATTCTTCAGCCAGGGCAACCTCTTTGTCTGTCACGCGAAACACGACAGGCACTAACAGTGTTTGCTGTGGCATCGTTTGTGAGTCGAGTGCGTGCTTCAGTTGTTCGTAGACGACGCGTTCGTGTGCGGCGTGCATGTCAATCAACGCGAGACCTGAGCTGGTCTGAGACAAGATATAGATGCCGTGCACCTGCGCTAGCGCACGCCCTAATGGCCAGGCGGGAGCGTCTTGGGCAGCTGGTTGATACAGTGCTTCCCAAGCGGGAAGTCCTCCGGAGATGCTTGTGGGTTCTCTGAGGTGTAGCGCGGATTGAGAGCCTTGTTGCCAAGCTGGGTTGTACGGCAAAGGAGTCGAGGAGAATCGTGAAGCAGAGTCGCGCACTCCGTCACCACCCGCGAGCGGGGGCCATGGCTGCGCCGCTTTGCTGAGACCGGCTGTTGGGCTGATTTGATGCGCGCCCGCCGTGCCGGACAGCGCTTGTGTCACGGCGTGCGAAACAAAGCGATGCACGGCGCCTGTATCGCGAAAGCGCACTTCGTGTTTAGCAGGATGCACGTTCACATCCACGGCGCTTGGGTCGATCTGTAAAAACAAAACAAACGCTGGCTGGCGATCGCCGTGCAGAACGTCGGCGTAGGCACTGCGTATAGCGTGTGACACGGTACGATCGCGCACGTGGCGACCGTTTACAAACAGAAACTGACGATCCGCGCGTGCGCGCGCGGCAGCGGGACGCGTGATGACGCCGAGTAAGGATATTGGACCGCTTTGGGCATTGAGTTCGATGCCATGCTCATTGAATTCGTCGCCCAATACATCACTGATGCGTTTGAGTGCCGAGGCGGGCAACCATTGACGGACGGCGCGATCGTTATGAAACACGCGAAAACTGACTTCGGGAAATGCGAGCGCAATACGTTCGATCGCATCGATACAGTGACCGAACTCGGTTGGTTCTGCGCGAAGGAATTTGCGTCTTGCCGGCACGGCGTCAAAGAGGTACTTGACCTCTACGGTCGTACCTTGTGCGCCAGCTGCGGCGACGGCTTGTGTGGTGCCGGGCTCCAAGCTCCAAGCGTGATCCGCATCGCGCGTGCGTGAAATCAGCGTGAGTTGCGAGACCGCTGCAATGGAGGCCAGCGCTTCACCCCGAAAGCCCATCGAGTGGACTGATTCAAGCTCATCAAGCGAGGTGATCTTGCTTGTTGCATGTCGCGTCAGGGCAAGCGATAGTTCATCTGAAGGAATCCCCATGCCGTCATCAATGACCGCGATCCGTCTGATGCCACCTGCCTCTAGGCGAATCTCAACAGATTGCGCGCCAGCGTCGACCGCGTTCTCGACGAGTTCTTTGAGTACGGAGGCGGGTCGCTCAATGACCTCGCCGGCCGCGATTTGGCTAATCAGTAGGTCGGGGAGAGCGCAAATGGGACGACGGTTTGACATGGCGGACATAACAGACGTGAAACGTCTATTTTAGAGCTATGTCGAGGCGCCTGCGGTTAAAAACTAGCGCGAAGCAATCAAATGCGGGTTTGTGACAAAGAAGCGATTGATGCCGCTGTGCAGCGCCTGCGCAAACCTGTCTTGGGAGCTTTGATTACGCAGCATACGCTCTTCTTCAGGATTGCTAATAAAGGCGGTTTCGACCAAAACGGATGGCATATCCGGGGCTTTGAGGACCGCAAACCCCGCAAACTCAACTTGTGGTTTGTGCAAACGGTAGACGTTTTTGAGTTCGTCGAGCATTCGACTTGCGAGATTCGTGGAGTCTTTAATTTGAGCCGTGGTCGATAGGTCGAGCAAAATTTTTGCGACGTTCTGATTTTGTACGTTCAGGTTCACTCCCCCAATCAGGTCCGCGGCATTTTCTTTTTGTGCGAGCCAGTTTGCAGAGGTACTCGACGCGCCGCGGTCTGAGAGGACGTAGACAGAACTCCCTCCGGCAGTTGGACGAATGTACGCGTCCGCATGGATCGAAACAAATAGATCCGCTTTGACGCGGCGAGCTTTTTCGACCCGTACGTGCAGTGGAACGAAGTAATCGCCATCTCGTGTCAAATACGCGCGCATACCAGGCGTTGCATCGATGCGTGCTTTCAATTTCTGTGCGATCGCCAACACGACATCTTTTTCGTAGGTGCCGCCCTTGCCGATTGCACCAGGGTCTTCACCCCCATGTCCTGGGTCCAATGCGATCGTGATGGTGCGTCCACGCCGATTATTTGGTTGTGGTGCCACTTTGGCTTCAAGCGGAGGGGCGATGGAGTTTGGAATGACAGGCGTGGTAGCCATGCCGGTACCCTTGGGGTTGCGCCGAATGTCTTCAAGAATACGTGCCAGAGGGTCCTCTTCCATCTTCTGTGGATTCTTTTTAAGAAGAGCCGCCAAAGGGTCTTGCGCGTTTTTCGGATACAGATCTAGAACGAGTCTGAACTTGTAATTGCCGACAGGTTTAAGCGTAAAGACTTGTGGTGCGATGGATTGTTTTAAATCGAACACAATACGCACGACATTGGCACGGTTCTGCGCAACACGTAGAGAACGAATATAGGGATCGTCAGGCCGGACTTTGCGCACGAGTTCATTGAGTGCAGGGTTGACATCCATGCCTTGAATATCAACCACCATACGATGAGGATTTTCGAGTGTGAAATGCTCAGCACGTAATTCGCTATCGAGTTCGAGCGTGACGCGTGTGTATTCGTCTGCGGGCCATGTGCGCACGGCAAGTAATTGTGCGGCCATGGCAATACGAGGAATAACCGGAAGCAATAAGAGAGTCGTGGCGGCGCCCAGGAGGCGACGTCGGCTTAGCGCTCGAGTGTCTGACGGTTGACCGTCAGGAGAGGAGGCAAAGCGGTGATCCATGAAAGCCCTTTTTCCGAATACGCACTAAGTGTGACTATGCGGCCTAATCCGGCATAACTGAGCTCAATCAACAAATCTGGATCGCTCAGTAAACTACCCGCGCGCTCTGGCCATTCAATCAAAATCAGCGCGTTGTTCTTAAAGAGATCGCGAAACCCAGCATCCAGCCAATCTGCGTTTTCGCTAAATCTATAAAAATCAAGATGATAGAAGTATAAGTTAGAAACTTCATAAGATTCAAGTAGTGCGTAACTGGGACTTTTAATTCTTCCAGAAATGTTGCACTGCCGCAAAAGCGCGCGAACCAGAGCAGTCTTACCGGCCCCTAAGTCACCTTTGAGATGGATGCGGCCACCTGCAGAGGGTCCTGGTAGCAGTTTTCCTAGGGCGTCGGGTTTCAGCGCCGCAGCAAGATGGGCGAGCGCTTGACCTAACCTGTCGGTCGCGTGCTCGTCGGGAAGCTCGAGGGTGAGTGTGGGTTGAGTCATGCGGTTTTAGGAGATGAGCGATAACCAGATGGCTAGCGTAAGTGCCAATAGTACGATTCCGCATGCCAGCACAGCAGCTGTCGCAAAGAATAATTCTGCAGCGGTACTCATAGAAATCGGTACACGGACAATCGACTGCAATAGCAGAGCCGGGAATAATACGTAGTAAATCAGCTTCTCAAGACTGACAAAAAATTTTCGCGAAGATCCAAATTTTCGGTTCAACAACCAGCCGAAAATGATGATGAGAAAATCTGGTAATACA
>CAJBTJ010000405.1 GCA_903958565.1 uncultured beta proteobacterium
AATGCGACAGTGCATTGACAGTACGAATCGACATCATCGAACCTTCAAACGTCGACATGCCATAAAACGATAAGGAGACAACCATGAACTTCAAGATCGGATCCGTACGCAACTTATACCAAGCACCCGACAACGTCATGATGCCGTTGATCATGCCACCCCAGGAAGGTGCCAACAGGATAAGAGAGAACACCATCCCCAATGATTGCGTCCAATCCGGTAAGGAGGTGTAGAGCAAGTGATGGGGGCCCGCCCACATATAGGTAAACGCTAAGGCCCAAAAGTGCACAATAGAAAGACGATATGAGTAGATGGGACGTTGCGCTTGCTTTGGGATGAAGTAATACATCATGCCAAGAAAGCTGGTGGTCAAGAAAAATCCCACTGCATTGTGCCCGTACCACCACTGCACCATGGCATCCTGCACGCCAGCATAGGCCGAGTACGACTTCCACATCGACACGGGGAGTTCAATATTGTTAACGATATGCAACACCGCAATTGTCAGGATGTATGAACCAAAAAACCAGTTTGCGACATAGATGTGTTTTGCTTTACGTTTGACGATCGTGCCGAAAAATACAATCGCGTAGGCAACCCAAACGAGCGTAATGAGAATATCGATCGGCCACTCAAGCTCGGCATATTCTTTTGAAGTCGTAATGCCCAAAGGCAGCGTAATCGCTGCACCCACAATAATTAACTGCCAACCCCAGAAGGTAAACGCAGCCAAGGAACCACAAAAAAGGCGGGCCTGGCATGTGCGTTGTACGACGTAGTAAGACGCTGCAAAGAGGGCACTCCCACCAAACGCAAAGATCACGGCATTGGTATGTAGAGGCCTCAAGCGTCCGTACGTTAACCAAGGGATATCGAAATTAAGCTGTGGCCAGAGCAGTTGTGCGGCGATGATCACACCCACCAGCATACCGACGATGCCCCACACAACGGTCATGATCGCAAACTGTCGAACCACACCATAATTGAAGGTCTCTGCCTTCGTCGTACTAAAGCTAACCATATTCTGCGTTCCTTGAGAAATCTTTCTTCGTCACTGAATCATGCCCAACGGACACAAAAGAAGCTTTGATTTGGATCAAACCTCACCGGGATAAGTGTCCCGTGGGCGTCGAAGTTGAATCGTTGTCACGCAAAATCGACAAACTTGCGGTATCGGGGTCATCGTATTGACCAGAAAAAACTGCCCACCACAACACGCCCCCTATCAAGGCAACCACACACAACGACAAAGGTAGGAGTAAGTAGAGAATTTCCATGTTCTTTTCTCACGCGCTATGCCGCGGATTGTGATGTAGGCGGTGCGCCTCGCCGTGCATGGATAAATCGCTGCGGGTGACCATAGAGACGCCAAGCATTAAAAAAGACGGCCAGCGAGGACACGAACATCAATAACGCCGCTAACCACGGCGTGACCAAGCCAGCCGCCGCCAAGGGCATCGTCAACACATGCCATCCCAGCGACCCGAAGAGGTTTTGTTTTGCAATCGTCCGAGTGCGAGCAAAGAGCATTTCCCGCTCGGCCTCCGACATGTCGGGACAGCCCGCCAAGTTCGCGTGCGTGGCGGCCAGGGAAATTGGTATGGCGAGCGACAAGGCACACGGGCAACTCATCACGAGCAACGCAACCAATACCTCTAACGCATGCTCTGGGTGTGTCGCCCACCAAACTGTAGCGATCACCAACGCAAAGCCCATTTGTGCCAGCACAAACACAGTCGCTACCCGATCAGACTGAACGCGCAGGGGCTCGCTCAGTTCGACTAAGGCCCGACCTAACACACCCACATCGAGCGACTGCCTAGCGCGCTGTTCAACATAACGGGCCGTCAAGAGAAACGCCACAAACATCGTGACCGAATCAAAATACACCTCGCCCTCACCGCGCACAGTGGCGACTGCACTGGGAATAAACGCGGCGACGATACTGATCGAAACGGGCACATCCATCGTCACGCGGTGATGCTGAATTGCGTCATGCAGCCCGCGCCATATCGGCCAGGCGGAATAAAGCACCACAGGGATGGCGAGGGTCAAACTTGCCCAATTCATCAACAGGATTGCCCAATCCAGCACCTCAATACTGTCGTTGGGCCCGGCGTCGATACGTAGATAGCCAGGCAAAGCGAACATCATCACCTGCATCATGGCCAGCCACGCTAGGCCCAACCGGACCAAATCTCGTCTGCGGGCGTTCAATTCGGCAGCTGTTAAAGGGCGATTGATTGAAAAAATGGATCTCGGCATGGTGTACCCATCGTAGGGCTATTGAGCAACACACGCCTTGATATAGATCAAGTGAGTAAAATTGATTTTATTTACCTGACTTTATTCATGATCAAACCAAGCAATTCGCTGACGTTGGGGCAAGTGACCGCCTATCCCTCCGCCTATGATCCGGGACTGTTGTTTCCTATTTCTCGACAAGTTGGTCGCGCCGATTTGAGCCTAGAGGCAGACCGCCTGCCCTTTGTGGGCTGGGATCTATGGAATGCCTATGAAGTCTCTTGGCTGACCCCGACAGGCATGCCTCGTGTGGCGCTGCTGCGCGTCCAAGTCGATGCGTTGAGTCCGCGCATCGTTGAATCCAAATCATTCAAGCTCTACCTGAACAGCATCAATCAGACGCAGTTCGTATCGAACCAAGCGCTGCTAGACACCTTGAACAGAGATCTCTGCGCAGTGTGCGATAGCCCGGTCAAGCTGTCCCTGATTGAAAGCGCTGAGTTTGCGCAGCAACGCATCACTGAACCTTCAGGAATATGCCTGGACGATCAAGACTTAGTGATCGACCGTTACACACCAGACGAGAGTCTGTTGTGTAACGTGCCATCGCCGGATGTGGTGACGCAGTCGGTGTACTCGCGCCTACTGAAATCCAACTGCCCGATCACTAACCAGCCAGACTGGGCATGTGTGCAGATAGACTATACCGGGCTGCAAATTGATTTAAGCGGCCTCCTGAAATACATCATCTCATTTCGGGATCACGGTGGCTTTCATGAGCACTGTGTAGAAAAAATATTCACCGACATCATGCATCGTTGCAAGGCGAACAAATTATCGGTTTTTGCGCGTTACACGCGTCGAGGTGGCTTAGACATTAATCCCTGGAGAGCGACCCCAGGCATGGCGGCACCCGAACAAACGCGTAGCGCACGACAGTAAGGTAATTGGAGACCGCGAGAAACCCAATTAGTGGGTTTTTTCGCGTATGACGGGCCAGGCGCGCCGTAAGTAATACAGCATTGACCAGACAGTCAATATTGCGGCTATAAATATTAAGACGCCCCCGATGCGTGCGATCGGGAGTCCCAAGAAATCTCGTTGGTAGAGCAAACACGGGATCGCAATCATCTGCGCAGCCGTTTTGAATTTACCCAGCCAATGCACCGCAACACTTGCGCTCGCCCCTAGCTGAGCCATCCACTCGCGCAGCGCAGAGATGGTGATTTCTCGCCCAATAATCACAAGGGCAATCATCACATCAACGCGATCAAGATTGAGCAACGCCAAGAGTGCAGCAGAAACCATTAACTTATCCGCGACTGGATCCAGAAACGCACCAAAAGCGGAAGTCTGATTCCAACGCCGGGCTAACCAACCATCAAACCAATCGGTGAGCGCCGCCACAACAAAAGCGATACAAGCCCAGGTATCGCGTGCAGGCACACTTAACCAGGACTCAGGCAAATAGAACAACCCCACAATCAGCGGGATCATTGCTATACGCAACCATGTCAGAAAAATAGGAAGATTAAAAGGCATATCGCTATGCTAACCCAACTAGCGCAGGGCAAAGTAGATGCGTTCGGCCAATTCTGGCGAGATGCCTTCCACCGAGCCAAGATCTTCAATACTGGCATTGGCCACCCCGCTAAAACCGCCAAAACGTGCCAACAGCCTTTGGCGCCGCTTCGCGCCAATCCCATCGATATCCTCTAATCGCGAAACATTGCGAGCTTTTGCGCGTTTGGCTCGCATACCCGTGATCGCAAAGCGATGCGCCTCATCGCGAATCTGGGCGATCAACATGAGTGCAGCCGATGTTTCACCCAAAACGAGTGGATCGCGTTCATCCGCAAACACTAGTGTCTCCAGACCGACTTTGCGATGATCCCCCTTTGCTACACCCACCAACACTTCTATAGACAGCCCAAGCTCCACAAACACCTGGCGGGCGATTTCGACCTGCCCTTTTCCACCGTCAATCAATACCAAACCGGGCATCACGGCTTCCCCATCAGCCACCTTACCAAAACGGCGCGATAGCACTTGACGCATCGCCGCGTAATCATCGCCAGGGGTAATGCCAGCGATGTTATAGCGCCGATACATCGACGGCTGCATCGCATGATGGGCGTAAATCACACACGAGGCCTGGGTGGCCTCCCCCGCCGTGTGACTGATATCGAAGCATTCAATATGCAACGCCTCAAGCGCCATGGGGTCCGTATCCAAATCTAACGCTTCGGCCAACGCCAGCGTGCGTGCGCTTCGCGCACCGGATTCGGACAATGCGTTGGCCAAGGCCATTTCGGCATTGCGCAACGCCTGCTCAAGCCAAGCACGGCGCATACCTTGCGGACGACTTAAAAAGCGGGATTTTGTCGCACGCGATTCCGCAAGTAAATCGATCAATGCTGGGTCAGGCAACACATGAGACCCCACCACTGCAGCCGGCAAAGGATGATCAATATAGTGTTGCGCAATAAATACCTCCAACACATCGGACAGAGAGTCTCCGTCGGTGTGGGTAGGAAAAAAAGCCCGATCACCCAAGTGTCGACCCCCACGCACCATCGCCAGATTCACACATACGCGTCCGCCTGAGGCAGCAATCGCAATGATGTCGGTATCCCCATGATCCGTGTCTTCCATGGTTTGTTGGTGCAAGACTTTAGCCAGTGCACCCATTTGATCGCGCAGCATCGCCGCTTGCTCAAACTCGAGCGCTGCGGATGCAGCTTGCATGCGCTGCTCAATGTCGCCCATAATCTCTTGAGTTTCGCCCCCTAAGAATCGAGCCGCGCGCTCAGCATCTTGGCTGTAGCGCTCGGGGGTGATTTCCTTGACGCATGGCGCCGAACAACGACCAATCTGATGCAATAAACAAGGCCGCGAACGATTCGCAAAGACGGTGTCTTCACATGTACGCAAACGAAACACTTTTTGTAGGATTTGGATCGTCTCGCGTACGGCCCAGGCGTTCGGATAGGGACCAAAAAATTGCCCCTTCTTTTGTGTCGAGCCCCGATAGTACGCAACACGGGGAGAGGCATGCCCTGAAAGCATTAAGTACGGGTAGGACTTATCGTCGCGAAATAAAATGTTGTAGCGCGGGCGCAGCGTCTTGATCAGATTGTTTTCAAGAATCAAGGCCTCGGCCTCTGAGCGCGTGACGGTCACTTCAATGCGCACAACGCGCGCCACCATGTGACCGATACGGGGACTCGATGGTGTCTTCTGAAAATACGATGCAACCCGTTTCTTGAGATCGCGTGCCTTACCTACATAGAGTACCTCGTCGGATGCATCGATGTGGCGATACACGCCGGGCAGATGCGGCAGTTTCGCCAAATAGGCCTTGACATCGAACGCGCTGGGCTCAGCTTCGCTCATTGAGCATACGTACCGAAGCAAGCGCCTGCTGGTAGGCGGGCAGACGCTGCAGTGTCTTCCAGTCGGGCGCAGCAGATGCTGACATCAAGTGTTGAATGCGTGCAATAGACAGCGCTTTTGATTTCCAGCGCAATCGACCGAGCAACTCATCGGCTAGATCAGGACGATTACACACTAACGCCATATCGCATCCGGCCTGCAAAGCTGCCTCGGCGCGCGCAAGAATATCTCCCGCGACAGCGGCCCCTTCCATGGTGAGATCATCGGAAAAGACCACGCCGTCATATTTCAGTTTGGTGCGCAAAATTTCTTGAATCCATTTCGCAGAAAAACCCGCCGGCTTGGAATCTACCTTGGTGTAAATCACATGCGCTGGCATCACAGAGGTAATCACTTGATCACCCAGCCAATCGTAGGGTGCTGCGTCCTCGGCCATAATCTGCTTGAGCGAACGGTGATCAAGCGGGATTTCGTGGTGCGAATCTGCTGTGACCGCACCATGCCCTGGGAAGTGCTTGCCGCAGGACGACATTCCCGCAAACGACAAACCTTGCGCGAGCGCCCTCGCCAGCATCGCCACGACACGTGGATCACGATGAAACGAACGATCGCCGATCACATTACTTTCGCCGTAGTCCAGATCAAGTACTGGGGTGAAACTTAAGTCGACTCCGCAAGCGCGTAACTCCGAAGCCAGCACATAGCCCACATCTGTCGCGCGACGCATCGCGACGAGAGGCTGAGTCATCCAGAGTTCACCTAGCTTACGCATCGTTGGGAGCGTCGTGAAACCGTCCGTACGAAACCGCTGCACTCGCCCACCCTCATGATCGACCGCGATCAGTAAGGCTGGGCTGCGCAACGCATGAATACTGCGCGTCAAAGCGGTGAGCTGAGCACGATCTTTATAGTTGCGGGCAAAAAGGATCACGCCCCCGACCAAGGGGTTTTGCAAACGCTTTTTCTCGGCTGCCGTCAGCACATAGCCGTGGACATCGACCATAAGAGGGCCAAGACTCGTCGTTTGTGCGCGTGGGATCGGTGTAGAGGTCATCGAAAAATTAGCCTTTCAAAAAATAATCTTAAAGGGAAGTTAAAGAGGTGTCAGGATTACCGCGTGATTCAACGACCACGTAGGCTGCGCCGTATTCAGACTCATCGGTCAACGAAACATGGGCGACACCAAAACGTTCAGCGTACCAACTCGCCAAGGGTTCAGCCAAGACAACAATCGGCCGTCCACCCGTCGCGTTAAGCGTCTGCATCCGTGTCCACCACATCGGGCTACGCATTCCCAAACCGACTGCCTTGGAAAACGCCTCTTTGGCTGCGAAACGCGTGGCCAAATAACGCACGCCACGTGAGCGATCACGCGCGGTGCGTGCCTTAAAAATACGTAACTCGTCTACGCCTAAAATTTTTTCGGGAAAACGCTCAGGATGTCGCAACCATGCCTGCTCGATACGCGACATCTTGATCAAATCCGTACCAATCCCGGCAATCGCAGACACGAGCGCTCCTGATTAACGCGTAGCGGTTGACGTCGCACCGGCACGCTGCGCCTGAAGATACGCTTGCACCATACGCGCCTTGAAGTTACGTATGGTTGGCTCCCAACCATCGAAAACTGCTTGCGCAACGATCGCATGACCAATATTGAGCTCTGCCAGTCCTGGTAATGCAGCGATCGCATCCACGTTTCCGAGATGTAGTCCATGCCCTGCGTTGACACGTACACCAAGCTTGACAGCCACAGCAATCGCCCCTTTCAGACGAGACAGCTCATGCTCGACGGCCACTGCGTTGTTTGCTTCTGCATACGCACCGGTATGCAGCTCAATGACGCTCGCCCCAACATCTACTGCCGCCTGAATTTGAACAGGATCAGGATCAATAAAAAGCGAAACTCGAATACCGTGAGACTGCAATTGATCAACCGCCGCTTTGACGGCGCCATACCCTGTTACCACATCGAGGCCACCCTCGGTGGTGAGCTCGGTTCGTTTCTCGGGGACAAGACACACGTCCTGTGGCAGGACTTTACAAGCGATCGCCAACATCTCCGAGGTGATCGCGCATTCAAGATTCATTCGGGTGCGCAGCAAAGGCCTTAACGCAAACACATCAGCATCTTGAATATGGCGACGGTCCTCGCGCAAATGCAAGGTAATCAGATCGGCACCCGCATCCTCCGCTCGCAAGGCGGCCGCAATCGGGTCAGGATAGGTGGTGTGCCTTTGCTGACGCAAGGTCGCGACGTGATCAATATTGACGCCTAGATCAATCATGGTTTCTCATGTTCCTCATACTGCGGTCGCCCAAATGGGCTTGACCAGTTATCTTGTTTGCAGATTATCACGCTCAGCACTACTTCAGCACTTGGCTCGCGCTCTTTAGGAGCGCGTCAGACAATACGACGCCCTGGCGTTGTGCTGCCTGAGCATTTAAGTAAACAGGCGGCTTGAGCATGACCTCGATCGGGATCGTGCCAGGTTTGACACCGCGCAACACCCGCAGCGTCAATCGGCCGGCGGCCAGACCCAGGTCTCGTCCTGTAATGTCTACCGCTGCGACTGCGCCTTCCTTAACTTGGGCCACGTCCGAGGCGAGTATGGGTATACGCGTCTGATTCGCAGTGGCCACCAACTGCGCATACGCCTTGAGCACCGTGCTATCCCCGAGTGTATAAATCAAGTCGACCTTGCCCACCATGCTACGCGCAGCCGAGGCGACTTCCACCGACCGGGTCGCCGTCGCCTCGACCATCACTAAACCCGCTTCACCTAGAAGGGTTTGAAACTCTCGCACCTGAGCGACAGAAGCCGCATCCGTAGCGTTGTAGATGACACCCACTCGTTTTGCCGCAGGAATAATTTGTCGAACCAGTGGCACACGTTGGCTCAGCGTCAGCGCGTCGGACACCCCTGTGATGTTCGTACCCGACGCTCCCCACCCCGCGACCAAACCCGCTTCAACGGGATCCGTCACCCCAACAAAAATGATCGGCATTGTTGTCGTGTGCGCGGCAGCAGCCTGGGCGCTGGGCTGCGATAGAGCCAGAATGACATCAGGCTTACCGCGTATCAGCTCGAGAGCCTGTTTGGCCGCCATTTCTGGGCTGCCTTGCGCGTTTGCATTCTGCACTTTGTACTGACGCCCCTCTTGAAAACCTGCCGTCTTAAGCACATCCCGGATGCCTGCACGCATTTCATCCGTGGCCTCGCTGTCTTCAAGCGTCAAGATCACCAAGGATTTCGTCTGAGCCATTGCCGCGAAAGAAAAAAAGCCCATCGCTAGGCACAACAACACGCTTGTCATCCATTTTGTGAGAAACCTGAGGTGCATGTTCATTCAAATCGCCAGAACGCCGTCTTGCAACCGACCCATCATCGAGCGTACCCATTTTTTTGCAGGCAAGCCAAACTTGGACTCCAGATACTCCGCACGCGCCAAAAGTTGTTCCACACCCACCGCGATGGGAGGGCCTTTGAATGCCAGGACGACTTGATTACCTGCATCGATTTGTGGCAGCGTCAAAATACGACCCTCAAAGGCCTGACTAATATTGCGAATATTACGTGCGAAACTTGCATGGGCGCCGAACAAGTTCACACTCAGCACGCCAATGTCGGCCAACGACGCGCGGCAACCCTGATAGAAATCCAAGGAATCCCTGACCGGTCCTTGTGCTTGACCATCGTACACATCAACCATGAGCGCACCGCACAGCCCCCAGTTTTTGCTTGCCTGAACCCACATGCCGGCATCTTGATGCTGAACGCTCAGACGGGCTGGTCGGGGAAGCTTAAAATACATCTCGCAAGCGGAAGTCACTAGTGGATTGTGCTCGACCACCCGCAGTGGGTGGGGGGTGTGCTTGAGACAAAAGCGTACCAGAGAGCCCGCCCCAAGCCCAAAGAGCCCTAGAGTCTGCTGGCGGGCCGGTTCAAGGAAAACCAACCAAGCCATCATTTGCGCGGTGTACTCCAGCACAAGCTCCGCCGGACGATCTACCCACATTGCGCCTTGCACCCACTCTGTACCGAAGTGCAGGTATCGGACACCGCCACTTTCAGAAATAGTGGGGATTTCATGTCTGACAGACAACGCATTCTCCCAAGGCTTTGTTTAAAAAGACATTTTTTACTGATCGCCCAATGCGAGAATAGCATTATCGCTTTGCAAAACTTCTTCATTCCCTGTAGAATTGAGGGCTTGACTCAGGATACGTGGCCAAAATTTTTAACACATCCCTGTTTTAAACACTTGATTTCAAACATTTGTTTTTAAACAACGGTGTAAATTAATTTCGGCTGGCGACCCGCCCAAACCTAAGGACTTCCAATGAAAGATGGCATCCACCCAGAATACCGCGACGTCGTGTTCGTCGACCTACAAACTGGTAACAAGTTTGTGACTCGCTCTACGCTGAACAGCCGTGAGAAGATCGAAATCGATGGCAAGAGCTACCCTCTCTTCAAATGTGACGTGACATCTGAATCGCATCCGTTTTACACGGGCGCTCAAACGCGCATCGTTGAAACCGGTCGGGTCGAGAAATTCCGCGCACGTTTCGCACGTACGAGCGGTACTAAAAAGGCCTCCGCCTAATTTGATCATCCAAGATCATCTCGCGCGAACCGAGGCAGCCGTTGGCTGCCTTTTTTTATCCCTTCCCCAGCCGTTCAGCACAGGTTATTGTTAAAGCGTGTCACCCCTGAGCCAATCCACTCCCGCACGAATGACCGCCCCGGCAACATTAAAACTGCCGAGGCTAGTGCTGTTTGTATTGGCAACGGCATACATTTTCGCAGGATTGTTTGGTCGCGATCCCTGGAAAACAGATGACGTACTGAGTCTCGCTACCATGATCTCAGCGCTGCGTGGCGATGGAGTGGGCTGGCTGGCTTCCCACGTTGGCGTACTAGATATCCCTCAGGATGGGCCGCTCGTTACTTGGGTCGGTGCTTCTTTCATCTACGTTTTGGGTCCTTGGCTTGGAGAGATCTCCGCCTCGCGCCTGGTCAACGTGCTGTGGTTCAGTCTCACTATGACTTCCATTTGGTATGGCACCTATCTCCTTGGACGCCGGACGGAAGCACAACCCTTGCCTCTCCCCTTTGGTGGTGAACCGACCGTCAAAGACTACGGAAGACTCCTCGCCGATACAGCCACGCTACTCTGGCTTGCGACGATTGGTATTTTGCAACGCTTACATGAAACCTCGGTCGTGCCGGCCAATGTGGCCTTCCAAGCTTTCGTGTTTTATTCTTTGGCACGCATGCTAGACAAACCCAAAATGGGTGCCTCCTGTCTTGCGATTGCCCTTGCGGGTTGCTTTCTGACGCGGGCATGGCCAGGCGTTGTACCCGTTGTTCTTGCCGTTCTGCTCGCCCTACTCCCACGCAGCAGCTTGTGGCCTCTACGTCATTGGGTCGTCGGAGCGATCGCGGTCGCTGTTCTGCTCGTCCTATTTTGGTGGCTACCCACCCAACTCTTACATCCCGATTGGTTCAGCGCCTGGGCGCACTGGAACGCAGCACATTTTGGTGTACCAGACTACGAAACAGCCTTGCGTCCTTTGCGTGACCTGCCTTGGTTTCTATGGCCAATTTGGCCATTAGCTTGTATTGCAATCTGGCAATGGCGCCGCTGGATCACTGCCCCACACATCTGGATTCCTCTAGCCGTCGCGCTGGGCGCTCTCTTGACCTTACCGGTGCTCATCAAATCAGGAGAGCCCGAGTACATGCTGTTCGCAGCCCCTCTTGCTGTATTGGCCGCATTCGCAGTGCCAACGATGCGGCGAGGGGTTATCAATACACTCGACTGGTTCGCACTTATGTGTTTCTCCGTAACCGTCCTATGCGTCTGGGTCGGGTGGGCAGCTTTGCACTTTAAGGTACCCAAGCAAATTTCACTCAACATCGCCCGACTCACCACGGGCTACGAGCCGCATATTGCCTGGTGGTCAGTCATTGCAGCGGTTTTCGCAACGCTTTGCTGGGTGGGCATCGTCATCTGGCGTCTAAGATGGAACCCAACTGTGTTGTGGCGCGGCTCCATGCTTTGCGCGAGCGGCGTAACCATTACATGGGTGTTGCTTGTATTACTTTGGATGCCGGCAGTTGACTACGTGCGCAGCTACAGGCCAATGTCGGCAGAAATCAAACATGTACTGACACTCTTATCCAACACGCCAGGCCAGATGGCTTGCTTACGCTCACAAGGTGTAGGCTTGGGGCCGCAAGCCTCACTTTACGTATTCGACAATATAAAGATAACCTACGATACGCAGTGCCCCTTCTTATTACAGCAAACAACGCGTAAAAAACTAGCGGAAGGTCTGGCAGGCTATAGCGAAAACACACCCGTTCTTTGGGCGGGTTCGCGCGGGGCAGATCGCTTCGATCGTTATCGACTCTTGCGCGTGCCCGTCAAATGAGCGTGGTAGACACGTCACCCCGTTCGGTCCGCGAAACCCTTAGAGCAATCTTCAAGCAATCTTGGCCCGTATTGATTAGTCAATGGGCCAGCATGGCCTTTGGTGTGCTCGATACCGCCATGACAGGTCATGCTGGATCCGTAGATCTCGCCATCATGGCGCTGTCCATCTCTATCTACATCACCGTGTTTGTTGGACTGATGGGCGTCATGCACGCACTGATCCCTATTCAAGCTCAACACGTCGGTGCAGGCGAGCTCGATCGGGTAGGACACATTTGGGGTCAAGGCGTCTGGGTCTCTCTCGTACTATCGGTCGTGGGTGGCGCGGTGATGATGTTTCCGGATGTGTGGCTGTCGTACTCAGGCGACGTTGATCCTGCCGTGCGCGCGGGCATGAAGAGTTATCTGCAGGCGCTTACCTTTGCCCTTCCTGCCGCCCTGATGTTCCGTACGGTCTATGCGCTCGCTAACGCGGTCTCTCGCCCTAAGCTGATCATGGCGATTAACTTAATTGGCATCGTATTAAAGATCTTTCTTAACTGGTTACTGATATTTGGCAACTGGGGCATGCCGGCGCTTGGCGCGACAGGCGCAGGCATTTCCTCTGCCATCGTCATGTGGATCAACCTTGCCATCGGCCTCTGGTTCATTTATCACACCCCGTTCTACAAACAGTTCGGACTCAAGCTCGGTGCGCCAGACATCAGAGCGTTGTGGAGCATTTTGCGTCTGGGAATTCCAATGGGCGGCTCCTACCTGGTCGAGGTATGTGCCTTTACGTTCATGGCCTTGCTCGTCGCACAGGAAGGCACCGCAGTCATTGGCGGTCATCAAATCACTGCAAACTTAGCGGCACTCGCTTACATGATGCCGATGTCGATTGGGGTGGCGACTGCCGCCCTCACCGCACAGGCAATCGGTGCGAGACAGATAGCGCAAGCCCATCGAACCAGCATGGTGGGCTTAATGGTTGGCTTGTTTGGCGCAATGATCACAGCCTGTTTTTTATATTTTGGTCGAGACATGATCGTGGCGACCTACACCAGCGATCTGGCGGTTGCTGCGGTTGCACTATCCCTGTTAGCGCTCCTACCGTTCTTCCACATCGTCGACGCAATGCAATGCATCAATAGCTACTTATTACGCGCACACAAGGTTGCCGTTGTGCCCCTGCTTCTACAAATTGTGGCCCTCATGACCATTGGATTGTTTGGGGGTTGGTGGCTAGGCTTTGGCCCTGGCAAAGGCTTGATTGAACCTTTGCGTAATCAGCTCTTAGCAGGATCACCAGTCGGCGCAGGCAGTATGTGGCTCATGGCGACCGTGGGCCTAAGCACATCAGCTATCTTGTTACACAGCTGGTACCGCTACATTATTCGGCACAAATACTAAGGCGCTAAAGTTTAATGAACACGTCGCGATAGTATTTCAGCTCGTCGATTGACTCATAAATATCAGCCAGTGCTTCATGTTTACTGCGTTTTTCAAAGCCCTTCAGCAGCTCAGGCTTCCAGCGTCGGGCAAGCTCTTTTAGCGTACTCACATCGACTGTACGGTAATGAAAAAACTGTTCTAGTTTGGGCATATACTTGAACATAAACCGACGATCTTGACTGACGGTATTACCGCACAGAGGTGACTTACCCGCCGGCACATACTGCGACAAAAAGGCGATCAGTTCATTCTGTGCCTGGTCTTCTGTCAGGGTGGAAGTCTTGACTTTTGCGGTCAAGCCACTCTTGCTGTGGGTCGAACGGTTCCAGCTATCCATCGCGTCCAACAAACTATCGGACTGATGAATCACGAGCACCGGGCCCTCGGCAACAATCGTAAGATCAGGTTCCGTGACCACCACCGCCACCTCGATAATGCGCTCCTTTTCGGGATCCAGTCCCGTCATCTCCATATCGAGCCACACCAAACGGAATTCGTTGGGTATGGTCTTTACGGCTGCTGGGGTTGCGCTTTTCGAGGCAGTCTTAGTCATATAATCATCCGGTTAAAACACGATTTTCTCACATGCCGTCTCGAGGCAGTTAGGTCATATGCTTACTATCCTTTTTGTTGTGCTCTTACTTGTCATGCTAGGCGTCCGGATTTGGCTGTCAAATCGGCAGATCCGGCACGTCTTGGCCCACCGCGATGTCGTACCAAAAGAGTTCGCTGCAAAAATCGAACTTCCGAGTCACCAGCGTGCGGCCGACTACACCGTTGCCAAAGTGCGGCTAAGAATGTTGGAAATGCTTTTTGATGCTGCTGTGCTGATCGGTTTGACTTTGCTGGGTGGACTGCAATACATCGATACCATCACGAGCAGCATCACCTCTCACGCTTTGCTGCGACAAGTCATTTTGGTGATGAGTGTGTTCGTGCTCTTGGGTGCGCTGGGTATACCCTTTGCGCTATACAGACAATTCAAACTTGAGGCTCACTTTGGCTTTAATCGCATGACGCTAAAAATGTTCGTCAGCGACACGCTCAAAGAGACCCTCGTAGGTGCCCTATTGGGGATCCCGCTGATTGCCGCCGTGTTGTGGTTGATGGCGGAAGCCGGCAACCTTTGGTGGCTCTGGGCCTGGGCACTTTGGACCGGGTTTTCACTCTTGGTCGCATTTGTTTACCCAACATGGATTGCGCCTCTTTTCAATAAATTTACGCCGCTAGAGGACGCTGCGCTGGCCGAGCGCATTCAAGAGCTCGCCAACCGTTGCGGATTCACACTTAGTGGTCTGTTTGTGATGGACGGATCCAAGCGCTCTGCGCATGGCAACGCGTACTTTACCGGTTTTGGTCGTGCACGCAGAATTGTTTTCTTTGATACCTTGCTTTCGCGCTTAACCCCGAACGAAATCATCGCCGTCTTAGCGCACGAGCTCGGTCACTTCAAACATCGGCATATTCTGAAACGCATGATCACAATGTTTATCGGATCGCTTATTTTCTTTGCTCTATTAGGGTGGCTCGCCACACAAAGCTGGTTTTATACAGACTTAGGTGTGATTCCCCAAATGGGCACGCGTAATGATGCCATGGCCTTAGTGTTATTTTTTCTAGTCGTACCCATCTTCACCTTTGGATTAACACCCTTAAGAAGCTGGCTATCAAGGCGTGATGAGTTTGAGGCAGACCGTTTTGCCAGAGACCAGAGCTCCGCAGACGAACTAATCAACGCACTCGTCAAACTCATGGACGATAACGCATCGACACTCACGCCAGACCCAGTGCACTCTGCTTTTTACGATAGTCATCCACCCGCTGCCATTCGGATTCGGCACCTGTCCGCTGCATGAGCCAATACACGCAAGGTCGAGTCATTGCCGCCCACGGGCGGCACTACACGGTAGAACTATCAGATCTAACACTACTTAAATGTTATCCACGTGGCAAAAAAAATGAAGCCGCTGTGGGTGACTATGTAGAAATCACACGTCAAGGTCAGGACGAAGGCGCGCTGGAGTCTATCCAGCCCCGCAAAAATCTTTTGTTTCGCTCAGATGAATCTCGAAGTAAGCAGTTTGCTGCAAACGTTGATCAGCTCCTGATTGTGATCGCAGTCGAGCCTGCTTTTTCGGACGATCTCCTTGGTCGGGCTCTTGCCGGCGCGTGGTCGGCCGATATCACCCCAATTATTTTGCTAAACAAAGTAGATCTGACAGAAGGGCTACCCGCAGCACAGTTAAAACTCGCCCCCTTTCGCAAGCTTGGGGTGAACGTACTTGAGTTGTGTGCACGGGATATCACCAACGTAAACGAAGTCTTACTGCCAATTCTCAAGGGCAAGACGTCGCTGCTACTTGGTCAAAGCGCGATGGGAAAATCAACGCTGCTCAACACGCTCGTACCACTTGCACTGGCTGCAACTCAAACACACTCGGTTGCACTCGGAGCGGGCAAACACACAACCACAAGCACCAAGCTTTATCACTTACCTAATCAAGGAGGGGACCTGATTGATTCACCGGGTTTCCAAGGATTCGGGCTTCTACATCTTAGTCGTGAGGAGATCGAGCGCGGCTTTCCCGAATTTACGGAACACATCTCGCAATGTAGGTTTTACAACTGTACGCATCAGCATGAACCGGGCTGTGGGGTACTCGCTGCGCTCGCGCGGCAAGAAATCGATGCGGCGCGACACGCCCTATACGTGCGCTTACTAGAAGCTAAAACAGCGCACGAAAGCTATTAGCGCCTGTACGTCAAGACTGCGCTGCAGCCGCTTCCGATAAGATCTGGCACATCCCCAACAGCATGGCCGCCGTCGCACCCCAAATAAAAAACTGATTCCAAGGCACCGAGTAGTATTGCCGTAAGGCGCCATCGGCGAGCTTGACTTGATGAAACCGATAGTTTGCCGTGTTAGTCAGAAAGCGCAGGGGCACTTCAAACACTTCTGCCACCTCAAACGCATCAGGACTGAGCGTAAAACCCGGCTGCACCAGCGCGGTTACTGGACTGACAGAGAAGCCGGTCCCCGTGATGTAGCGTGGTAACCCACCCAAACACTCAACAAACGTTCGCGATAAGCCCGTCTCTTCCTCGGTCTCACGTAAGGCCGTTGCACGCACATCAATGTCGCTTGCCTCAACGCGTCCGCCAGGAAAACTGATTTGTCCGGCATGATCATTCAAATGCGCCGTGCGCTGGGTCAGCAGGACCGTCATGCCATCGGGGCGCATCACAATAGGCACAAGCACAGCTGCCTCAACGGGCGTGCCTTCACGACCTGGTGCTCTACGCAGAGACTCGTCGGGAATATTTAAAGGTCGCTGGATGGAGCCAGCCAATACCTGCTTAATCCATGCGGGGGTGAGAAGCTTTTCGGGTACAGACCCGAACGGCAACTCCGATGGCACCCAAGGTTGAGTCATCGGATCAAACGACGGGCGCACCGGTGCACGTCGTGGACGTATTGCGTCAGGTTTGTCAGCGGCCATAAGCGCCTATTGAGCGTAAGGGTAAGACTGGAAAATTAAAAAGCACCCGAAGGTGCTTTTTAATTTGTGTTGCAGTGTTAGGCTGCGACGGTTTTACGGACAAGCTTCTCTTTAATACGAGCCGACTTGCCAGAGCGATCACGCAGGTAGTAAAGCTTGGCGCGGCGTACGTCGCCACGGCGCTTGACTTCAATGCTTGCGATTTGCGGTGAGTACAGTTGGAATGTACGCTCGACTGCTTCGCCAGACGAAATTTTGCGAACAGTGAACGCTGAATTCAAACCACGATTGCGACGCGCAATGACAACGCCTTCGAACGCCTGCGCACGCTTACGAGCGCCTTCGACAACGTTGACGCTCACGATAAGTGTGTCACCAGGTCCGAATTCTGGATGGGGCTTGCCGCCAGTGAGGCGAGCAATTTCTTCTTGCTCAAGAATAGCGATTAGGTTCAATTGAACTCCAAATCATCGTGCTCTCGGTTGATCTTGTTTTGATCGATATTGTGTGGAGCCTGACCTATTCAGGCACCGCGACCGGGCAGAGGATGCATTAACAAAGCCGTTGATTCTACAACATATTTTATATTTCTGCCGGCCAGGACCTCCAACAGCAGACCAAGGCGATCCAAGCTAATCTATGGTGCAAATTACCTTTTATTCAACAAATACGACACATGAGCGCTTCGGCACTGTTGTTAGTGATCGCTGCGGCGATTGCCCACGCCGCTTGGAACCTGCTGGCGAAACGAGCTGCCCATGTTGGATCTCCGTTTGTATTTGCCTATGGGCTTTGCTGCACGATTGTCTATGCGCCCTGGGTGGTCTGGATACTCATCTTTGAACAAAATGAGTGGAGCTGGATCATTATTGGGTGCATTGTGCTGTCAGGAGTCCTTCACCTGGCCTATAGCCTTTGCCTGCAGCGGGGCTATCAATTAGCAGACTTGTCGGTCGTCTACCCGATTGCCAGGGGAACGGGGCCCTTTTTATCGACGATTGGTGCCTTACTTTTTATGCATGAGCCTGCGAGCATCGCAGGGGTGGGCGGTATGCTCTGTGTGGTGGTTGGTGTCATGCTGATCGCCACCCAAGGCCACATTCGCAGGCTGCTGCAGCCTGCGGCAATGGTCGGTGTACGCTGGGGCGCGCTTGTCGGTATATTTATCGCTGCCTACACCCTGGTGGATGCCTATGGCGTCAAAACGCTCGCGATTGCCCCAGTTTTATTTGATTGGGCAACCAGCGTATCCCGCACTTTGATTATGCTGCCACACACGGCCCGACACCCCAAAAAAGCCTGGGAAGCGATGCGTGGGCACTGGCACCTTGCTTGGGCAATCGGCGTACTGTCGCCATTGGGCTATATTTTGGTGTTGTACGCCCTGCGAGATGGAGCCCCAGTCAGTCTGGTGGCCCCTGCCCGCGAAATGTCGATGTTGCTCGTGACCTTGGCTGGCTTATATTTACTACGGGAACCCGTTGGCTGGGGACGCCTAATCGGGTGTTGTAGTATCGCGGCTGGGGTTGTGCTGCTTGCGTCGAGCTAAGTCAGAATACAGCTGCTGAGAAGCCAGCGGCGGCTAGAATCCGGCAGCGGCTAGAATCCGGCAGCGCTTCCCACCCACATAAACGCAGGGATCATTGCCCCCCAGAAGGCCAGCAGAAAGACATCTGCGACTTTGCTTTTAAGGCTTGGGGATTGGCTGTGTGCAGCGACAAAGCTTGGGGAGTAGTTGTGGCGAACTTCGCGAGTCATGGTGGGGCTCCTGAAATGTTATGCGACGAGTTGTACGCATAAACAGTACTGTACACACATACAGTACTGTTTGCAAACACAGTTTTATGGATTGCGGGGTTTTTGCAACAACCTGTGCTATTTTTCTGCTGAGACATTCCTTTTTACTACAATTAAACTCAATAAAACTTAGATACACCATGAGCATATTCACCTCGAGTCACGCCCTCTTCCAAGTATTTTCCGATCACGGTATGGATCGTGTTTTTTTAGTACCAGGCGAAAGTTACCTAGGGCTATTAGACGCAGTGGTTGATTTCCCGCAGATCGATGTCGTGACCTGTCGCCATGAAAGCGGTGCGGGCTATATGGCTGTCGCAGACGGTCGCCTCACACGCAAACCTGGTGTGGCACTCGTTAGTCGTGGACCCGGCGCTTCAAACGCAGCCATCGCCGTGCACACTGCGCAGCAAGATGCGGTGCCGATGATTCTGATTGTTGGACAGATTGCCGCGCGCGACTTACGCCGAGAGGCGTTTCAAGAGATCGACTACCAAAAAATGTTCGGCTCGATCGCAAAATGGGTGTTCGAATGTCAAACACCCGAGCAAATCGGCGAGGCCGCGTTCAAAGCCGTGCGCATGGCCACCTCGGGCGTGCCCGGCCCTGTGGTCTTGGTGATCCCTGAAGACATACAGCAGCAGCCTGTTGAAAAACCGGCGCTACATCACCACGCACAGATCTTTGGACTGCCCGATGCCGCGACGATGGCTGAGATCGCCACGCGCTTGAGTCAGGCTAAACGCCCCCTCGCTATTGTGGGCGGTTGCTTCGACTGCCCAGGCGGACGCGAAGCCTTAAGCGCTTTTATTCACCATTGGCAGCTACCGACCATGGTGTCGTTCCGACGTCACGATATCTTCGCCAACGACGATCCTCTTTTCGTTGGGGACTTGGGTCTTTCCAACCCAGCGGCCCAAATGGCGACGCTGCAGCAAAGTGACTTCATTTTGGCCTTAGGCACCCGCCTGGGTGACATCACCACACAAAATTTTACCTTCCCACGCTATGCACAAGCGCCGCAAACGCTGCTGCACTGCTATCCCGACTCACGCATCATCAATTGGGATACCGTTGCAGACTTCCCTCTGGTCTGCGATCCAGTGGGCTTGGTATCCGCGCTGAGCAACGCGCAGGCACCCAAGCCCGATGCGGGTCGCCAAGAGTGGCTCGCGGGCTTACGTCAACACGCACAAAAATGGGCGGCGTGGCCGACTCGCGTCCCCAAACAAGGCGTTAACTTTACCGAGGTCGTACACGCCGTGATGGATCACGCACCTCAGGACACAACGATCTGTTTAGATGCGGGCACCTTTGCCGCCCCCGTATACCGACATTTCACATTCAAGACGGGACAGCGCTTAATGGCGCCACTGGCCGGCGCCATGGGGTACGGCACGCCTGCCGCACTAGCTTGTGCACTGCGCGAACCCACGCGCACGACGATTTGCATGGTGGGTGACGGTGGATTCTTGATGACCGGCAACGAGATGATTCTTGCCGTAGAGCGCAAACTTCCCATCATCTTCATTGTGTCGAACAACGCAAGCTACGGATCAATCCGCCTGCACCAAGAACGTGGTTATCCAGGACGAGTCAGTGGCACGAATCTATTCAATCCCGACTTTGTGAGTCTGGCCACGAGCTTTGGAATCCAGTCTGCCCGCATTACCGAAAAAAATGAAATCGACGGCGTGATTCAGGCGGCGCTTGACCAACGTGCGCCCATCCTGATCGAAGTCAACACCAGTCTGGACGCCATCCTGCCTTAAAAACTTCTGGCGAGATCACTGCTGCAAGGCTGAGCGACTCAGCACATCATCAATCGTCGCACCTTGCAGCATCGCAGAGCTCAGTGCTTGCACGCGGGGCAATATTGCCCCCGCATAGAACACAGCTGTTGCAAACTTATCTTGAGCGAAGCGCTCGTCAATGTCATTGCCTTTAGCCTCAGCGCACACCAGCGCCGCACGTGCTAAGTGCCACCCGCCTAGAACATAGCCCGTCAACATCAGGTAGGGCACACTTCCCGCATATACCGCACGAATATTCTCTTTTGCCTGATCAAGCAGATACTGAATCGCATGCTCGTAGGCATCTGCTGCGAGTGATAGCTGCTCAGCAATCAGCTTAAGCCCCGCGCGCTCAGCCATTTCAGCCCGCTGCGCGACTGCTGTCACCTGTTCGACTGAACCTCGAATTTCTGCGAGCAACGAGCGTGCTTGCGCACCGCCATCACGCAAGGTCTTGCGCCCCACCAAGTCATTCGCTTGAATGGCAGTTGTTCCTTCGTAAATCGTCAGGATGCGCGCATCACGATAAAACTGCGCGGCGCCCGTCTCCTCAATGAAGCCCATGCCGCCATGCACTTGTACGCCAAGCGAACTGACCTCTAGTGAACACTCTGTCGAAAAGCCCTTCACAACAGGAACAAGATAGTCGTAGAGCGCCTGAGTACGCTGTCGTATCTGCGCATCGGGATGCTCGACGCTTAAATCATCGGCCACCGCAGCCGCGCAGGCAATCGCACGCGCGGCTTGGGTCAGTGCGCGCATCGTCGACAACATTCTCTGTACATCTGGATGCTGCACAATGGCGACCGGTCCCGCGGAACCCTCTATCGCGCGGCTCTGCACACGATCTCGGGCATACGCAAGCGCCTTTTGCGTCGCCGCCTCACTGACACCAATGCCTTGCACGCCGACCGCAAAGCGCGCAGCGTTCATCATAATGAACATGTACTCCAGCCCGCGATTTTCTTGCCCAACAAGCGTTCCAATCGCACCACTTCCAACATCCCCTTTCTGGTCACCAAACAACAACACGGCGGTCGGACTGCTGTGAATACCCAGTTTGTGCTCGATTGACGCACACCACACATCATTGCGCGCACCGAGTGAACCATCCGCATTCACGAGATACTTTGGCACGACAAATAACGACAAGCCTTTCACGCCGGGAGGCGCATCAGCGGTACGCGCCAACACCAAGTGAATAATGTTCTCAGCCAGATCGTGCTCACCATAGGTGATGTATATTTTTTGACCAAACAAGCGATATGTGCCATCGGCCTGCGGTTGCGCGCGCGTGGCGACCATCGACAAGTCGGAACCCGCCTGTGATTCAGTCAGGTTCATCGTCCCCGTCCACTTACCAGCGACTAACGGTTCAATATACGTTTTCTTCTGTTGCTCTGTTCCAGTCAATAAAAGTGCTTCGATCACACCATCCGTCAACATAGGACACAACGAAAAAGCGACGTTCGCGGCGTATAGATTTTCAGTCGTTGCTGTCGCAAGGGCTTTCGGTAGGCCTTGACCACCCCACTGCTGCGGGTGACGCAAGCCCTGCCAACCACCTTGTGTAAAGTGTTCAAACGCCTGATGGAACGCTGCAGGCATCTTCACCACACCATTCTGGCAAACCGGGGGCTGACAATCGCCGATCCGATTAGTTGGGGCGACCACCTCTTCGGTAAATTTTGCGTTTTCCTCTAGTACGGCGTCGATTAAGTCGAACTGCGCCTCAGCAAAAACAGGGAGTGTCAATAGTTGCGGCAACCCAGACAAGTGTTTAAACACAAACTGAAAATCTTCAACTGGAGCACGAAATGTCATGTTTGATCAACCGTAGAGGTAAAAAAATCCCGTCAGGACAGACGGGATTTTAATGCTACTGCGCGACAGTGCACCGCATCAAAGCGTTGTCACAAGCTCGGGTACTGCCTGAAACAAGTCAGCGACCAAACCGTAATCTGCCACCCCAAAAATTGGAGCTTCAGCGTCTTTGTTCACGGCCACAATGACTTTGGAGTCTTTCATACCAGCCAAGTGCTGAATCGCACCCGAAATACCAATCGCCACATAAAGCTGGGGGGCGACGATCTTACCGGTTTGGCCTACCTGCCAGTCGTTAGGCGCATAGCCCGCATCGACCGCAGCACGTGAGGCACCAAGCGCAGCACCTAGCTTATCGGCCAGCGGATCCAGGATCTTGAAGTTCTCTGCACTGCCCATGCCACGACCACCTGACACCACAACTTTTGCACCGGCCAATTCAGGACGATCGCTCTTAGCTACTTCGCGACTCACGAAGGTCGACAGACCTGCTCCGGCGGCTGCGGCAACGACTTCGACTGCTGCGCCACCTGATTCAGCGACTGCATCAAAACCAGTGGTACGAACTGTAATCACTTTGGTCGCGTCCGTCGACTGCACCGTTGCAACCGCATTGCCAGCGTAGATCGCGCGCTGGAAGGTATCCGCAGCGTCTACGGCCTGGATCTCGGAAATCTGTGCAACATCCAGACGCGCCGCAACGCGAGGGGCGACGTTCTTGCCCGAGGCCGTTGCAGCAAACAAAATATGGCTATAGCCCGGAGCGAGCGCTAAAACCTGCTCAGCGACGTTCTCAGCTAGTGCATCGGCCAAGGCTGGGGATTCGGCCAGCAACACCTTCGAAACACCAGCAAGCTTCGCTGCGTGGTCCGCGACGGCACGGGCATTCGCACCGGCCACTAGCACGTGGATATCACCACCAATTTTTGTCGCTGCGGCGACAACGTTGTGCGTGGCACCCTTGAGTTGAACATTATCGTGTTCAGCGATGACAAGTATCGACATAATCAAATCACCTTAGCTTCATTCTTGAGTTTATCAACCAATGCCGCCACATCCGGCACCTTGACGCCAGCAGACCGGCCAGCTGGCTCACAGACTTTAAGTGTCTTGAGGCGCGGCGCAACATCCACACCCAGATCTTCAGGTGTGAAGGTATCGAGCTGCTTTTTCTTTGCCTTCATGATATTGGGCAACGTCACGTAGCGTGGCTCATTTAAGCGCAGATCGGTTGTAACGATCGCGGGTAATTTCAAATCAATGGTCTCAAGCCCGCCATCGACTTCACGCGTCACGCGCGCGATGCCGTCGAGCAGTTCGATCTTGCTGGCAAAGGTGGCCTGCGACCAGCCCAATAACGCAGCCAACATCTGACCTGTCTGGTTCGCGTCATCATCAATCGCCTGCTTACCTAAAATCATCAGCTGCGGCTGTTCTTTTTCAGCAAGTGCCTTCAGTAATTTAGCAACAGCAAGTGGCTGAAGCTCAGCATCTGTCTGTACCAAAATGCCGCGATCTGCACCGATCGCCATCGCAGTACGCAGAGTTTCTTGACACTGCGCCACGCCACACGACACCGCAACCACCTCGGTCGCAGCACCTTTTTCTTTTAAGCGCGTCGCTTCTTCGACCGCGATTTCATCAAAAGGATTCATCGACATTTTGACGTTTGCAATATCGACACCCGACTGGTCCGACTTGACGCGTACTTTGACGTTGTAGTCCACGACGCGTTTTACAGGCACAAGCACCTTCATCCAGCGATCTCCAGAGATAAAAACAGCTCGGTAAACTCCGATTCCTCTGGGATTTTACCGGATAAGCGGAATCTACTCAGATAGCCCTAAAGCCGTTGGGTCGGACGGGTATCATAGGCATATCAGAACATAAGGGATATTTATGCTGCCAATGTATCGTCTCGCCTTGCTTGCGAGCTGTGCCCTACTTCTTAGCGCCTGCGCGGGCCCTGCCCGTTCACCGACTGAGACGACAAACAACATCGCAAACACTAACCCAGTCGTCAACCCAGCTAAGCCGATCGACACACCTGCCACGGGCACCAGTCCATCTACTCCGGTCGGAGGTCACACCCCCGCCTCGCGCCGCACAGCGATTCAACGTTTTGGGGTGGAGCTTGCGGCGTCTCGCAAACTCTCTGAGCCCGCAGTACTCGCGTTACTGAACGACGCGCGCTATAACGAAACGGTGATCCGTATCGTCTCGCCCCCCGCGATAGGCCAGCCTCGGGCCCCCCGTAGCTGGAAACAATACCGCGGACGTTTCGTCGAACCCATCCGAATCAATCAGGGCCGAGCCTTTATGGAGCAATACGCCACCGAGCTCGACCGTGCGGCTGAACGCTACGGCGTACCAGCGAACATCATTGCTGCGATTATCGGGGTCGAAACCTTGTATGGACGTAGCCAAGGTAATTTTCGGGCCTTAGACGCGTTAGCCTCACTGGCCTTCGACTATCCCGACCCCAAAAGACCAGACCGCGCCGAAATGTTTCGCAATCAACTGGCCGACTTAATCGAACTCGACCTCACTGGCCGAATCGATGCACGCACAATTAAAGCCTCTTACGCGGGAGCCATCGGCATCCCACAATTCATGCCAGGGAGCATCAAGCGCTTCGCGGTCAGTGCAAGCGGTGCAACGCAAATTAATCTGTCAGGCAGTGTGCCTGATGCCATCGTATCGGTGGCCAACTTTTTAGTTGAGCATGGCTGGCAACGCGGTTTACCTGTCTTTGCACCCGTGACGCTACCAACCTCTGCAGGCAAACTGGTCGATGGGGGCTTGAAACCAACGCTCGATTGGCCACAGCTCCGTACAGCCGGTGCACGCCTGGCTCCTGGAGCAAAGGAAGGCCCGTGGATGCGCGCTGCACTGGGCGTCATTGATCTGCCAGAAGAGTCGGCTGGAACGGTCGAGCTACGCACAGCCACGCCGAACTTCTTTACGATCACGTTGTACAACCGTAGCTATTTTTATGCCGCGTCGGTGGCAGACTTGGCCGCAGAGCTTAGCAAGCCTTAGAGTGGACTCGCTTAGGCCTGCTCGTCAAACAAGCCGGTTGATAGGTACCTGTCGCCACGATCGCAGACAATAAAAGCGATTGTGGCGTTGCGGGCTTGTTGCGCCACGCGCAGCGCAGCGACCAAGGCCCCTGCAGCGGAAACTCCCGCGCAGATCCCTTCCTCAGCGGCGAGCCGACGAGCCATCGCTTCGGCGTCTTTTTGCTCAATCAACTCAAATTGGTCTACCACGCGCGGGTCATAAATTGCAGGCAAATACGCCTCCGGCCATTTCCGGATACCCGCAATTTGAGAACCCTCAGCCGGCTGAGCACCTACGATTTTTATATCCGGATTTTTTGATTTTAGGTAGCGTCCCACACCCATAATGGTTCCAGTCGTACCCATCGCACTGACGAAGTGAGTAATCTGTCCGCTGGTCTGCTCCCAAAGCTCTGGGCCCGTCGTTTTAAAGTGTGCCAGCGGGTTATCTGGGTTAGAAAACTGATCCAGAACCTTGCCCTGCCCCTGCGCTTGCATCTTGCCAGCGAGGTCGCGTGCGTATTCCATCCCGCCTTGACTCGCTGGGGTCAGGATAAGTTTTGCCCCATACGCCGCCATCGAGGCACGACGCTCAACAGACAGATTGTCGGGCATGATCAAAATCATTTTGTAACCACGCATCGCCGCCGTCATTGCTAGGGCAATACCGGTATTCCCGCTCGTGGCCTCAATGAGGGTGTCACCAGGCTTGATGTCGCCTCGCGCCTCTGCGCCAAGAATCATGGACAAGGCCGGACGATCTTTCACCGAACCAGCCGGATTATTGCCCTCGAGCTTGCCCAGCACAATATTGCCGCGTTCGGCCGCAATGACGCCAGGCAGGCGTTGGAGAAGAACTAGTGGCGTCTGACCGACGGCATTTTCAACGGTAGGATAGGTTTTCATAGGATTAATCATACAGAAAATGCCGTGATCAGATTGATGATTACTTATGCTCTACAGGGATTATCAGCCCAGGCACCACGACGGGCGTGACCCCACCTCGCTCAGAGTGACGCGGCCCATTCAGACCACCATCAACCGCCTGAGGTCCATCTCGATGACTGACAGACGACTTATCGGACGTCCCAACACGAAGCCCCACACTCTGCAACACCTTTACGCGTTGGGCACCAATTCCGCGCACTCGGTCGGACAGATCCGTCAATGACTCAAACGCGCCTGCACGCTCACGCTCTTGAATAATCATTTGTGCGGTCCGCGGACCAATCCCTCGGAGTCGCTCTAATTCTGCAACCGACGCCACGTTGACATCTAATGCATAGGCAGCAAACGTTCCGCCCAAACTAACACCGAGGCCTGCAGCCGCCGCGACCAACCTCCCCGCACGATACCGAAAAGGTCGACTCGGGCGCCGCGCAAATGAAATCGTGTTCCATTCAACGGGCAATACAGTCGAGATGGGTGTTGCGACAGGATCAACAAGAAAGGGGTTCATAGCGCATCCTCAAGATAAACGAACAGACAAGACCCGACACGAGTCCTGTTTACGTTGCGCTATCTTGCGGGATGAACTGTTGCAATACGTGGTTTGTGCACGACTCCAGCCATTCGGAATTTACCGAGGTCCGTGCAACGCCTGCACATACTGCGTGACGCCCGTCTGCACATCTCGCATCGGTGCAGTGAAGCCCGCCTGACGTAGGGCACTCACATCGGCCTGGGTATAGCTTTGATATCGACCCTTCAGATCTTCAGGAAACTCCGTATAACGCAGCATCCCCTGCTTGACTAGCTCTTCAAGCGAGAGCGCTGGTTTGCCTTGGATGCCACGCATGGCATTGACCACTGCGCTGGCAACATCATTGAAAGGCTGGGCGCGACCCGTCCCACAATTGAAAATACCGGATACTTTGGGGTGCTCGAGAAAATGCAGGTTGACATCCACTACATCATCGACCGAGATAAAGTCGCGCAACTGCCCGCCATCGGCATAGCCATCCCAACCGCCGAACAGCCTGACATGTCCTTCAGCCAAGAACTGGTTCATGTTGTGAAAAGCAACAGACGCCATACGACCTTTATGTTGCTCTTGCGGACCGTACACATTGAAATACCGTAATCCCACTACTTGCGCGGTCAGCGAGCCCATGCGGGCACGCACAACCTGATCGAACAAAAACTTCGAGTAACCGTAAACATTCAAAGGGCGTTCATTGGCAAGGTCTTCAAGATAGACCGGCCCCGCACCATAAACCGCTGCGGACGATGCATAAATAAATGGAATCTTGTGGGACTGACAATATTCAAATAGCTCAAGCGAGACGCGATAATTATTGTCCATCATGAATTGACCGTTGCGCTCAGTCGTATCTGAGCAAGCCCCTTGATGAAAGACAGCACGCACGCCCGGCAAAAATCCCTCAAGTACGCCACGCCGAAAATCATCCTTATGCATGTAATCAGCAATCTGACCGGAAACCAGATTGACGAACTTATCGCCATCAGTCAAATCGTCTACCGCAAGAATGTTGGTGTGTCCGCGACGATTCAAGCCTCGCACGATATTACTGCCGACAAAACCGGCGGCGCCTGTTACGACAATCATGCGAGTTCTCCTGCGGTCACAATAGAGGTTCCCAACTTACCGACAACGATACCACCCGCCCGATTTGCCCAGCGCATGGACTCCGCCCAAGGCACACCCACTGCGCGCATCACGGCCAAGGTTGCTAACACCGTGTCGCCAGCACCGGACACATCAAACACCTCATGTGCCTGCGCCTCGACATGATCACTCCCTGCTGCTGTGAAGAGAGTCATGCCCTGCTCAGAGCGCGTCACGATTAAGGCTTCAAGCTCAAGCTGGGCACGCAGCGCTTGCGCACGATCGCTTAGCTCAGACTCCGACTGCCAATGTCCAACAGCCTGCTGCATTTCGCTGCGGTTAGGTGTGACAAGGCTTGCACCACGGTAACGCTGATAATGACTGCCCTTCGGATCCACCAAAATCGGCAAGCCTTTCTCACGCGCCATCGCAATTAGTTTTTCAACCTGAGCGAGGGCGCCCTTTGCATAATCTGAGAACACCACCAGATCATGCTGCGCAAGCAAGGGGGCAACACGATCGGCTAGGGAGTCCAACAAAGCGGGGGTTGGTTTTTCTTCGAAGTCGATACGTAACAGCTGCTGCTGACGACTCAACACACGCATCTTGAGTGTGGTGGGGTGCTGCGCGTCGGTCACCAAATGCGCTTGAACACCCGCTTCAGTCAGCAACGTTTTGACACGTGTGGCCGCTTCATCCTGCCCCACAAGACCCACCAGCGTGACCTGCGCACCTAAGGCTGTCACATTGCGCGCAACGTTCGCGGCACCACCCAGCCTGTCCTCGCGTTTGGCAACATGCACGACCGGCACAGGAGCTTCGGGAGAAATGCGTTCGACTTCACCGAACCAATAACGGTCAAGCATGATGTCGCCGACCACAAGAACC
>CAJBTJ010000406.1 GCA_903958565.1 uncultured beta proteobacterium
CCCCATGGAAGATGGCATGCAGCATTTCCATGAGTGGTATCGCAAAAGCTTAGGCGCGCGCCCAGGGAACTCTTTGCCAGACTAAGCATCCAAGGGATATGATCGCGCAACCGAGGCTAAGATATTTGCTCGACGCCGGCCATTTCCCTACCATCGTGGTGTGTTTAACTTTTAATTTGAGACCATGAAACGAATCATCATCTTCTTATTGACTAACCTCGCTGTCATGCTGGTGCTAAGCGCTACGCTGAGCATCCTGGGCGTTAACCGCTTCATGACCGAGCAGGGCTTAAACCTTCCGATGCTGCTGATCTTTTCCTTGATCGTCGGCTTTACCGGCTCGTTTATTTCGCTGCTCATCAGCAAACCCATGGCAAAGTGGAGCACCGGCGCCCAGGTCATTGATCCGCAAGCCCCAGGCGGTCCTCGCGAATCTTGGCTGGTCGACACCGTGCATCAACTCGCCGACCGCGCTGGCATTGGTCGCCCCGAGGTAGCCATCTACGAGGGTGAACCAAACGCCTTCGCTACCGGAGCATTTAAAAACGATTCGCTTGTCGCGGTTTCGACGGGCCTGCTCGACAGCATGACTGAGGAAGAGATCTCGGCAGTACTGGCGCACGAGGTCGCTCACATCGCGAACGGAGATATGGTCACCTTGGCGCTGATCCAAGGTGTGGTCAACACCTTTGTGGTTTTTCTCGCCCGCGTGGTCGGTTACTTTGTTGACCGTGTGGTACTCAAGAACGAGCGCGGCATGGGCTTGGGCTATTACGCAACGGTCATTGTGTGTGAAATCGCGTTCGGAATCGTGGCAAGCTTGATCGTGGCGTGGTTCTCACGCCAGCGCGAGTATCGTGCCGATGCTGGCTCCGCTACCTTGCTGAGCTCACGCGAACCCATGATCCGCGCCCTCGCACGCTTAGGTGGAATCACCCCTGGCGAGTTACCAAAAAGCTTTGCAGCCTCAGGCATTGCAGGCGGTGGCGGACTGGGGGCAATGTTTGCAACACATCCGCCCATCAATGCGCGGATTCACGCCTTACAAAACATGCGTGTTAATTAAGCATCAATGCGCTTGCTCCCAATTGGGTCCCACTCCGACTTCGGCAACGAGTGGGACCTTTAACGTCGCTACATCGCACATGAGTTCAGGCAGTTTCGCTCTAATCTGATCAAGCTCATTGATCGGCACATCCAACACCAATTCGTCGTGCACCTGCATCACCATCTTGGTTTGCAATCGTTCCGAGTTCAACCAATTCTGCACAGCAACCATCGCCAGCTTGATTAAGTCTGCAGCGGTGCCTTGCATCGGGGCATTAATGGCCGCACGTTCAGCACCCGCACGTCTGGCACCGGCAGCGTTGATATCGGCCAGCCATAAACGTCTACCAAACACTGTTTCAACATAGCCTTGAGCATGTGCAAGTGTGCGCGTCTCGGCCATGTACTGCGCCACGCCAGGATACCGCGCAAAGTATCGATCGATATAAGACTGTGCCGCATCGCGCGTAATCCCTAGATTACTTGCCAAGCCAAACGCACCCATTCCGTAAATCAAGCCAAAGTTAATTGCCTTCGCGGCCCGGCGCTGATCGATCGACACATCCGCCAGACTGACACCAAACACCTCAGAGGCCGTGGCGCGATGGATATCCTCGCCCGCCGCAAAGGCCCGCTGCAGATTCGCATCATTCGATACATGCGCCATCACACGCAATTCAATTTGCGAATAATCTGCAGAGACGATGACGCCGCCACTTGCCACAAAGGCCTCACGCACGCGTCGTCCCGCTTCAGAGCGCACAGGAATATTTTGCAAATTAGGTTCAGATGACGCCAGTCGACCCGTAATCACTGCAGCCTGTGCATAGTGGGTATGCACCCTAGCAGTCGTTGCGTTCACCATGCGGGGTAATTTGTCGGTATAGGTCGACTTGAGTTTGGCTAAACTTCGATATTCGAGCAAGACTTTAGGTAGTGGGTAGTCCTCTGCGAGTTTGGTCAACACTTCCTCGTCGGTCGAGGGTGCACCCCCTGCTGTCTTACGCACAACAGGCAATTGCATCTTGCCGAAAAGTATCTCGCCCAACTGCTTGGGGGAATTCAAATTAAAGGGTTGCCCCGCTAAGGTGTAGGCGCGTTGTTCAAGCTCCAGCATCTCTTGTCCAAGCACATGGCTCTGGCGCCCCAGCTCGGCCGAGTCGATCTTGACGCCCGTGCGTTCGATTTCAAACAACACACGGGACACTTTCATTTCGAGCTGATAGACGAACTCGAGTCGCGCATCGTTTTTGACTTGTGGGCGCAGCACGTCATGTAACCGCATGGTGAAATCCGCGTCTTCGCAGGCATACTGTGTCGCGCGCTCAAGATCCACCTCATCAAAGCAGATTTGATGCGCACCCTTGCCGCATAATTCCTCAAAGGTGACGCCCTTCACGCCCAAATAGCGCTGCCCCAACTCATCCAAGCCTACGCCACGGTGCGACTCCAACACATACGCTTGCAACATCGTGTCGTGCGCAACACCTTGCAGATCAATCCCTTCATTCGCAAAGATGTGTGTGTCGTACTTCGCGTGATGCAATAGTTTGGTGGGCGTCGGGTCCTCGAGCCAGACCTTCATTTTGGCAAGCACTTCGCTGCGTGGTAACTGATCTTGCGCCTGTGTGCCGCGGTGCGCAACAGGGATGTAGCAAGCTTGTCCGGGCGCAATACACAGCGAAATCCCAACTAGCCTAGCCAGCATCGGCTCGAGCGACGTCGTCTCTGTGTCTAACGCCACGCAGGGCGCAGCACGCGCACGGTCAAGCCAGCCTTGCAAACCATCCCAGTCCGTCACCATTTCATATTGAGTGTGTGCCGGTGCCTGTGGGCGCGCAGCCTCAGGGGCCACACGCGTATCGCCCGCGGGAACGCGAGACTCCTCGCCGGTTAACTCTCGCAGCCAGGATCGAAAACCATAGCGTTCAAACAAGGTAATCAATTCATCGCGATGTGGTGGCCTAGGCGCCAGCACAGCAATCTCAGGCACCTCCGTGGCCAGATCACAATCTATTTTTACAGTGAGCAATTCGCGCGTGAGAGGAAATTGACTAATCGCCGCGCGCAGATTTTCTCCGGCAACACCTTTAATTTCCTGGGCTCGCTCAACCAACGCCTCAACGGAGCCATATTCCTCAATCCACTTCGCAGCCGTCTTGGGCCCTACTTTCTGGACACCCGGTACATTATCAACCGTGTCTCCGACAAGCATGAGGTAGTCCACGATACGCTCAGGGGACACCCCAAATTTTTGATACACAGCGGGCGGATCCAACCGCTCGCCAGACATCGTATTGACCAAGGTGACATGCGGGTTTACGAGTTGCGCCAGGTCCTTGTCGCCCGTGGAGATAATCGTGTGCACATCGTGCGTGGTCGCCCATTGGGCTAAGGTGCCAATCACATCATCCGCTTCAACACCCTGTACGCCCAAAACCGTCCACCCCAAGGCACGCACTGCCGCATGGATGGGTTCGATCTGACTCGCGAGCTCGGTGGGCATCGGTGGACGATGCGATTTGTACTCGGGATACAAGTCGTCGCGAAAGGTCTTGCCCTTCACATCAAACACGCACGCCGCATAATCGGCCTTGTAGTCTTGGATCAGTTTGCGCATCATGTTGACTACGCCGTATATTGCACCTGTGGGTTCTCCTTGCGCGTTGCGCAAATCAGGCATGGCATGAAACGCCCGATAGAGGTAACTCGATCCATCCACTAGCAATAAGGTTTTTTTCATGGGCTACAAAAAAGAATTGGTTTCGCCGATTACTGAGCAGGCAACCCAAATTATGTCAGAGATGGTGCACGCCGCCGAGACTTTAGCCTCGATCGGGCTCGCAATCAGCATTTTTGGGAGTGCAAGGATTAAACCTGACTCACCCTATTTTGCCCTGAGCGAAACCATCGCCGCTCAGTTAGTCAAGGCCGGTTTTTCGATTATCGCAGGTGGGGGCCCCGGCATCATGGAAGCGGCCAATAAAGGGGCCTTTGAGGCCGGTGGCACAAGCGTCGGCTTGCACATCACCTTACCCAAGGAGTCCAAACGCAACGAGTATTTAACGACAAGTCTCGCTTTTCAACACTTTGTGTCGCGTAAATCCACTTTTTTCATGCATAGCGCGGGTTATGTCGTTTTGCCAGGTGGTTTCGGCACGCTTGATGAGTTATTTGAAGCGGTCACGCTCATGCAAACTGGAAAAATCCCAACAGCACCCGTCATTCTGGTTGGTCGCGCATTCTGGGGCGGTTTAATGGACTGGATCAAACAGCAGCTCGAACAAACTGGGTTGGTCAATAATCTGGACGCGATGCACTTCTTTATTGAAGATGATCCAGCACGCATCACCGAACATTTCAAAATATTCTTTGCGCAGCACCCCGATCTACTCGAGCGGCAACCGAATAAGCCCGTGTAAAGTCAATGGACATTTGCGCTTAATCAAACACGCGGGTCGTGCTTGGCAGTAAATTAAAACAGTCTCTCAATCATTCAAATAGGTCACACCATGGATCGCGCAGTTTTCCCGATGAAATTAAATAACCCTGAGCTACTCCGTACGCAGTCTTATATCGACGGCAAGTGGGTAGACGCGCCGGATGGTGCCGAGTTCGCGGTCGACAATCCAGCCACTGGAAGCAATATTGCTCATGTAAGTAACTTGGGCGCCAAACAAGCTGAGCAGGCGATTGCGGCAGCAAGCCGTGCGTTCCCGGCATGGCGTGCGCGTACTGCTAAAGAGCGCTCCAATATCCTGCGGAAGTGGTTTGACCTCATCATCGCCAACACGGACGATCTGGCCCGCATCATGACGCTAGAACAGGGCAAACCCTTCGCTGAAGCCAAGGGCGAGATTGCATACGGTGCCTCCTTTGTTGAGTGGTTTGCCGAGCAAGCCAAACGCGTCATGGGCGACACGATTTCTGCTCCACTCGCAACCAATCGCATGTTGGTGTTGCGCGAGCCGATCGGCGTCTGTGCGGCCATCACGCCTTGGAACTTTCCCAATGCGATGATCACCCGCAAAGTCGCGCCTGCCATTGCCGCGGGTTGCACGATCGTACTCAAGCCTGCAGAGCAAACCCCTCTCTCAGCGTTGGCGCTCGCTGTGCTCGCTGAGCAAGCGGGCATTCCACCCGGGGTACTCAATATCATCACTGCCGACAGCGAAAACTCTATCGCGATTGGCAAAGTGCTTTGCGCAAGTCCTGTGGTGCGCAAAGTCACTTTCACGGGATCCACACCCGTGGGCCGGATCCTGATGCAACAAAGTGCCTCAAGCATTAAAAAAATGTCTCTGGAACTTGGCGGGCACGCCCCCTTCATTGTGTTTGAAGACGCTGATCTCGATGCAGCCATTGAGGGCGCGATGATTTCAAAGTATCGCAACGCTGGCCAAACCTGCGTTTGCACCAATCGCTTTTACGTGCACGCGAAAGTCTATGACAGCTTTGTTGAAAAGCTTGCTGCGCGCGTATCCGGCACGCTCTCTGTTGGAGAAGGCTTTGAGGACAAAGTGACCACAGGTCCGCTCATAGACGATGCTGCAATCGCCAAGGTACAAGAGCATGTCGCAGACGCGATCGCAAAAGGTGCCAAGGTCGTCACGGGTGGTGCCGCACATAGCCGCGGCGGGAGGTTCTATCAACCGACGGTGCTGAGCAATATCAGTGAAAACATGTTGTGCATGCGTGAAGAGACTTTCGGCCCAGTTGCACCGGTTGTTAAATTCACCGACGAAGCCGAAGTCATTCGCTTAGCGAACAATACAGACTACGGTTTAGCTTCATACTTCTATAGTCGAGACATCGGCAGAATTTTTCGTGTCGCCGAAGCGCTCGAGTACGGTATGGTCGGTGTCAATACCGGCTTAATCTCGAACGAAATGGCGCCCTTCGGCGGCGTCAAGCAGTCAGGGCTTGGCCGAGAAGGGTCCGTCTATGGCATGGACGACTTCATGGAAATGAAGTACGTCTGTTTGGGTGGAATTTAAGCGCCAGGGAGCCCGGCGCTTAACTCGTTAAGCGCCTTCCCTAGACATCTTCTTGCGCTCGTGCTCTTTTAGATAGCGCTTGCGCAAGCGGATGCTCTTGGGGGTCACTTCCACGAGCTCATCATCACTGATGAACTCAACGGCATACTCCAAACTGCAATCGACGGGCGGAACCAAGCGCACAGCCTCATCCGTACCTGAGGCGCGAACGTTGGTCAACTGCTTGCCCTTGATCGGGTTCACGACTAGGTCGTTATCGCGACTGTGGATACCAATGATCATGCCTTCGTAGACAGGATCATTATGCGACACAAACATGCGACCACGATCTTGCAATTTCCACAGCGCATAGGCCACGGCAGCGCCGTCGTCCTGGCTAATTAACACGCCATTGCGACGCTCGCCAAGCAGGCCGTCTTTGACTGGACCATACGTATCAAACGTATGGCTCATCAAACCATTACCGCGCGTCATGGTCATGAAGTCGCCCTGAAAACCAATCAGTCCGCGGGCAGGCACGCGATACTCGAGACGCGTACGACCGCGACCATCGCTGACCATATCGAGCAGTTCTGCTTTACGCATCCCGAGCTCTTCCATCACGCCACCCTGCGTATTGTCTTCAAGATCAATACTCAAGTTCTCGTAGGGCTCAAGCTTGACGCCATTTTCTTCTTTGAACACCACACGAGGACGCGATACCGCCATCTCGTAGCCTTCGCGACGCATCGTCTCAATCAGAATCGTCAAATGAAGTTCGCCACGACCAGACACTTCAAACACCGTGTCGTCGTCGGTCTCACGTACACGCAACGCCATATTGGACTTGAGCTCACGGTCCAGACGCTCACGTATCTGACGACTCGTCACATACTTGCCTTCGCGCCCTGCCAAGGGGCTTGTATTTACCATGAAGTTCATCGTGAGCGTCGGCTCATCAATTTTAAGAAGCGGGAGACCCTCTACTTTGTCAGGAGAACAAATGGTTGTGCTGATGCCGATATCCTCAATGCCGTTGACCAGCACGATATCACCCGCAATAGCGTCCTCAACAACTTCGCGCTCAAGGCCTTTGAATTTAAGCACCTGATTGATACGACCTTTGAACGGCACGCCATCGGGGCCATTCACACAGAGCACATCCATGCCAGTTTTGATACGTCCACGACGAATTCGACCGATGCCGATTTTGCCAACATAGGAGCTGTAATCGATCGAGGAGATCTGCAGCTGCAAAGGCGCATCAGGATCATCTTCGCGCATGGGCACATGCTCAAGAATTGCATTGAAAAGTGGACGCATATCGCCTTCGCGCACGTCCTCGGTTAAGCCCGCATAACCGTTCAGGCCAGACGCATACACGATCGGAAAATCGAGCTGCTCTTCTGTCGCACCGAGCTTATCGAACAGTTCAAAGGTCGCATTGATCACAAAATCGCAACGCGCACCTGGACGATCCACCTTATTAATCACCACGATTGGCTGCAGACCAAGAGCCAAAGCCTTTTTGGTCACAAAACG